>JAKBNI010000054.1 GCA_021831125.1 Actinomycetes bacterium | reverse complement strand
GCTCGGGCGCCGGAGCGGGGGCGGGGGCGGGGGCCTGGGGGGCCCTGGTGGTGCGCACGGCCTTGGCGGGCCTCGCCTCGGGGCCGGCCTCGCGGCGCAGCCCCTCGGCGTCGGCGCGCCGCCGGATCCGGTCGGCCTGGGCGTCCTCGATGGACGCCGACGGGCTCGAGGCGCCGATGCCCAGCGCGGCGGCCAGGCCGAGCAGCTCCTTGCTCGTCAGGCCGAGCTCCTTGGCGAGCTCGTGCACTCGTATCTTCTTCGGCGCCAAAACGATCCCTTACTCGTCCCGCTCGCGCGGGCACAGTGTCCTATTCTTCCACAACCTCGGCCGATTCCCCGATGAGCCCGGCCGCGACCGCGACCTCGGGCCCCTCGAGGGTCGCGCGCAGCGCCCGGGCCAGCGTCCGTTCGCTCAGACCCGGCGCGCAGTCCCGGCAGCACCACGCCCCCCGCCCCGGTCCGCGGCCGCGGTACCAGGTCCCGTCGGAGCGCCGACCCACCCGGACCAGTGCGCGGTCCTCGCGTCGGGCCCGGCAGACGACGCAGGTCCTGGTGGGGGCTATGCCTCACCCTCCACGCTAGGGGCGGGCGCGGCGACGCCGTCCGACTCGGCCACGCCCGCCGTCACCGGCTCGGCCTCGGCACCGCCCTCGGCGCCCGCCTCGCCCTCGGCCCACGTCTCCTCGGGGACCTCGTCCTCCTCGTCCTCGTTCTCGGACCGGATGTCGATCCGCCAGCCCGAGAGGCGAGCCGCCAGGCGGGCGTTCTGGCCCTCCTTGCCGATGGCGAGCGAGAGCTGCTGCTCGTGGACGATGACCGTGGCGATGCCCTCCTCCTCGTCGAGGCGCACCTCGCGCACCCGCGCCGGGGCGAGAGCCGACTGGATGAACTCGACGGGGTCGTCGCTGTAGGGCACGACGTCGATGCGCTCGCTGCGCAGCTCGTTGGTGATGTTGCGCACTCGGCTGCCCCGGGCACCGACGCACGCGCCGACCGGGTCGATCATCGGGTCGTTCGACGCCACCGCGATCTTGGTCCGGTGCCCGGGCTCGCGGGCGATGGCCTTGATCTCGACGATGCCGTTGGCGATCTCGGGCACCTCGATCTCGAAGAGCTTCGCCACGAGCGCCGGGTGGGTGCGCGAGACGACGATCTGGGGCCCCTTGTTGGTCTTTCGCACCTCGACGATGTAGACCTTGATCCGCGCGCCGTGCTCGTAGCGCTCGAAGGCGATCTGCTCGGCCTGGGGCAGCAGCGCCTCGACGCGCCCGAGGTCGAGCAGCGTGTAGCGGTTGTCGTTCTGCTGGACGGTGCCCGAGACGATGTCGCCCTCGCGGTTGGCGAACTCCTCGTACATCTGGCGCCGCTGGATGTCGCGGATCAGCTGCAACAGGACCTGCTTGGCGGTCTGGGCGGCGATACGCCCGAAGTCGTCGGGGGTGGCGTCCCACTCGCGCACGACGTTGCCGTCGAGGTCGAGCTCTAGGCCCCAGACCTTGATCTCTCCCGTCTCGGGGTTGATCTCGACCTCGGCGTCCTCGGCCGAGTCGGGGCGGCGCTTGTAGGCGGCGAGCAGGGCGTTGGCGAGCGCGACGAGGAGCTCGCCCTCGTCGATGTTCTGGTCCCGGGCGATCTGGCCCAGGGCCTCGAGGAATTCGAAGTTAGCCATGGCTAGCCTTTCTTGCTCGTCGTCTCGCGGGACCGGCCCGCCGTCGGCTGGTCGGCCCCCCACAGGAAGACGGTGCGGGCGCGCTCCACGCCCGCGAGCTCGACCCGCGTGGACCCGAGCTCGGGGTCGTCGATCGTCGCGCTCGTCGCGTCGCAGGCGACCAGGGTCCCCTCGACGCGACGGGTCGGCTGTCCCTCGCGCCGCTCGCGCAGGGTCACCCGCTCGCCCAGAGCGCCGGCGAAGTGCTCGGGCGTGCGCAGTCGACGCTCGAGCCCCGGGCTCGAGACGTCGAGCGTGAAGCGCCCCTCAATGGGGTCGTGGGCGTCGAGCCAGGCCGAGACGGCCCGGCTCGCCTCGGTCAGGGCGTCGAGGTCGACCCCGCCGTCGCGGCTGACCACGACGGTGAGGGTGCCGGCGGTGAACTCGACGTCGTAGAGGTCGAGGCCGAGCGGGGACAGCACGGGGCCCAGCGCCGCCTGCCAGTCCATTGCCACCTCCTCGTCCTCTCTCCGCCCCGGCGCGGACGCTAAAAAGCGCGGGCCCAAGGCCCGCGCTTAAACGAGTCCATACGTCCTGGGCGGACTGTCAGAGCAAGACTAGCAGTCGGGGCGGTTTCCCACAACCGCCTGGGCCGTGGGCCGTGGCCCTAGTAGGACTTACCCACGATGCACACGAGCCCCTCCTCGTCGGGGCTCTCGGGCACCGAGCCGTCGGCGCGCTGCAGGCAGCGCACCGTGATGGCCGCCTCGCGCAGCCGAGCCTCGCCCTCGCCGTCGACGAGCGCCCACCCCAGCCGGGCGAAGCCCTCCTGGGCGGCCGCGGCGGCCTCGTCGACGCTCCCGACCTCGACGGTGCGCTCATCGCGGAACCGTCGGGCTCGCTCGTAGAGCGCGCGCTGGACCTCCTCGAGCAGGGCGCCGACCCGGGTCGGGACGGCCCCGAGCGCGACGGCCTCCTTCTCACCGGTGTCGCGACGCACCAGGGTGGCCTGACCGGCCTCGAGGTCGCGCGGGCCGACCTCGACGCGCACCGGCACGCCCTTGATCTCCCAGTCGGTGACCCGCCGGCCGAAGCTCGCCCGGCCCCGGTCGAGCTCGACGCGCACGCCCTCGCCCGCCAGCCCGTCGCGCAGCCGCGCGGCCGCCTCGAGCAGCGTCGCGTCGTCGCGCACGCTCAGCACCACGGCCTGGATGGGGGCGAGTCGAGGCGGGACGACGAGGCCGTTCTCGTCGCCGTGCATCATCACGAGCCCGCCGACGAGCCGGGTCGAGGCGCCCCAGGAGGTGGTGTAGCAGAGGCCCGAGCCCCCGGCCTCGGTCTGGAAGACGATGTTGAAGGCCCGCGAGAAGTTCTGGCCCAGTTCGTGGGTCGTGCCCATCTGGAGGGCCTTGCCGTCGCGCATCATCCCCTCGAGGGTGAGCGAGTTCACGGCCCCGGCGAAGCGCTCGCTCGGCGGCTTGATGCCGAGGAAGGCCGGGGCGGCCAGCACCTCGCGCAGGAACTCGTCGTAGACGTCGTGGTGGATCGTGAGCGCGTAGGCGTGGGCGTCGTCGTAGCTGGCGTGGGCGGTGTGGCCCTCCTGCCAGAGGAACTCCGAGCTGCGCAGGAAGAGGCGCGGGCGCAGCTCCCAGCGCACCACGTTGGCCCACTGGTTGAGGGCGAGGGGCAGGTCCCGGTAGCTCTGGACCCACTTGGCCATGAACTCGCCGATCACCGTCTCGCTCGTCGGGCGCACGACGATCGGCTCGGCGAGGTCCTCGCCGCCGGCGTGGGTCACGACCGCGAGCTCGGGGCTGAAGCCCTCGACGTGCTCGGCCTCACGCGCGAAGTACGACTCGGGGATGAAGATCGGGAAGTAGGCGTTCTGGGCCCCGGCCCGCTTGATGCGCCAGTCCATCTCCGCCTGCATCCGCTCCCAGAGCGCGTAGCCGTAGGGACGGATGACCATCGTGCCGCGCACCGGCCCGTTGTCGGCCATCTCGGCCTTGGCGACGACGTCTTGGTACCAGCGAGGGAAGTCCTCGTCGGGCGGTGTCAGGGCGCTCGGGGCCACGTCCCTCCTCTAGCGGGTTCGCCCGAGGCTACTCGCGCTCGACCCGGGCCCGGATCCTCTCGATGCGCGCTCCGGCCTGGTTGGCGTCGGCGCCCCGGGCGTCGAGCAGGTCGGCCCGGTCGGCCTCGGCCGCGGCCGCGGCGCTCTCGTCGCGCGCGGCGAGGCGCGCCTCCACGCCCTCGCTGACGATGCGACGCGCCTCGTCGACGAGGGCCTCGACCATCTCGTCCTCCTTGACGACCCGCACGATCTGGCCGCGGATGAAGAGGTGCCCTTTACGCTTGCCGGCGGCGATGCCGAGGTCGGCGTGACGGGCTTCGCCCGGCCCGTTCACCACACAGCCCATCACCGCCACCTGCAGGGGGACGTTCAGCTCGTCGAGGGCCGCCTGGGCCCTGGTCGCGACGGCGATCACGTCGACCTCGGCCCGCCCGCAGCTGGGGCAGGCGATCAGGTCCAGCCCCTTGCGCTCGCGCAGGCCCAGCGCCTCGAGGAGCTGGCGCCCGGCGCGAGCCTCTTCGACCGGGTCGGCGGTGAGCGAGTAGCGCAGGGTGTCGCCGATGCCCTCGGCGAGCAGGGTGGCGATCCCCGCCGTCGCCTTGAGCAGGCCACCGGGCAGGGGCCCGGCCTCGGTGACGCCGAGGTGCAAGGGGTGGTCGAAGGTCTCCGAGGCCAGTCGGTAGGCGGCGATCATCGTGGCGACCGAGGAGGCCTTCACCGAGATCTTGACGTCCTCGAAGCCGACCTCCTCGAAGTAGGCGAGCTCCAGGCGGGCCGACTCGACCAGGGCCTCGGGGGTCGCCCCACCGAAGCGCTCGTAGATCTCGGGGTGCAGGGAGCCGGCGTTCACCCCGATACGGATCGGCACGCCCCGGTCCTTGGCCTCGCGCGCCACCTGCTTGATCTCCTCAGGCTTGCGCAGGTTGCCGGGGTTGAGCCGCAGCCCGTGGACCCCGGCCTCGAGCGCCGCCAGGGCCATCTCGACGTGGAAGTGGATGTCCGCGACGATCGGCACCGGGGAGCGCGGCACGATCTGGGCGAGCCCCTCGGCGGCGGCGCGCTCGTTGCACGTGCAGCGCACGATGTCCGCGCCGTTGGCGGCCAGCGCGTAGACCTGCTGGAGCGTGCCCTCGACGTCGGCGGTCTTGGTCGTGGTCATCGACTGGACCGAGATCGGCGCCCCGCCCCCGACGGCCACCGAGCCGACGTGGATCTGGCGGGTCGCCCGGCGCGGGCTGAGGGGGCTCGAGGTCACGTCCACACCCCCATTCTGCCGTGGCCGGCCCGGGGCCGGACCCCCTAGCCGAAGGGGTTGGCGATGGGGTGGACGATGTCGAGGTACAGGGTCGCCGCGAACAGGACCCCGAGCACCGCCACGAAGGCGTAGATCACCGGCAGGAGACGGTTCACGTCGGCGTGGTAGGGCCGGCCCCGGCGCGAGCGGAGCCGCTCGTAGGTGGCGATGGCGATGTAGCCCCCGTCCAGGGGCAGCATCGGGAAGAGGTTGAAGACCCCCACGAAGACGTTCACCGCCATCAGGATCGTGAGCAGCGTGCCCACCCCGTACTGGGCCCCCTGGACGGCGATGCGCACCACGCCCACGATCGACTCGGGCCGGTTCAGCTGGTTCTGGCGGTTGCTCGCCGCCGAGGGTGAGGTGACCTGGTGGTAGAGGCTCGCGAACTCGTGCGGGGTGAAGACGTGGGCGAGGCCCTTCAGCGACGCCACCACGATCGAGCCGAGCTCGCTGGCGGCGTGGGGCACGGCCCCGAGGACCGAGTCGCGCACGCTGAGCGGGCCCACCTCGATGCCGAGGAACCCCTCGGGGGTGGCCGAGGTGTCGAGGGGACGCCCGTTCACCTCGACGTGCTGGCCGTTCACTGGGGTCGCGTGCAGGGTGAGTCGCCTCCCGCCACGCTCGACGACCAGGGTGAGGGTCACGCCCACGCTGTGGTGGATGAGGCGTGCGAGGGTCGTCGAGTCGCTGATCGTGTGCCCGTCGACGGCGACGATCCGGTCCCCCACCCGCAGGCCCGCGCGCTGCGCCGGGGTCTCGCGCTGGCCCTGGAACGTGCTGAGGGCCGTCACCCCCACGTGGCTGGCCGAGGGCACCCCGACGAAGGCCAGCGACGCCCAGGCAATCACGAGGGCGAGGACTCCGTGCATGAGCGAGCCCGCCGAGGCGAACAGCACCCGCTTGGGGTAGGAGGCCTGCCGGTAGGTGCGCGGCTCGATCGCCGGGTCGACGGGGTCGCTCCAGGTCATGCCCGGGACCTTGACGTAGCCGCCCAGGGGGATCGCCCGCACGCCGTAGCGCGTCTCGCCGACCCTCGTCGACCAGACGATCGGTCCGAAGCCCACGAAGAAGTCGGTCACCAGCAGTCCCGCCCGCTTGGCGGTGATGTAGTGGCCGAACTCGTGAAACATGACCATGAACAGGACCGCCAGGATCACCACGGGCAGCGCCCAGCCGACGCTCACCACGAGCAGGGCCACCACCGCGACGACGATCCCGCCGAAGACGAGCGGCGAGAGTCGCTCCTCGGTGGGCGCCGCGCGGGGCGCCGCGGGGGCCGGCGAGGTCATCGAGGGAGGCTAGCGGTCGCCACCGCACGGGCGGCCGCGTCCTGGCCACGCAGTTCCTCGAGCGAGGTGAGGGGGCCGCCGGGGCAGCGCTCCATGGCCGCGGCCACGACCCGCACGATGTCGACCCAGGCGAGTCGTTCGGCGAGGAACGCCTCGACGGCTACCTCGTTCGCGGCGTTGAGCCACGCGGGGGCCACCCCTCCACGGCGGGCCGCGTCGTAGGCGAGGTCGAGGGCCGGGAAGGCGGCGCGGTCGGGTGCCTCGAAGGTCAGCGTGAGCCCCGCGGCGAAGTCGATCGCGCCGAAGGCGTGGTCGAGACGCTCGGGCGCGCCCAGGCAGTAGGCGATCGCCAGGCGCATGTCGGGCCGCGAGAGCTGGGCTAGCACCGAGCCGTCGACGAACTCGACCATGGAGTGCACGATCGACTGGGGGTTGATCACGACCTCGATGCGCTCGGCCTCGACGCCGAACAGCGCGCTCGCCTCGAGGACTTCGAGACCCTTGTTCATGAGCGTCGAGGAGTCGACGGTGATCTTCTCGCCCATGCGCCAGGTCGGGTGGGCCAGGGCCTCGGCGCGAGTGACCCGCGCGAGCGTCGCGCGGTCCCGGTCGCGGAACGGTCCGCCCGAGCCGGTGATGAGCAGGCGGCGCACGTCGGGGTGGCCCGGCGCGGCGGCGGCCCCGCCCAGACACTGGTGGATCGCGCAGTGCTCGGAGTCGACGGGCCAGAGCTCCGCGCCGGGGGTGGAGCGCACCGCCTCGACGAGGGGCGCCGCGGCCACCAGCGACTCCTTGTTCGCGAGCGCGAGTCGCTTGCCGGCGCCGAGGGCCCCCAGGGTGACCGGGAGTCCGGCGAAGCCCAGTACCGCGTTCACCACGACGTCGGCCGACGCGGCCAGCGCCTCGAGTCCGGCGTCGCCCACCACGATCTCGACCCGCGCGTCCACCAGCGCGGCCAGGCGGGCCCGGTGCGCGTCGGTGCGCACCCCCACCCGGGTGACGCCGAACTCCTTGGCGATCTCGGCGAGCCGTTCGAGGCGTTCGCCGCCGGCGACCGCCACCAGCTCGAAGCGCTCCGGCTCGAGTCGCAAGACCTCGAGCGTCTGCTCGCCGATCGACCCGGTCGCCCCGAGCAGGGCCACGCTGCGCCGAGCGTCGGCCATCAGTGCATCGACAGGACGTGCAGCAGGTAGTACGTCGTGGGCAGGGCGAAGAGCAGCCCGTCGATCCGATCGAGCAGCCCCCCGTGGCCCGGGAGCAGCCGTCCGAGGTCCTTCACCCCGAGGGTGCGCTTGACCATCGACTCGAAGAGGTCGCCCAACGGCGCCGCGATCGACAGGACGACGGCGAACTCCAGGCCGCGCGTAATCGTCCAGGGCGAGACCAGCGGGACGATGACCGCCCCGAACACGAGCGCCAGGACGGTCCCGCCGACGAGCCCCTCGACGGTCTTGTTCGGCGAGAGCTTGGGGCTGAGGGGGTGCTTGCCGAACCACCGTCCGGTGAACAGCGCCCCGGTGTCGTTACCGATGACGATGACGAGCGCTCCGAAGAGATAGGCCAGGCCGTGGCGATCAGCGAAGGCCGACGGGGAGAGCAGGGCCACGGCGTAGGCGCCGAGCACCCCCACCCAGGCGTAGACGAAGACCGTCACCCCGAGCCCGTCGAGGACGTCGATGGACCGCTCGGCCGATACGTACCAGACGAAGCCCAGCACCACCAGCAGCACCGTCACCGGCCCGACGGCGACGAGCCCCTTGTTGTACACCGCGACCCCGAGGGTCGCCACGGCCACCAGGCCGAGCACGGTCGCGGGGTGCGCGCCCACCGAGCGGAAGCCGGCGAACGCCTCCCCGCTCGCCACCGCGAGCACCACGAGCACGAGGGCGGTCAGCGGCAGGGGTCCCGCGACGAAGAAGGCGAAGACGACGATCGCGAGCAGTATCCCGGTCAGGACCGCCCGGGCCACCGAGCTCGACGCCGGGGCCTGACGCACGGCCCGTCCCGCGAGCGGGTTGCTCGTCCGACGGCGGCGGGTCCGCTCGACGGGACCGGCGCCCGGCTCGGGGCGCGCCGGCTCGAACCACTCCGGCTCCTCGGCGGGCGCCGGCGCGGGCCCCTCGTCGACGACGTCGAACTCCCAGGGTCGGGCGGTCTCGGCGCGCTCGGCGCCGGCCAGCATCGAGGTGTCGAACTGCTCCTCGTGGGCCACCCAGTCGGCCTCGCCCTCGCGCCAGGCCGGCGCGGGGATCGACGACCACGGGTCGTCGCCGGTCGCGGCCTCGCGGGCCACGACGATCGGTACCTGGCCGGTCGGCGCCTCGGTCCAGTGCGGCAGCAGCGTCGTGGGGTCGATCTCGGGCAGGTCGTCGACGAGGTCACCGGCCGGGGTCGCCCCGGTGATGGTCACGCGCGGCTCGTCGGCGCCCGCCGCGGGGAACTCGCCGGTCGGCTCGTCCATCGGATCCTCGTCAGACCTCAAGGAGCTCCTGCTCCTTGTGCGCGAGGAGCGCGTCGACCGCCGCTACCCCGTCCTGGGTGACCTTCTCGAGCACCTTCTCGACCCGATCGAGTTCGTCGCTCGAGATCTCGTTCTCCTTCTCGAGGCCCTCGAGCTCCTGGCGGGCGTGGCGACGCACGCCACGGATCGCCACCCGGCCCTCCTCGGCGCGCTGCTTGACGAGCTTGACGAAGTCGCGGCGCCGCTCCTCGGTCAGGACCGGGAACGAGAGGCGGATCACCTGGCCGTCGCTGCTCGGGGTCAGTCCGAGGTCGGCCGTCGAGATGGCCTTCTCGATCGCGTTGATCGAGCCCTTGTCGAACGGCGACACCACGAGCAGGCGAGGCTCGGGGACCGAGAAGTTGGCCAGCTGCTTGAGCGGCGTCTCGGTCCCGTAGTAGTCGACCAGCACGCCCTCCACGAGCGCCGACGAGGCCCGGCCCGTGCGGACGGTCGCGAACTCGGCGCGCACGTGATCGAGCGCCTTGGCCATGCGCTCGCGCGTGTCCGCGAGCACCATCTCGACGAGGTCGCTCTCCATTACCTCACCAGCGTACCGACGGGCGCCCCGTCGAGGGCTCGCCCGAGGTTCCCCGGGGCCATCAGGTCGAAGACGCGGATGGGCAAGCGGTTGTCCTTGCAGAAGGTGATCGCGGTCATGTCCATCACCCTCAGGTCCCGGGCGATCACCTCGTCGAAGGAGAGCTCGTCGAAGCGCACGGCGTCGGCGTGGGCTCGCGGGTCGACGTCGTAGACGCCGTCGACCCCCCCGTGGGTGCCCTTCAAGACGACGTCGGCCTCGATCTCGGCCGCGCGCTGGGCGGCCGGGGTGTCGGTCGTGAAGTAGGGATTGCCCATGCCGGCCGCGAAGATCACCACGCGGCCCTTCTCGAGGTGGCGCACCGCGCGCCGGCGGATGTAGGGCTCGGCGACCTGGTCCATCGAGAGCGCCGTCATGACCCTCGTCGGACGTCCGTGGCTCTCGATCGCGTCCTGGAGGGCGAGCGCGTTGATGACCGTGCCGAGCATGCCCATGATGTCCGACGAGGCCCGGTTCATCCCGGCCATGGCTCCGGTCGCCCCGCGCCAGATGTTGCCCCCGCCGACCACGACGGCGAGCTCGAGGCCGCCGCGGTCCATGGCCGCGGCGATCTCGCGCGCGAGGAAGTCGACGGTCGTCGCGTCGATCGTCTCGTCGCTGGCGGCCGACGCCAGGGCCTCGCCCGAGAGCTTCAAGACGACGCGGCGCACGGCTAGGCGCCGATGACGACCTGGGCGAACGAGCGCACCCGCGCGTCGCCGAGGAACTGGGCCACCGACTCCTTCTCGTCCTTCACGTAGGGCTGCTCGGGCAGGACCCGCTCCTTGTACCAGGCGTTGAGCCGGCCCTCGACGATCTTGGGCATCGCCGCTTCGGGCTTGCCCTCGTTACGGGTGATCTCTTCGATCGTGCGACGCTCGGCCTCGACCTCGGCGGTCGGGACCTCCTCGCGGGTGAGGTAGAGCGGGCGGGCGAAGGCGATGTGCACCGCCAGCTCGTGGGCCGTCTCCTCGCTCGCCCCGGCCACGACCACCGCCACCGCGTTCACCCCGCGACCCGACTGCTGGTGGAGGTAGGTGTCGACGACCTCGCCCGGCCCGGCCTCGAGCCGGACGACCCGGCCGATCGAGATGTTCTCCTTCAAGGTGGTGAGGAGCCGCTCGAGGTCACCCTGGAACTCGGCCACGGATCCCTCGCCAGCCTCGCAGACGCGCGCGGCGATCTGGTCGGCGAGCGCGACGAACTCCTCGGACTTCGCGACGAAGTCGGTCTCGCAGCGAAGCTCGACGATGCCGGCGACCGCGCCGTCGCGCACGACGGCCACGCACCCCTCGCTCGCCTCGCGGTCGGCGCGCTTGGCCGCGGAGGCGAGACCCTGGACGCGCAGCCACTGCGTGGCGGCCTCCATGTCGCCCCCGTTCTCCTCCAGAGCCCTCTTCGCGTCCATCATGCCGACGCCGGTCGCCTGTCGCAGCGCCTGCACGTCCTTCGCGGTGATACTCACCTTGATCTCTCCTCGTGGGTCTCTCAGGCGCCCGTCGACGCCGCCGCGGGCGCGGTGGCGGGACGGTTGTGGCGGATATAGCGGCCCTCGACGACCGCCTCGGCTACCAGCTTGCACATGAGCGCGCCGGCGCGGATGGCGTCGTCGTTGCCCGGAATCACGTAGTCGATGAGGTCGGGGTCGCAGTTGGTGTCGACGACCGCGACGAGGGGCAGACCGAGCTTGCGCGCCTCGGTCACCGCGATGTGCTCCTTCTTCGTGTCGATCACGAAGACGGCGTCGGGCACGCGGTCCAGCGCGGCGATGCCCGCGAGGTTGCGGTCGAGCTTCTCGAGCTCGCGCGAGTGGCGCAACGCCTCGCGCTTGGGCATGTTGGCGAAGTCGCCGGCGCGCTCCATCTGGCGCAACTCGACCAGGCGACGCACCCGGCCGTGGACCGTCGAGAAGTTGGTCAGCATCCCGCCGAGCCAGCGCTGGTTGACGTAGGGCATGCCGCAGGCCGTGGCGTAGTCGGCCACCGGGCCCTGGGTCTGCTTCTTCGTGCCGACGAACAAGATGGTGCCGCCCCCCGCGACCAGGTCACGCACGAAGCCGTAGGAGGACTCGATGCCCGCGAGCGTCTTGCGCAGGTCGATGAGGTAGATCCCGTTGCGCTCGCCCAGGATGAAGCGGCGCATCTTGGGGTTCCAGCGCCGGGTCTGGTGCCCGAAGTGCACGCCGGCGTCGAGGAGATCCTGCAGGGTGACCAGGGCCACGTCGATGTCCTTCCGTTCGGTTGCTCACGCCCCGTGGAGCACCGCGAACGGCGACCGTACGAATCCA
>JAKBNI010000053.1 GCA_021831125.1 Actinomycetes bacterium | reverse complement strand
CGATCCTGAACCAGAAGGGCCAGGGCGTGAAGTGCATCTACGTGGCGGTGGGCCAGAAGAACTCCTCGGTGGCCCAGACCGTCAAGACCCTCGAGGACCACGGGGCCATGGAGTACACCGTGGTCGTGGTGGCCGGCGCCGGCGACCCCGCGCCGTTCAAGTACCTGGCCCCCTACGCGGGCTGCGCGATCGGCCAGGAGTGGATGGACAACGGCGGCCACGCGCTCGTGGTCTACGACGACCTCTCGAAGCAGGCCGAGGCCTACCGCCAGATCTCCCTCCTCCTGCGCCGCCCACCGGGCCGCGAGGCCTACCCCGGGGACGTCTTCTACCTGCACAGCCGGCTCCTGGAGCGCGCGGCCAAGCTCTCCGACGAGCGCGGCGGCGGCTCGCTGACGGCCCTGCCGATCATCGAGACCAAGGCCGGCGACATCTCCGCCTACATCCCGACCAACGTGATCTCGATCACCGACGGCCAGATCTTCCTCGAGTCCGACCTCTTCTACTCGGGCGTGCGCCCGGCCATCAACGTGGGCAACTCGGTGTCGCGCGTGGGCGGCGCCGCCCAGATCCGAGCCATGCGCTCGGTGTCGGGCTCGCTCAAGATCGACCTGGCCCAGTTCCGCGACCTCGAGGCCTTCGCGACCTTCGGCTCCGAGCTCGACAAGGCCTCCCAGGCCCAGCTCGACCGGGGCTACCGGCTCACCGAGCTCTTGAAGCAGGGGCTCAACGCCCCGATGCCGGTCGAAGAGCAGGTCGTGGCGATCTACGCCGGCACCCGCGGGTGGCTCGACACGATCCCGGTGGAGGACGTGCGCCGCTTCGAGGCCGAGCTCCTGACGGCCTTTAGGGCCCGTCACGCCGACCTGCTCGCCCACATCCGCGAGACCAAGCAACTGCCCGACGAGGCGGCGATGGACGCCGCGATGCGCGAGGTCGTCAACGGCTTCGCCACGAGCGACTAGGCCGATCGTGGCAGGTGGGCAGGAGAGGGTCCTGCGTCGACGGATCCGCTCCGTCAACTCGACCCGCAAGATCACCAAGGCGATGGAGCTCATCGCCGCGGCGCAGATCCCGCGCGCCCTGGCCCGGATCGCCGCCAACCGGCCCTACCGCGACGCCGTGCGCGGGATCGTCGGCGAGGCGATCGAGGCCGACCGGTTCAGCGCGCGCCGCCTGGTGGAGCTGCCCGAGCAGGTCGAGACGGCGTCGGTGCTCGTGATCTCGGGCGACCGGGGCCTCTCGGGCCCCTACAACAACCAGAACCTGCGCGCCGGCGAGCGCCTCGTGGCCGACCTGCGCGCCCGGGGCACCCGGGTCCGCCTGGCCGTCGCCGGCAAGAAGGCCGCCCCCTACTACCGCTTCCGGGGCATCGACGTCGAGCGGTCCTTCGCCGGCTTCGTGGAGCGCCCCAGCTACGCCGACGCCCAGACGATCGCCCGGTACCTGGCCGCGCCCTTCATGGAGGGCGAGGTCGACCAGGTCCTGCTCGTCTCGACCCGCTACCACTCGGCCGGCCGCCAGGCCGTCGAGGTGCGCCAGCTCCTGCCCTTCGTCGCCGAGGAGGCGCCCGCCGAGGCGCCGGCCGAGGGACTGAGCGGCTACACCGAGTTCGAGCCCGAGGTCGCCAAGCTCCTGGTGGACCTGGCGCCGCGCGCGATCGAGAGCGAGGTCTTCTCGGCCCTGCTCGAGGGGGCGGCCGCCTTCCTCACGGGTCAGCAGCGCGCGATGGCCGCGGCCACCGAGAACGCGGACGAGCTCGCCCGGACCCTGACGCGCAAGATGAACCAGGCGCGCCAGGACGCCATCACGACCGAGATCATGGAAATCGTGGGCGGGGCCGAGGCGCTCCGCTCGGGAAAGTGAGACAGCAATGACGTGGGCCCCTGAGAAGACCGACCTGGACTCGGGTCGCGTGGTGGCGATCGCGGGACCGGTGGTGGACGTGGAGTTCCCGCCCCACGCCCTGCCCGAGATCAACCACGCGGTCGAGATGGACATCGTCATCGACGAGCGCACGGTGACCGTGGTGGGCGAGGTCGCCCAGCAGATCGGCGAGGGCCGGGTGCGCTGCGTGTGCATGAAGCCGACCGACGGCCTGGTGCGCGGCACCCTGGTGCGCCAGACCGGCCGGGGCATCGCCGTGCCGGTCGGCGAGGCCGTGCTCGGCCACGTGTTCAACGTGGTGGGCGACGCCCTCGACACCGACGACATCGGGGCCGTCGAGGACCGCTGGGAGATCCACCGCAACGCCCCGCCCTTCGACCAGCTCGAGCCCAAGGCGACGATGTTCGAGACCGGCATCAAGGTCATCGACTTGCTCGCCCCCTACGTCCAGGGCGGCAAGATCGGCCTGTTCGGCGGCGCCGGGGTGGGCAAGACCGTGCTCATCATGGAGATGATCCGCCGGGTGGCCGAGCAGCACAGCGGCGTGTCGGTCTTCGCCGGGGTGGGCGAGCGCACCCGCGAGGGCACCGACCTCCTGCTCGAGATGCGCGAGTCCGGGGTCATCGAGAAGACGGCCCTCGTCTACGGTCAGATGGACGAGCCGCCGGGGGTGCGCCTGCGCGTCGCGCTGGCCGCGCTCACGATGGCCGAGTACTTCCGGGACGTGAAGAACCAGGACGTGCTCTTGTTCATCGACAACATCTTCCGCTTCGTCCAGGCCGGCTCGGAGGTCTCCACGCTGCTCGGGCGCATGCCCTCGGCCGTGGGCTACCAGCCCACCCTGGCCGACGAGATGGGCGAGCTCCAAGAGCGCATCACCTCGACGAGGGGCCACTCGATCACCTCGCTCCAGGCGGTCTACGTCCCGGCCGACGACTACACGGACCCGGCGCCGTTCACGACCTTCACCCACCTCGACGCGACGACCGAGTTGAGCCGTCAGATCGCCGCCCTGGGCATCTACCCGGCGGTCGACCCGCTGGCCTCGACGTCGAACATCCTGGCGCCCGAGATCGTGGGCGAGCGCCACTACCAGGTCGCCCGGCGCGTCCAGCAGATCCTCCAGCGCAACAAGGAGCTCCAGGACATCATCGCGATCCTCGGGCTCGACGAGCTCTCCGAGGAGGACCGGGTGACCGTGACCCGCGCCCGCAAGATCCAGCGGTTCCTCTCCCAGCCGATGTTCGTCTCGAAGGTCTTCACCGGCATCGACGGGATCAACGTCCCGGTCGCCGAGACCATCGAGTCCTTCGAGCTGCTCGTCAAGGGCGACCTCGACCACTTCCCGGAGCAGGCCTTCTTGAACGTCGGCGGCGCCGCCGACGTCGAGCGCCGCGCCGCGGAGCTGGCCCAGGGCTGATGGCCACGCTGCGCGTCGAGGTGCTGGCCCCCGAGGCCGTCTTGTGGCGCGGGACGGCCCACGCGCTCGTGGCCCGCTCCTCCGAGGGCGACTTCACGGTCATGGCCGGCTACGCGCCGACCGTGGGCGACGTGGTGTCGACCGTGGTGCGCCTCGAGGGCACCGAGGAGGGGGAGGTCCGCTTCGCGGTGCACGCCGGCTACTTCCGGGTCGGCCCGGGCGAGGCCGAGGGCGAGACGCGCGCGACCCTGCTCGCGAGCGTCGCCGAGCGCGTCGACGAGATCGACGTCGCCCGCGCCCAGTCGGCGCTCGAGCGGGCCCAGGCGGCGCTGGCGGCGGCGTCGTCCGGCGACGACCCGACGGCCTACGTCGAGGCGACCGAGGCGGTGGCGCGCGCCGAGCTGCGCCTGCGCGCGGCCGCACGCTGATCAGCGCGCCGAGACGTACTCCAACAGGTCGCGCTTCTCGCTCTCGAGCTGGTCGAGGCGGGCCTTGACGACGTCGCCGATCGAGACGAGCCCCACGAGCGCGCCGCCCTCGACCACCGGGACGTGGCGGAAGCGCCGCTCGGTCATGGTGGCCAGCACCACCAGGAGGTCGGTCGACTCCGTGCAGACGCTCACCTCGCTCGACATGTGCGCCGAGACCGGGTCCCCCAGGGCCCCGGGGCCGCCGGCGGCGAGGGCCCGCACGGCGTCGCGCTCGGAGAAGATGCCCGCGAAGGGCGGGCGGGCGCCGGTCACGACGAGCGCGCCGATGCGCCGCTCCGCGAGGATCGCCAGCGCCTCGGCGATCGTGGCGTCGCGCCCGACGGTGGCGACCTCGCGCCCCTTGGCGTTGAGGATTGCTGAGACGTTCATCGAGCCCCCTTCGTCCGATGGCCGGGACGTCCCCGTAGACGGAGGCTAACGGAGAGCGCCGCGCCGCGCCACTAGAACCCGGCGGCGTTGAACTCCTGGAGCTTGTCGTGGCGGTGGAAGGTCTCGATCGTGCGCACGGTGCCGGTGCGCGAGCGCACCACCAGCGACTGGGTCGTCGCGCCGAAGTCGTAGAAGCGCACGCCGCGCAGGAAGTCGCCGTCGGTGATGGCGGTGCAGGCGAAGAAGCAGTTCTCGCTGGCCACGAGGTCGTGGGTGGTGAGCACGCGGTCGAAGTCGTAGCCCTGCGCCTCGGCCTGGGCGCGGACCTCGTCGTTGTGGGCGTGCAGGACCCCCTGGATCTCGCCGCCGAGGCCGTGGAGGGCGGCCGCGGCGATGACGCCCTCGGGCGTGCCCCCGATCCCGAGCAGGATGTCGGCGCCCGAGTTGGGCCAGCCGGTGGCGATGGCGCCGGCCACGTCGCCGTCGGTGATCGAGAGGACCCGCGCGCCGGCCTCGCGCACCTCGGCGACGAGGTCGGCGTGGCGCGGCCGGTCGAGCACGACGACGCCGAGCTCCTGGACCGGCTTCTTCAGGCGCTTGGAGAGCTCCTTTAAGTTCTCGGTCGCGGTGGCGTTGACGTCGACGGCCCCGCGGCCCCGCGGGCCGACCGCGACCTTCTTCATGTAGAAGCACGGGCCCGGGTCGAACATCGTGCCGCGCTCGGAGAGCGCGATCACCGCGAGCGCCCCGTTGCGGCCCTGGGCCGTCAGGGTCGTGCCGTCGATCGGGTCGACGGCCACGTCGACCTCGGGCGGCCGGCCGTCGCCGACGCGCTCGCCGTTGTAGAGCATGGGCGCGTGGTCCTTCTCGCCCTCGCCGATGACCACGATCCCGTCCATCGCGACGGCCCCGAGCACGAAGCGCATCGCGTCGACCGCGGCCCGGTCGGCCGACATCTTGTCGCCGCGCCCGGCCCAGCGCGCCGCGGCGACGGCCGCGGCCTCGGTGACCCGGATCAGCTCGAGGGCGATGTTGCGGTCGGGCTGGGTCGGCTGACGCATGGGGCCAGCGTAACCCCGCCCCTCTGACCACCCCAAATGGGGGCGGGGGGCGCGCCACGGGCCATACTGGACCCGTGGCCTCGCTCGTCTTGAAGCCCTCCGGCGCGCTCGCGGGCGAGGTGAGCGCCCTCGGGGCGAAGAACGCGGTCCTCAAGCAGATGGCCGCGTGCCTGCTCGCCACCGGCGAGCACCGGCTCACCAACGTGCCCGACATCTCCGACGTCACCGTGATGGGCGAGCTGCTCGTGGCCCTCGGCTGCGAGGTGGCCTGGCCGGCCCCCCACGAGCTGGTGGTGCGGGTCCCCGAGGCGGGCGAGCTCGCGCCCTACGCGCCGGCGCACCTGTTCGAGGCGATGCGGGCCTCGATCGTGGTGCTCGGCCCGCTGCTCGCGCGCTGCGGCGAGGCGCACATGGCGCTGCCCGGGGGCGACGACTTCGGCCAGCGGCCGATCAACTTCCACACCGAGGGCCTGAGCTCGATGGGGGCGCGATTCTCCAACGAGCGCACCTCGATCCACGCGGTCTCGACCGAGCCGCGGCTGCGCGCGACGCGCGTGGTGCTCGAGTACCCCAGCCACACCGCGACCGACAACCTGCTCATGGCCGCGGTGCTCGCCCAGGGTCGCACGGTCATCGACAACGCGGCGCGCGAGCCCGAGGTCGAGGACCTCGGCCGCCAGCTGATTGCGATGGGCGCGCGCGTCGAGGGCCTCGGCACCTCCCGGCTCACCGTCGAGGGGGTGGAGCGGCTCGTCCCGGCCACCCACGAGGTCGTCACCGACCGGGTGGTCTCGGCCACCTACCTGGCCGCCGCCGCCATCACCGGCGGCAGCGTCCGGGTGCTCGACGCCCGGGCCGACCACATGGTGATGCTCCTGCGCAAGCTCGAGGCGATGGGCGTGATGGTCGACCGCGAGGGACCCGGCGTCGCGGCCACCGCGACCGGGCGGCTGCGCGGGGTCGACGTCGCGACGCTGCCCTACCCGGGGGTCGCGACCGACTACAAGCCCCTGCTCACCACGGTCCTGGCCGTCGCCGAGGGGGTGTCGGTCGTGACCGAGAACCTCTTCGTCGGGCGGTTCCGCTACGTCGACGAGCTGATCCGACTGGGGGCGCGCATCACTACCGAGGGCCACCACGCGGTGGTGCGCGGGGTCGAGGGCCTCACCGGGACCCACGTGCGCGGGAGCGACATCCGCGCCGCCGCGGCGCTCGCCCTGGCGGGCCTGGTGGCCGAGGGCGAGACGGTGGTCGACGGCCTCGAGCACGTGGAGCGGGGCTACGACGACTTCGTCGGGCGCCTGCGCTCGCTGGGCGCGGCCGTCGAGCGCCGCGCGTGAGGGCGCCGGCCGAACTGCTCGAGGAGGCCCGCGGCGGCTCGCGAGCGGCGCTCGCGCGCCTGCTCTCCTACGTCGAGGGGGGCGGGGAGGCCCTGCGCGCGACGGCGGCCCTGGCGTACCGCACGCCGGTCCCCTACGTGGTGGGCCTGACCGGCCCCCCGGGCGCGGGCAAGTCGACCCTCACCGACCAGTACATCGCGGCCGTCCTCGCGGCGCGGCCCGAGGGGGAGGGCCGCCTGGGCGTGCTGTGCGTCGACCCGACGTCGCCCTTCACCGGGGGCGCGATCCTCGGCGATCGGATCCGTATGCAGGCCCACGCCACCGACGACCGGGTCTTCATCCGCTCGATGGCCACCCGCGGCCACCTGGGCGGCCTCTCGCTGGCCGTCCCGGACGCGGTGCGGGTGCTCGGGGCGACGGGCTCGGCCCGGGTGCTCGTCGAGACGGTGGGGGTGGGCCAGATGGAAGTCGACATCGCCTCGGCGGCCGACACGACGGTGGTGGTGACGAACCCGGGCTGGGGTGACGCGATGCAGGCCAACAAGGCCGGGCTGCTCGAGGTGGCCGACGTCTTCGTGATCAACAAGGCCGACCGCGCCGGCGTGCGCGAGACCCGCCGCGACCTCGAGCAGATGCTCGACCTGGGCGGCGCGCGCGACTGGCGGCCGCCGATCGTCGAGACGGTCGCCACCTCGGGCGAGGGGATCGCCGGGCTGCTCGAGGCCCTCGACGCCCACCGGGCCCACCTCGACGGGGCCGGACTCGTCGATCGCCGTCGAGCCCACGTCCGGGCCCAGCTCGAGGCGGTGGTCGCGGCGGCGCTGCGCGAGCGCGCCGCCGCGCGCGCCGCCGGCGCGGCCCTGGAGGCCGCCGTGGAGCTCCTCCTCGAGAGCCGCGGCGACCCCTACGGCGCGGCCGAGACGTTACTGTCGGACCCGTGATCGCGACCTCGGTCGGCTACGACCTCGTCTTCTTGGTGCACGTGATGACGGCGGTCGCCGTGGTGATCGTGCTCGTCGCGATGCGCACCGCCGCCGACGCGGTCGCCCGGGGCGCCGACGCCCCGACCCAGGCCCGGCGCCTGCCCCACGGGCGCAACTGGGCCGCGCGCCTGGTCCACCTGCTGCCGCTGACGGGGCTCGTCATGGCCCTCTCGGGTGGTGCGTCGGTGTCGCTCGGGCACGCCTGGGTCGTCGTCGGGATCGTGCTCTACGTGCTGGCCGCCGGCCACCTCGAGGCGCGCACGCTGCCGCTCGAGGCCGAGGTGGCCCGCGAGGCCGCCCGCGAGGGTCGCGCCCCGGCCGGCGAGGGCCGCCGGCTGCGCCTCTCGGTGGACACCGCGCTCTTGCTCATCGCCCTGGCCCTGATCACCATGCTGGTCCAGTTCTAGTGAGCGCCCGGGGGCGCCGCGTCCGGGCCCTCGCCGCCCTCGCCGGGCTCTGCGCGCTCGCGGGGGGCGCCCCGGTGGGCGCCTCGACCGGACTCGACGGCCCGGTGGCCCTGGTGGCCACCCCCTCGGTCGTGTGGGTGGCCAGTGCCGGGAACTCCTCGCTCGACGCCTTCAGCGTCGCGCGCGTCGCGGCGCTGACCGCGATCGCGGCGCGCCCGGCCAACGCCCTCGCCCATCCCGTCGCGCTCGCGCTGGTCGGGGGACGGCTGTGGGTCGCCGAGCGCGCGAGCGGGGTGCTGAGCGAGTTCGACGGGGCGCGCGGACGGCTCCTGCGCACGGTCCGACTCACCCGGTGGGGGGTGCGCGGCCCGACCGCGCTCGGCGCGGCGGGCCGGCTCCTGTGGGTGGCCGACGCGTCGGGCACGCTCGTCGCGCTCGACGTGGCGGACGGCCGAGTGGTCCACGTCGTGCGCGCGACGCGGGCGAACGGCCTCGCGGCACCGAGGGCCCTGCTGGTCGTGCGGGGCGACCTCTGGGTCCTGGACGAGGGGTCCTCGTCGATCACGGTCCTCGACGCGCGCACCGGGCGCCTCGTGCGGGTGGTGCGGGGGACGGCGGCCCGGCTCTCGGCGCCGGTCGACCTCGCGGCGTCGGGCGCACGGGTCTACGTGACCGACGCCGGCTCCTCCTCGCTCAGCGTGCTCGACGCGCGCACCGGGCGCCTCGTGCGCGTGGTGGCGGGTCCCGCCGACCGGCTGGACTCCCCGTGGGGGGTCACCACGTCCCGGGGGCGGGTCTACGTGACCGACGCCTCCGGCGACGCCCTCACGGTCCTCGACGCGCGCACCGGGCGCCTCGTGCGCGTGCTGCGCGGGCCGGCGTACCATCTCGACGACCCCGTGGCGGTGTGCGTGGCCGGGCCCTGGGTGTGGGTGCTCAACGGGGCGGGCAACTCGCTCAGCGTCATCGGGTCGCGGCGGCTGCGCCTCGAGCGGCTGCTCGGGTGAGAAGGGAGGGCGAATGAGCGCGTACGTGGTCTTCGAGATCGAGGTCACCGACCCCGAGCGCTACGAGCGCTACAAGGCGCTCTCGGGGCCGGCCGTGGCCGCGGCGGGCGGGCGCTACCTCGCGCGCGGGGGGCGCACCGCGTCGCTCGAGGGCGCCGCCGCGCCGGGCCGGTCGGTCGTGATCGAGTTCGACTCGCTCGAGGCGGCCGTGGCGTGGTACGAGGGCGAGGCCTACACCGCGGCCCGCGCCCTGCGCGAGGGCGCCGGCACGGCGCGGGCCTACGTCGTCGAGGGCGCCTAGGGCTACTGCGCCGGACCCGAGCCGAGCGTGAGCGTCGCGCTCGAGGTCGTGCCGCCGGGGGTCGTGTAGGCGACGCTCACGCTCTGGCCCACGTGGAAGCTCAAGATGGCCGCCTGCAGCGAGCTGCCGTCGGTGACCGGCGTCGAGTCGATGGCGGTGATCGTGTCGCCCGCGACGAGGCCGGACTGGGCCGCCGGCCCGTTGGGCAGGACCTGGGCGATCGTGACCCCGCTCGTGGTGGTGCCCGGGCGCGCCCCGTCGACGAGGATGCCGAGGAACGGGGTGTCGCCCACGTGCACGCTGGTCGAGGCCTGCCCGTCCTTGATCGCGGTCACGATCCTCATCGCGGTGTCGATGGGGATGGCGTAGCCCTGGTTGGCCGCCCCCGAGGGGGCGAAGCCGAAGCCCCCGTTGGTCGAGGAGCCGGCGGTGTCCATGCCCACGACGCGGCCCCGGGCGTTCACCAGGGGGCCCCCGGAGTCGCCGGGCTGGATGTCGGCGTTGATCTCGATGAGGCCCGACAGGGTCTCGGACCCGCTGGGGTTGTTCTCGTCGCTCGCGGTGATCGTCTGGTTGAGCGAGACGACCCGGCCGGCGGCGTAGCGCGGGGTGCCGTTGAGGCCACCGGCGTTGCCGATCCCCACGATCGTGTCGCCGACCGAGGGGCCCGACGCCGCGACGCGCACCGTCGGGAGGTTGGCGGCCCCCTGGATCTGCAGGAGGGCCACGTCGGCCGAGACGTCGTAGCCGACGACCGTCGCGCCGTAGGTCTGGCCGGTGGCGACGCTGCGCACGCTGATCGACGAGGCGCCCTCGATGACGTGGTTGTTGGTCAGCACGAGGCCGCCCTTGGTGAGGATCATCCCGGTGCCCTCGCCGGTGGCGCCGGCGTAGTCGTAGGTGGAGACGACGTCGACGAGGCCGGGGCTCACCTTGGAGGCGATCTTGGCGGCGCGGGCGTTGGACTGGGTCGCGGTCGAGCCCGGCGCGCCGGTGCCGACGCCGAAGCCCGGGAGGGGCACGTTGCCGAATCCCGGGACGGTGATCGAGCCGCCCGAGCCCGACGGCTCGTAGGGGAAGGCGTAGGTCGGGGCCACGGGACGGTCGACCCAGTGGCCCAGGACGAAGCCCACGCCCCCGATCGAGAGCACGAGAACGGCCGCGGCCGCGGCGCGCACCAGCCACGAGTCGCCCCGGGGTCGGGCCGGCACGCTCACGGGCGCCGGGCCCCAGGGCGCGGTCGCCTCGACCGGGGGAGCGCCGGCGCCGGGGCCGGCGTCGTCGGCCGGGGCGCCGACGGGCTCGGGGATCGACTCGGGTGTCGCGTTCGTGGGCGCGCTCTCGGGGCCGTACTCAGGGGTGTCGTTCACGTCCATCTCACTCCCTCCAGCTCTGCAACGCTCCGACGCTAGGGGGGCAACGTGAGGGGTCCCTTCGCTCGCCCTAAAAAGGCCCTAAGAGCCCCCCGCACCGGTCGAGTCGTCCGGGAGCCCGCGGGCCCGACGCCGGCGCGCCGCGGCGATCGCCACGAGCCCCCCGGCGAGGACGAGGACGACGCCGCGCCCGACGCCGTACCACATCAGTCCCACTCCCGCCACGACCAGCCCGAGAGCGAGCGCGTAGCGCTGCCACGGCCGCCACGTGCGCGTGGCCACCTGGAGGGCCCGGGCGACGCCGAACATCAGGGAGTGGCCCCGACCTCGGCGTCGCTGAGCTCGCCCAGGGCGGCGAGGACCTCGAGCGCCGCGCGCACCCGCGCCGCCCCCTCGCGGGCGACGAGCGCATCCACCCGCGCCGCCACGGCCGCGCGGGCGACCTCGGCCGCGGCGAGACCGCGTGGGGTGAGCGACACGCTGACGCGGCGACGGTCGAGGGCGTCGGGCTCTCGGCGCGCGTAGCCCCGGGTCACGAGGGTGTCGACGACCTGGCTCACCATCTGCTTGGGCGCGTCGGTCGTGGCGACGATCTCCGAGAGGGGACGCGGGCCGTCCTCGAGGTGGCTCAGGTAGAGGGCGCCGGTGCGCGGCAGGTCCGAGAAGCCGGCGGCCGCGAGCTCGGTGCGCACGGCGCGCACGAGGGCGCGCCGCGCGCGCAGGACCGCGGCGACGAGCGACGGGGCGGGGGCGTCCACGGGCCGAAGGTATCAGTCATGAGATATTACTGTCAAGACATTTGACTAAATGACCGGGCCGGTGACCGGGCTCACGCCCCGACCGCGGGGGCCGTCGCGGCGCTGAGGGCCGGGCCCACGCGCTGGGCGACGAGGGCCGCCACGGCCATCGCGGCGGCGAAGACCCCGAGGGCCCAGCTCGCCGAGAGGCGCGCGGTCACCACGCCCGCCACGACCGGGGCCAGGGCGGCCAGGGCGGTCGCGAGCTGCATGAGGGTGTTGGTGACCCGACCGCGAAGCTCCTCGGGGGTGGCGCGGAAC
>JAKBNI010000052.1 GCA_021831125.1 Actinomycetes bacterium | reverse complement strand
GGCTTCCGGGCCATCGTCGCGCACAACACGGGCACGCTGCTCACGATCATCATCAGCTCGAGCCCGCGCAACCGCGCCGGGATCCACGTGCTGGTGATCATCGAGCCCAACGGCCAGCGCGCGGCGCTGCGCTTCATGCTGCGTCCCTAGGACTCCCTCACCGGCCTGAGCCGCCACCTCCACGGGGGTGGCGGCTCAGTGCGTGAGGGCGAGGATCGTCGCGACGGCCGCGGCGAAGCCCTCGTCGTCGTTGGAGCGACTGACGTGGGTTGCCGCGGACTTCACCGGGTCGGAGGCGTTGCCCATCGCGACGCTCACCCCCGACACCGCGAACATGTCGGCGTCGTTGGCGCCGTCGCCGATGGTCGCGACGTCGCCGACCGGGACGCCGAGCCGCTCTGCGAGGTAGCGCACGACGTGGCCCTTGTGGGCCCGCGAGTCGGTGACGTCGAGGTAGTAGCTCTGGGAGCGCGTCGCCGAGACCGACTCCCCCGCGCGGGACCGGACCGCGCTCTCGGCCCGGGCGACGCGCTCGGGGTCGTCCGACACGCCCACCACCTTGATGACGTCGCCACGCAGCCCCGCGAACGAGTCGAGCACGACCGGCTCGAAGCCGACGGCGTGCACCTCGCGCTCCACGTGGGGGCCCTCGCGGTCCAGGACGAACCAGTCCCGGGGCCCCTGGTAGGCCCACACCGACAGGCCCTCGTCGAGGAGGACCTCGATGACCGGGGCGACGTGGCGGTCCTCGATCGGGGCCTCGAACTCGACCGCGAGCTCGGGGGTGACCATCATCCCGCCGTTGAAGGACCCGAGGGGGAGGCGGAGGCGCAACGGCTCGACGAGCATCGCCAGCCCGCGCGGCGGTCGGCTGCTCGTCAGGGCGAAGCCGATCCCGGCCGCGGCGAGGTCGTCGACGGCGCGCACGGCGCCCTCGGTCAGCCGCTTGTCGGGGGTGAGGAGGGTTCCGTCGACGTCGGAGAGGACGAGGCGGACCGTCACTGGGGCAGGGTCCAGCGGTGCGGGGCGATGACCCGCTCGATCGAGTAGGGGCCCCAGGTGCCCTGGGGGTAGAACTCGATGGGGGGCGGGCTCTCGAGCACCGGCTCGGAGACCTCCCAGAGCCGCTCGATGCCGTCGCTGCGGGTGAAGAGGGCCTGGTTGCCGAGCATCACCTCGAGCAAGAGGCGCTCGTAGGCCTCGAGGTTGTTGGAGATCTGGAAGCTCTCGCGGTAGTGGAAGTGCATGCGGGCGGTGCCGAGCACCATCTCGGGGCCGGGCTGCTTGGCCAGGAACTCGGCGTGGATCGAGCCGGGGTCCTTGAAGTCGATGATCAGCTTGTTCGAGTCCCGGTTGGGGTTGGCCTTGAGCTCAGGGAAGATCTCCATGACCGGCTCGCGCAGCCCGAGGGTGATGATCTGGCGGCTCTGGGCCATGCGCTTGCCGGTGCGCAGGTAGAAGGGCACCCCCATCCAGCGGGCGTTGTCGACCCAGGCCCGCAGCGCGATGAAGGTCTCGGTCGTCGAGTCCTTGGCGACGCCCTCCTCGTCGCGGTACCCCTCGTACTGCCCGCGCACCACCTCGCGGGGGTCGAGCGGGCGCATCGTCTCGAAGACCTTGGAGACCTCGTCGCGCAGGGGCTTGGCGGTGAGCGAGGTGGGCTGCTCCATGGCGAGCTGGCCGAGCACCTGGAAGAGGTGGGTGACGACCATGTCCTTGAAGGCGCCGGTCTCCTCGTAGAAGGCGCCCCGGCCCTCGATCGAGAGCGTCTCGGGGACGTCGATCTGCACGTAGCGCACGTGGTTGCGTCGCCAGAGGGGCTCGAAGAGCTCGTTGGCGAAGCGCAGGGCCAGGATGTTGTCGATCGACTCCTTGCCCAAGAAGTGGTCGATGCGAAAGACCTGGCTCTCGTCGAAGTGGCGGGTGATCTCCTGGTTGAGCTCCCTCGCCGAGGCGAGGTCGGTGCCGAAGGGCTTCTCGCAGATGATCCGCCCGCGCTCGTTGAGGCCCTTGCGGCCGAGCAGCTCGATCACCTGACGCATGGCGTCGGGCGGGATGGCCAGGTGGTACAGGCGCCGGGGCTCACCTCCGATGGCCCGTTCGGCGCGCTCCATGACCGCCGAGAGGCCGTCGGGGCCGTCGTCGGGGTCGATCGCGGCGAGCAGGTTCTCGGCGAAGGCGTTCCAGCCCTCCTCGTCGGGCTTCTCGGTGGCGAACTGGCAGGTCGCGTCGTAGGCGTAGGCGCGAAGCTCCTCGTCGGTCATCTTCGACGAGGGCCGGGCGCACCCGACGATCCGGTAGTTCGCCGGCAAGAGGCCGGCCGCGGCCAGGTGGTAGAGGCCGGGGATGATCTTTCGTCGGGCGAGGTCGCCCGTGATCCCGAAGATGACGATGACGTGGTCCTCGGGGCGGGGACGGGCGCTGGCCATGGGCTCTCCTTACTCCCCGCGGGCGGCCGCGTCGCAGAAGACGACCTGCGACTCGGCGACGACGCGTCCGGCGGGGATCGAACGGTCGCCCTCGAGGAGGCGCGCCAGCGCCTCGCGCTTGTCCTTGCCGCTCACGAGCCACAGGACCCGGCGCGCGGCGTTCAAGGTGGGGTAGGTCAGCGTCATGCGCCGGTGTCCCTGGTACGGGTGGGCCGTGAGGGCGACGGCGCGGTCGCTGACCGCGAGCACGGGGTCCTCGGGCACCAGTGAGGCGCAGTGGCCGTCGGCGCCGAGCCCGAGGTGTACGACGTCGAGCCGCTCGGGCAGTGACTCGGCGTAGCGGTGCGCGCCGGCCTCGAGGTCGGCGTCGTCGACGGGCATCGGGACGAGCCGGGCGCCCGAGTCGCCGAGCCCGGCCTCGAGGTGGCGCCAGTTGCGCAGCTCGCTCGTCACCGGCACGACCCGCTCGTCGACCTGGAAGACCTCGACCTCACCCCAGGGGACGACGTCGCGCAGGTGGGCGACCATCGCCCACGGGGTGGTCCCGCCCGAGAGGGCGAGCGAGACCGGGGTGCGCTCGGCCCGTCGGGATTCGATCGCCTGGCGCAGCCAGTCGGCCGCGACCTCGGCCAGGGCCTCGGCGTCGGGCAGGACCCGCTGCTCGAGGCTCACGCGGACTTCTCCACGTGGCCGCCGAAGCCCGCGCGCATGGCCGAGAGGACCTTGGCGGCGAACTCACCCCGGTCGCGTGACTCGTAGCGGGCGAAGAGCGCCGAGGCGAGGACCGGGGCCGGCACCGACTCGTTGATCGCGGCCTCGAGGGTCCAGCGGCCCTCGCCGGAGTCGGCGACGTGCCCGGAGTACTCGGCGAGCTCGGGCGACCCGGCGAGGGCCTGGGCGGTCAGGTCGACCAGCCACGAGCTCACGACCGAGCCGTGGCGCCAGACCTCGGCCACGTCGGCCAGGTCGAAGTGGTAGCGGTAGTACTCGGGCTCGCGCACCGGGGAGGTCTCGGCGTCGGCCGCGGCGGCGTGGAGCCCGACGTCGGCGTGGCGCAGTACCGAGAGGCCCTCGGCGATCGCCGCCATCATCCCGTACTCGACGCCGTTGTGGACCATCTTCACGAAGTGGCCGGCCCCGGCCGGGCCGCAGTGGAGGTAGCCGCGCGCGGCGCTCGAGCCCGGCGTCCGGCCGGGGGTCGGGGCCGTGCCGTCCTCGCCCGGGGCGATCGTCGCGAACAGGGGGTCCAGGCGGGCGACGACCTCGTCCTCGCCGCCGATCATGAGCGAGTAGCCCCGCTCGAGCCCCCAGACCCCGCCGCTGGTGCCGCAGTCGACGTAGTGCAGCCCGCGCGTGGCGAGCGCGGCCGCGCGGTCGACGTCGTCGTGGTAGTAGGAGTTGCCCCCGTCGATGATGACGTCGCCCTCGTCGAGCAGGCCCGCCACCTCCTCGAGGACGTCCTGGGTGAGGGCGGCCGGCAGCATCAGCCAGACGGCCCGCGGGGCCGCGAGGGCCCCGACGAGCTCGGCGAGCGTGGCCGCGCCGGTCGCCCCGTCGGCCACCACGGCGGCGACGGCGTCGGGGCTGACGTCGTAGGCGGCGACCGGGTGGCCCCCGCGCAGGAGCCGGCGCACGATGTTCGCGCCCATCCGGCCCAGTCCGACCATGCCCAGTTGCGCAGTGCTCACGTCGACCTCCTCGCTCGGTACCGCTCGATCAGGGCCCGGGTCGAGGAGTCCCTTTCGGGGCTCACCGGAGCGCCCGCGAGCTCGGGCACGATGGCCGCGGCCATCTCCTTGCCGAGCTCGACCCCCCACTGGTCGAACGAGTCGATCCCCCAGAGGGCGCCCTGGACGAAGACGGCGTGCTCGTAGAGCGTCACGAGGGCCCCCAGGCTGTAGGGCGTGAGCCGGTCCAGCATGATCAGGTTCGTGGGCCGGTCGCCGTCCATCTGGCGGTGCGCCACGAGGGGCTCGGCGGCACCCGCCGCGCGCACCGCCGAGGGCGGGCGGCCGAAGGCGAAGGCGGCGGCCTGGGCGAGGGCGTTGGCGACCAGGAGGTCGTGGTGTCCCTCGAGCGGGTTGAGGCTCTGGGCCACGACGATGACGTCGGCCGGCACGACGGTGGTGCCCTGGTGGAGGAGCTGGTAGAAGCTGTGCTGGCCGTTGGTGCCGGGCTCGCCCCAGTAGATCGCCCCGGTCGGGTAGTCGACCCGCAGCCCCTCTGAGGTCACGTGCTTGCCGTTGGACTCCATCGTCAGCTGTTGGAGGTAGGCCGGTAGGCGGGCCAGGTACTGGTCGTAGGGCAAGACGGCGACGGTCGGGTGGCCGAGGAACGTGCGGTTCCACACCCCGACGAGCCCGAGCAGGACCGGGAGGTTCTCCCGCGGTGCGGCGGAGGCGAAGTGGCGGTCCATGGCGTGGCTGCCCGCGAGGAGCTCGGCGAAGTGGCGCGGGCCGATCGCGATCATCGTCGAAAGCCCGATGGCGCTCTCCATCGAGTAGCGACCGCCGACCCAGTCCCAGAAGCCGAACGTCCGGCTGGGGTCGATGCCGAAGGCGGCGACCCGCTCGGTCGCCGTCGAGACCGCGACGAAGTGGGCCGCGACGGCCGCCTCGCCGAGGGCGTCGGTCAGCCACCGGCGCGCCGAGGCGGCGTTGGTGAGGGTCTCGGCCGTGGCGAAGGTCTTGGAGGAGACGATGAAGAGGGTCTCCTCGGGTGCGAGGCCCCGCAGGGCCTCGGCGAGGTCGGTGCCGTCGACGTTGGAGACGAAGCGCATCGTCAGGTCGCGGTCGCTGTAGTGGCGCAGCGCCTCGTAGGCCATCACCGGGCCGAGGTCCGAACCGCCTATCCCGATGTTGACGACGTTGGTCAGGCGGCGGCCGGTCGAGCCGAGGTGGCGGCCCTCGCGAACGGCCTCGGCGAAGGCCCGCATCCGCGAGAGCACCCGATGGACCTCGGCCGCGACGTCGACGCCGTCGACGACGAGCGAGGACCCCTCGGGCAGGCGCAGTGCGCTGTGCAGGGCGGCGCGCTGCTCGGTCGCGTTGACCGGCGCACCCGCGAAGAGGGCGTCTCGGCGCTCGAAGACGCCGCACTGGGTCGCGAGTTCGACCAAGAGGTCCACCACAGCGTCGTCGAGGAGGTTCTTCGAGTAGTCGAGGAACAGCCCTGCGCCCTCGGCGACCAGGGAGGACCCGCGAGTGGGGTCGGTCTCGAACAGGGTGCGCAGGTGGCGGGACCGCACCTCGCGCGCGCGTGCGGCCAGCGCCTTCCACGTCGGGCGCTGGGAGGGCAGGGAGGTGGCCATGGGTCAGAGCCAAACTAGCGCGTGGCCCCGCGCCGTCGTAGGGCTAGAGCTGGGCTTGGAGGTCGCCGAGGACGCGGTAGCAGTCGAGGACCTGGTGCACCGAGGCGTTGGGCTCGCGCCCCTCGTCGATGGCCGAGAGGAACTCCCGGTCCTGGAGTTCTATACCGTCGGTCGAGATCGCCACGTGGCTCACGTCGACGGGCTCGTCGCGGCCCGTCACGAGGTCGTCGTAGCGTGCGACGTAGGTGCCCGAGTCCCCGATGTAGCGGAAGAAGGTTCCGAGCGGCCCGTCGTTGTTGAAGCTGAGCGAGAGCGTGCAGAGCTGGCCCGCCGCGCTCTTCAGCTGGATCGACATGTCCATGGGGATGCCGAGCTCGGGGTGGACGGGGCCGGCCATCGCGTGGGCCGCCACGATCGGCGAGGCGCACTGGTAGCTGAAGAGGTCCACGGTGTGGGCGGCGTGGTGCCAGAGGAGGTTGTCGGTCCAGCTGCGGGGCTGGCCCAGCGCGTTGAGGTTGCTCCGGCGAAGGAAGTAGGTCTGCACGTCCATCTGGTAGAGGGTGAGGGCGCCCTCGGTGATGCGCTGGTGGACCCACTGGTGGCTCGGGTTGAAGCGCCGCGTGTGCCCGACCATGCACACCAGGCCCGACGCGCGCTGGAGTGCGGCGACGGCCTCGGCGTCCGCGTAGCGGTCGGCGAGGGGGATCTCGACCTGGACGTGCTTGCCGGCCCTCATCGCCGCGAGGGCCTGGGCCGCGTGCAGCTGGGTCGGGGTGCACAAGATGACGGCGTCGACGTCGCCGCGGTTCAGCGCGTCGTCGAGCTCGGTGTAGGCCGCGGGCACCCCGTAGCGCGCGGCGACCTCGCGGGCCTGCTCGAGCCGACGGCTCACGACCGCGACGACCTCGGCCCCGTCGATGCGTGCCAGGGCGTCGAGGTGCTTGAGGCCGAAGGCGCCGGCTCCGGCGAGGGCGATGCGCACGGTATCCTCCGGGGCTCAGCCGGCCTCGAGGACCAGATGGCCCACCGCGGTGTTGGACGCGGGCACGTGGTAGAACCGGTGCAGCGGGGTCACCCGCTCACCGAGCGCGCCACGCATGATGAGCCACATGATGAGCTCGATCCCCTCCGAGCCGGCCTCGCGTAGGTACTCGAGGTGGGCGATGTGGGTCAGGCCCTCGGGGTCGTCGACGATCCGGTCGAGGAAGGCGCTGTCGAAGGCGGGGTTGATGAAGCCGGCCCGGGGGCCCTGGAGCTGGTGGCTCATGCCACCCGTCCCCCAGACCTGCACGGTGAGGTCCTCGGGGAACGAGGCGATCGCCCGACCGAGGGCCCGGCCCAGCGCGTAGCAGCGCCGCCCCGTCGGCTGGGGGTACTGCACGACGTTCACCGCGATGGGAACGACGCGTACCGGCCAGGCCTCGGGCTGGCCGAAGAGGAGCGACAGCGGCACGGTGAGTCCGTGGTCGACGTCGAGGCGGTTCACGACGGTGAGATCGAACTCCTCGAGGATGAGCTGTTCGGCCAGGTGGCACGAGAGGTCGGCGTGGCCCCGCACCTCGGGCACCGGGCGGGGACCGAACCCCTCGTCGGCGACCTGGTAGCTCTCGGCGCAGCCGATGGCGAAGGTCGGGATGACCTCGAGCGAGAAGTTCGAGGCGTGGTCGTTGTACACGAGCACCACCACGTCGGGCAGGTTCTCGGCTATCCACTTGCGGCTCCACTCGTAGCCCTCGAACAGCGGCGCCCAGTAGTCGCTCGTGGTCTCGCCCCGGTCGATGGCCGCCCCGATGGCCGGGACGTGGCTGGTCGTGACCCCCGCGGTGATCCGGGCCATCAGCGTCCCTCCTTGATCGAGCGGTTCCCCTCCGGCGGGCGCCCCCCGTGGAGCATCATCTCGCGATACGCCTCGGGGGTCATGCCGGTCATGTTGGCCGCGGCGTCGGCGAAGGACTTGCCGTCGGTGGCGAAGATCTTGGCCAGGAAGTAGATGTTGCCACCCTCGGCGATGGCGGCGTTGTAGTCGCGCGCCAGTACGGCCGACTTCTGGGCCTCGGTGAGCGGCCACTCGTCGAGGTAGGCCCTCTCGTCGGCCTTGAAGCGGGCGCGGTTCTCGGGCTTCATGAGGCTCATGCAGAACTGGTTGAGGTGGAACCCCTGGCGCGAGCGCTGGGCCGTGAAGACCGTCGTGCCGGGGATGTCGTCGAAGTCGGGTCGCTCAGCCATCGTCCCCCCAGTACAGCCGCATCGGGTTGTCGACGAGGAGTCTACGTTGGAGGTCCTCGGTCACGGCCACGCGAGCGATGAAGTCGACGAGCCACCCGTCGTCGGGCATCTCGCGCGTGAGGTTCGGGTGGGGCCAGTCGGTGCCCCAGACGACCCGGTCGCTGAAGCGCTCCACCACCCGGCGCATGAACGGCACGACGTCGTCGTAGGGCGGCCCGGCCACCGAGAGCCGCTCGGGGCAGGTGGGCTTGGCCCAGACGTGCTCGTTCTCCTCCATGAAGCGCACGAAGAGGCCGAACTCGGGCCCCTCGAGGTCCTGGCGCACGTCGGGCCGTCCCAGGTGGTCGACGACCACCGGCACCCCGAGGCTGGTGAAGAGGTCCCAGCGCTCCGCGAGGTCGGGCGCCTCGAAGTAGATGACGACGTGCCAGCCGAGCGGCGCGATCCGCTCGACGATCGAGCGGTAGTAGGTGTCGGGCTTGGGGTCGACGAGTCGACGCACGAAGTTGAAGCGGACCCCGCGAACCCCGGCGTCGTGCATGTCGGCGAGGGCCCCGTCGGTCACCTCGGGCCGCACCGTCGCGACGCCTCGGGCCCGCCCGGCGCTCGCGCGCAGGGCGTCGAGCATGGCGGAGTTGTCCGCACCGTGGCAGGTGGCCTGGACGATCACGTTGCGCGCGAAGCCCAGGTGGTCGCGCAGGGCGAAGAGCGCGTCCTTGCCGGCGTCACAGGGCGTGTACTTGCGTTCGGGCGCGTAGGGGAAGACGTCGCCCGGGCCAAAGACGTGGCAGTGTGCGTCGACCGCCCCCTCGGGCAGGGCGAGGGTGGGCCTCGAGGGGTTGGGACAGTAGACCAGCCAGCCCGGGTCCATGGTGAAGGCCGGGGTCATCGCCCGCGAGCCGTGAGTCGCGCGTCGAGGCGGGGGTAGACCCGCCGGGCGTTGCCCTCGTCGATCGCCTGGCGAGCCGGGGCGGTGAGGGTTGCGGCGTCGAGGTAGCGCTTGGTGTCGTCGTAGTGGTGGCCGGTGCGCGGGTCGACCCCGCGCACCGCGCCGAGCATCTCGGAGCCGAACAGGACGTTGGGAGTGTCGACCACTTCGAGGAGCAGGTCGATCCCCGGCTGGTGGTAGACGCAGGTGTCGAAGACGACGTGGCCCATGACGTGCTCTTCGAGGGGGGGGCGTTCGAGCATGTCGCAGAGGCCGCGGTAGCGGCCCCAGTGATAGGGCGCGGCGCCCCCGCCGTGGGGGATGACCAGGCGCAGGGTGGGGAAGTCCGAGAACAGGTCGCCCTGGATCAGCTGCATGAAGGCGGTGGTGTCGGCGTTGATGTAGTGGGCACCCGTCGCGTGGAAGTTCGGGTTGCAGCTCGACGAGACGTGGATCATGGCCGGCACGTCGAGCTCGACCATCGCCTCGTAGATCGGGTACCAGTAGCGGTCGGTGAGCGGCGGTCCGTCCCAGCGCCCACCGCTCACGTCGGGGTTGAGGTTGCAGCCCACGAAGCCCAGCTCCTCGACGCAGCGACGCAGTTCGGTGACCGAGTCCCCGAGGTCCGTCCCGGGGGACTGGGGGAGCATCGCGACCCCGGCGAAGTTCTCCGGGAAGAGGTCGACGACCCGGGCGATCAGGTCGTTGCACGCCCTCGACCAGGCGACGCTCACCGCGGCGTCGCCGACGTGGTGCTCCATCGCCGAGGCGCGGGGTGAGAAGAGGGTGAGGTCGGCCCCGCGCTCGCGCTGCAGGCGCAACTGGTTCTGCTCGATCGTCTCGCGGATCTCGTCGTCGCCGATGGTCGGGTACCGTGGGGCGCTGCGGCCCTCGCCGTAGGCCGCGACCTGCTCGGCGCGCCAGGCGCTGTGGGCGGCCGGGGCGGTCGTGTAGTGGCCGTGGCAGTCGATGATCACCGGTCCTCCCAGGTCCCACGGGGCACGAACACCTGACCGCGCATCAAGAGCCGCGCCGTGCGCAAGAGGGCGGCTCGCGTGACGGTGGGCCCGTCGGGCCCCGCCGCCACCTCGAGGGTGACCGAGAAGTAGCCGGTGGGGTGCTCGATGTCGAGGGTCGTCTCCCCGACGGTCGCCGAGAGGCCGGCCACCTCGGCCGCGACCGAGCCCGGGAGCACGCAGGCCGTCGCCACCGAGACGGCGCCGAACACCCCGATCGCCTCGTGGACCCGGTGGGGGATGAAGGTCCGGGTGGCGAGCGCCCCGCCGTGACGGGCGGGTGAGAGGAGGCTCATCTTGGGGACGGTCGAGCCGGCCACGTCACCGAGGTTCATGAGCGGGCCGCAGGCGAGGCGCAGCGCCTCCACGCGCTCGCGCACGTCGGTGCGCGCCTCGATCTCGGCCGGGGTCTCGGAGCCGTCGAGCCCCAGGTCGGCCGCGCGAAGGCAGACGACCGGCATGCCGTTGTCGACACAGGTCACCTCGAGACCGTCGACCACGTCGCGCACCCGGCCCGTCGGCAGGAGGGCCCCGCACGAGGAGCCGGCGACGTCGAGGAACTCGATGGGGATCGGCGCGTGGGTGCCGGGCACACCGTCGATGTGCGCCTCGCCCCCGTAGCGCACGACGCCCCCGGGCGTCTCGACCCGCGCGACGGCGAGGCTCTGGGTGTTCTCCATCCAGATCCTCAACTCGGTGACCTCGCCCGAAGGGGCGACGAGGCCCTCCTCGAGGGCGAAGGGGCCGACGCCGGCGAGCAGGTTGCCACAGTTCTGGCTGTCGGAGACCTCGGGGCGGTCGGGCCAGACCTGGAGGAAGAGGTAGTCGACGTCGGCGTCGGGGCGCGTCGAGCGACGCACCACCGCGACCTTGGAGGTGAGGGGGTGGGCCCCACCCATCCCGTCGATCTCGCGAGGGTCCGGCGAGCCGAGGGCGGCGAGCAGGACGCGGTCGCGTACGGCGCGAACGGCGGGCAGGTCCTCGGCGAGGAAGTAGAGGCCCTTGCTGGTGCCCCCGCGCAGCACCGAGCACGCGAGCGCCCGCTGGTCGTTCATCCCTCGTCGTGCTCACGGTAGGCGAGGCCCCGCTCGGCGAGGCGCTCGCGCATGGCGTAGAGGTCGAGGCCCAGCTCGCCCGCGGCGAGGCGGGCCCGCTTGGCGACCTCGTTCGTCTCGCGGTCCCGCGCCGCGGCGAGCACCTCCTCGGCCCGAGCGCGCGCGACGACGACCACGCCGTCGTCGTCGGCCACCACGACGTCGCCCGGCTCGACGCGCTGTCCGGCGACGACGATCGAGGTCTGGACGTTGCCGGGGGTCTCCTTCACGGTCCCCTGGGCGCACACGACCTTCGACCAGACCGGGAATCCCATGGCCGTCAGCTCGGCGACGTCGCGCACGCCGGCGTCGATGACGAGACCGCGCACCCCCCGGGCCCGCAGGCTGGTGGCGAGGAGCTCGCCGAAGTAGCCGTCGTCGCACGGGCTCGTGGGCGTGACGACGAGCACGTCGCCGGGTCGGGCTTGCTCGGCCGCGACGTGGATCGACCAGTTGTCCCCGGGGGCGACCTCGCAGGTCAGCGCGGTGCCCACCACGTGGATCGGCCGGTAGATCGGTCGCAGGCGGTGGTGGAGGAGGCCGGTGCGGCCCTGGGCCTCGTGGACGGTGGCGACCCCGAGGCCGGCGAACTCGTCGACGATCGCGAGCGGGGTGCGCGGCGTGTTCGTGACGACGACGGCCATAGGTCCCTTTCGCTCGCGTGACACGTCCTCAACGCTGACGCCGTGGCCTTCCCACTGTGGCACGTCGCAAGGCACCTGGCAAACACCCCCGGCCCCGCGCGGTAGGTTCTGCGGCGAGCGGGAGGGCGCATGGAGACGATTCGGGTTCCGGTGGCGATCGTCGGCGCGGGCCCCGTCGGGCTCGTGCTCGGCCACCTGCTGGACGTCGCCGGCGTCGAGGCCGTCGTCCTCGAGCGGCGCAGCCGCGACTACGTCGAGCAGCGCGTGCGCGCCGGGGTCATCGAGTACGGGATCGCCAACTTCCTCGCGGAGATCGGGGTGGGCGAGCGCATGCGCGAGAAGGGTCTCGTGCACCACGGCGTCGAGCTGCGCTTCGAGGGCCGTTCCCACCGGATCCCCCTCTCGGATCTCTACGACGGTCACCCGATCACCGTCTACGG
>JAKBNI010000051.1 GCA_021831125.1 Actinomycetes bacterium | reverse complement strand
TGCACCCCCACCACGTCAACCTCGTCCTGCTCGAGCCCGGCGACTGGCGCGCGGCCGCCCTCGCCGAGGCCGCCCGGCTCGGCTACGCGACCCTCGACCTCGGAGCGATCGAGGGTCCGCCCGAGCGCCTCGCGGCCGGCGTCGCCGCCGCCCTCGAGGCGACCCGGGACCGACCCCTCTGCGTCCTCGGGGTCGGCGAGGCCACCCCCGTACTCGGCGCCCACCCCGGGCGCGGTGGGCGGGGCCAGGAGTGGTGCGCCACCGTCGCGCCCGCGCTCGCGCGCGCGGGTCGCCCGGTCCTCGCGCTCGGCTACGCCTCCGACGGCGCCGACCACGAGGCGGGCGTCGGCGGCGCGTGGAGCGACGACACCACGGTGACCCGGGCGCGCGAGGCCGGCCTCGACCTCGCCGAGGCGCTCGTCGCCCACGACACCCACGCGCCCCACGCCGCCCTCGGCCAACTCCTCGCGGGGGGCCACACCGGGTGGAACCTCTGCGACCTCTACCTCGTGGTCGCGGGGCCGTCGACGCCCTCGGCGCAGAACTCGCCCCCGACGTAGCGCCGGCCGAGCTCGCCCCCACCGAGGCTCGCCTCGTCATAAGTCGAGGCGTCGTCGAGGGGCCGGTAGCCGATCGCCTCGGCCCCCGCGCTCGAGGTGATCGCCGCGCGGTTGGCCGAGACGGCCCAGACGACGGCGAAGCCCGGATCCGGGGCGACGAGCGCCGCCTCGACCACCCGGACGAGGTCGCCCGGGGAGAGCCAGCTCCACCGGTGGCGCCACTCGGTGGGCCGCTCGCGGAACGAGCCGATGCGCAGGCATACCACCTCGAGCCCGTGGCGGTCGTGGTAGAGCCGCCCGAGGGTCTCGGCCGCCGCCTTGGAGGCGCCGTAGTAGGTGTCGGGTCGGAAGGGGTCGTCCTCGGCGAGCCCGGTCGTCGCGCTGAGCGGGGTGCGCCCGGCGACGTGGTGGCTGCTCGCGAGCACCACCCGGGGGCACCCCGACGCGAGGGCCGCCTCGAGGACCCGGCGGGTGCCGTCGACGTTCACGGCCTGGTAGTCGGACCAGGCGTACCCGGGCCTCGAGAGGCCCGCGAGGTGCACCACGGCGCGCGCGCCACGACAGGCCTCGGCGAGCGCGGCCTCGTCCTCGAGCGCGGCCTCGACGACCTCGTCGGCGGGGTCGGTCGCCTCGGGGAAGGGGACGCGGTCGAAGAGGCGCAGCCGCCAGCGCGCCCGGTCGAGCGTTGCCACGAGGTGGCGCCCGACGGCCCCCGAGGAGCCGGTGAGAAGGACCGTGGTCGTCAGTGCGCACCCCCCGAAGCCGACGCGCCGCGAAGAGTAACGTACGCCCCGGTGACGACGACGCCGGCAGGGACGAGGGTCGGCTTCGCGGGCCTGGGCACGATGGGTGCGCCGATGGCGGCCAACCTCGCGCGCGCCGGCTTCGACCTGCGCGTCTGGAACCGCACACCCGGGCGCGACGAGGCGCCGGTCGCCCTCGGCGCCCGGCCGGCCGCGAGCCCGGACGAGCTCGCCGCGGGGTGCGACGTCGTCGTGCTGTGTCTCACCGACGCGCCCCAGGTCGACGAGGTCCTCTTCGCGCGCGGGCTCGCCGACGGGCTGCGCGCGGGCGCCGTCGTGGTCGACTGCTCGACGACGAGCCCCCTCGCCGCCCAGCGCGTCGCGGCGGCCCTCGCCGAGCGGGGGGTGGGCTTCGTGGACGCGCCGGTGACCGGCGGGAGCGAGGGCGCCACCAAGGGCACCCTCACCATCTTGTGCGGGGGCGCCGAGGACGACCTCGCGACGGTCGCCCCGGTGCTCGCGGCGATGGGCACCTCGATCACCCACCTCGGGCCGGTCGGGGCGGGCCAGTGGGCCAAGGCGATCAACCAGGTGATCCTCGCCGGCACCTACCTCGCCGTCGCCGAGGGGGTGACCCTCGCCCTCAAGGCCGGCCTCGACGCCTCGGCCGTCGTGGCGGCGATCGCCCGGGGCGCCGCGGGGTCCTGGGTGCTCGAGAACCGCAGCGCCCGCATGATCGCCGACGAGTACCCCCTCGGGTTCAAGATCGAGCTGCACCGCAAGGACCTCGGGATCGCCCTGGAGCTCGCGCGCGCGGTGGGCGCCGTGCTGCCGGTCACCTCGCTCGCCGCCACCCTCGAGGACGGACTGGTCGCCTCGGGCCACGGGGGCGAGGACAACTCGGCCCTGGCCCGGCCGATCCGGCGGCTCTCGGGCCTCTAGCCCGCCGGGGTGAGGGGGCTCGGGTCGTCGGGGCGCGCCACGGCCTCGAGGTCGCCCAGCCGGCGCATCGCCCAGAGCAGCGCGAGGGCGTTGGCGGCCTCGGCCGCGCCGACCCACCAGCCCCAGGAGGAGGCCCGCATCGCCAGCACCGCGACGACGAGGCCCAACTCGACCGCGATGACGCTCAGGCTCGCCACCGCCCACCAGCCGTACTCGTAGGCGGCGACGACCATCGCCGGCGGCGCCGCGGCGCCGCGGCGCCAGAAGACGTCGAGCACCTGGCGCTTCTCGCGCCAGCTGCACGCCCGGTAGTGGTCGAGCCTCACGAGCTCAACCTAACCCCTAGGCCCGGCGCACCTGCACGTCCCCCGAGACCGAGCGCACCTTCAAGGTGACCGGCCGCTCGCCGGCCTCGCCCGGCGCCCCGTCGAGGGCGATCTGGCTGGAGACCTGGCCCGAGACCGAGCGAACGTCGAGCTCGACGAGCAGTCCCGCGCGCACCTCGACGGTCACGTCACCCGAGACGTTGCCCACGTCGATGCGCCCCGGCGCGCTGACCGAGGCCGTGACGTCACCCGACACGCTCTGGACGCTGAGGTCGCCCTCGAGACCCTCGACGCGCACGTCACCCGACACCAGCTTGGCCGTGATCGGTCCGACGACGTGGCCGAGGTCGAGCTCGCCCGAGGCCGTCTGGACCTTGACCGGGCCGTCGACGCGCGTGAGGCGCACGTCGCCCGAGGCGCTCGCCACCTCCGCCCCGGCCAGCGCGGCGTCGGCCTCGAGGTCGCCCGAGGCGGTGCGCAGGCGCACCCGGGCCCCGGCCGGGACCGCCACCTCGACGTCGACGTCGTTCCTGGCGTAACCGATCATCCCCTTCAGCGCGCGGCCGAGACCCTTGCCCTTGTCGTTGCCGAGGCCCTTCATCACCTTGGTGTCGACGCTCAGCCGGTTGGCCGAGGCGTCGTAGGCGCACTCGACGCGCTCGAGCCGCGTGGCCGGGTCGGCGTCGGTCGTCGTGAGACGGACCGTGCCCGTCTCGCCCACGACCAGGCGCACGTCGCCCGAGGCGGTCGTCACCTCGATCTCGGCCCCCTCTCTCAGGTCGAAGTGCTCGACCCTCGCCGCGGGGGCGACCTCGCTCAGCTCTCCCATGTCAACTCCTTCCTCTCCCCCGCAGCTCCTGGGCCCCTCGCGGACCCGGGTGCTCGAGGCTCTCTGAGACCTCGCGCGCGAGCGCGCGCACCATCCAGCTGTTGGTCGAGGCGCCCCGGCGCTGGGCCTCGCGCTCGATGCGCGCCTTCAGCTCGTCGGGCAGGCGCAGGGCGAAGCGAGCGGTGAGGTCCCCCGCCGCCTCCGGGTGGGGCTCGCCGCTCCCGGTCGGACGGGTGAGGGTGACGTCGTCTCCGGCGAGGGTCACGGCGAGCGCCGGGCGCTCGCCCGGGTGGTTCAGCTCGGCGACCACGACGTCGAGCGCCTCCAGGAGCCGGGCTCGCAGTGCCGGGCCCAGCGCGTCGGCGAGACCCGCCGCGATGCGGGCCGTCGTCTCGTCCCCGAGGGCCCCGAGGCGGCCCAGGTCCTCGCGGACGCCCTCCACGAAGTGTGATATCCGCATGACATCAATCTAGCATCACTTCGCCATCACGCCAAGCGACGCCTCCCGGCCCCCTCTCAGCGGGCCCCGTCGACCACGGTGACCACCCTCGCCACCACGGCGCGCCAGCGCTGGGAGAAGAAGGCGTGCCCGGCGTCGCGGTAGAGCGCGAGGCGGGCCCCCGGGATCAGCCGGGCGAGCGCGCGGGAGTTGGCGGCGGGGTCGACGAGGTCGTCGGCCCCGTCGGCGACGAGCGTGGGCACCCGGATCGCGCCGACGCGCCGCGCCGCGGGGACCCGTCCGCCCCACCACCCGAGGATGGCCGAGCGCTGGGCGGCCTTGACCGCGGACGAGACCGTCGGCCCCGGGGGATAGCTCGAGAGGGCGAGCTCGAAGGCGGCGGCGGAGGCGCGCTGGTCCTTGGGGAAGAGGACCTCGGGGGCGAGCCTCGCCGTGGGGTCGGTGAGGGCCCTCACCACCTCGGGCGGAGTCCGCTGGAGCGGGCCCGTGCCCGGGAAGGTCGCGAGCAGCACCAACGCGCGCACGTCGCCGGGATGGGTGACGGCGAGGGCCTGGGCGACCATGCCGCCCATCGACCAGCCCACGACCGCGCAGCGCCCGAGGTGCAGCGCGGCGATCAACGCCGCGGTCTGGGTGGCCATCGACTCGATCGTGAGCCTCGGGGCCGCCGGCGAGGTGCGCCCGATCCCGGCGTTGTCGAAGATCACCACCCGGTGTCCCTGGGCGAGGGCGTCGACGAAGCGCGGGTCCCACACCTCCATCGGCGCCGCGTAGCCCATCACGAGCACGATCGGCGAACCCGCGCCGATCGAGCGGTAGGCGACGGTGCCGTCGCTCGTGTGGGCCAGCTCGACCGGGGCCGTCGTGATCGAGAGGTCGCTCGCCACCGTGGGCGTGGCGCCCGAGAGCCGAGCGAAGGCCGCCGTCGCGTACGCCGAGGCGATCGCCGGGGACGGCGTCGCGAGGGCCGAGTAGTCGACGACCGTGATGGCCCTCGCGCTCAGGACGTCGATCGAGTCCACCACGAAGGCGATCCCCGAGGTCGTGAAGGCGTAGGACTGGCCCGCGCTCGCCCGGCCGAGCCTCGGGGCCACCAGCGCCGTGGGGCGAAGCGTCGTCCACGAGCCGGCGATCCTCACTCGCTGGGGGCCACAGGCCGACAGCGCGCGCGTGAAGCCCCGCCACGAGCGCTCCAGGTGCGCACCGGTCACCACGACCTCGGTCAGCGACGGCAGTGTCGGCCCCTGGGTGAAGGTCTCGAGGCGCACCGTGTTGGAGTTGAAGAGCGCGTCGTGCACCGCGGGGCACGACCCCGACGGCGTCGTCGCCGTGCTCGAGCCCGCCACCCGCCAGGGCCCGGGCAGCTCGGACAGGGTGAGCAGGTGCGGCGCGCTCGGGGCGCCTCCCGCCGCGACGCCCGACACCACGAGGGTCGTCGCGACGAGCCACACCGCACCCATAGCCCTCGCGGCTCGACCCACGGCCACCCCCTCGGTCCGCGGCCCACCCTACGGGCCCGTCGGGCGCGGGGCCCGGCCCGGCTCAGCGGGACAGGACGGTGGCGATCCGCGTCAGGGCGACCCCCAGGCGACGGCGGTCTTGGGAGAAGTTGATGCGGAAGTGGCCGCGGCCCGCCGGGCCGAACTGGTAGCCCGGGCTCACCACGACCCCCGCCTCCTTGAAGGCGACGGCCATGGCGAAGTCGTCGCCGTCGTGGGCGCGCCCGAAGGGCGTCGCCGTCGCGTCGGGGAAGACGTAGGAACTGGCCGACGGCGCCCGAATCGCCAGTCCCGGCACCGAGCGCAGGCTCGCCACGAGCTCGTCGCGCAGTTGACGGTGGCCCGTGACGCGCTCCTCGAGCCACGCGCCGTCCCCGTCCATCCAGTGGTCCAGGACGTGCTGGGCGTAGCCCGCGGTCCTCAGCGAGGCCATCGACATCACCTGCTCCATGGCGTCGACGACCGACGCCGGGCCGACGGCCACCCCGACGCGGTAGCCGCTCATCGACTCGGTCTTCGACGGCCCGAGCAGGGTCACGGTCCGCTCGGCCATGCCCTCGAGGGCTCCGAGGTGGACGAGGCGGGTGTCGTCGAAGACGAGTCGGCAGTAGAGCTGGTCGGCCACGACCCAGGCGTCGCGGCCTCGGGCCCAGGCGGCGATCTCGGCCAGGCTCTCCTCGGCGACGACCGAGCCCGTCGGGTTGTTCGGGTTCGACAGGACGAGGCCCACCGCGCCCGCGCGGGTCGCTCCCTCGAGGGCCCCCTCGGCCAGTCGGGCGTAGCCGTCGTCGCCGTAGACCATCTCGACGCGATGGGGCGACGCCCCCAGGTACGCCGCGATGCGCTCGTCCATGAAGTACTCGACCGCCGGCATCGCCACCACGTCGCCGGGACAGACGAGCGCGCTCAGCGCGGCGAACAGCCCCCCCTGGGTCCCCGGGGTCACGATCAGCTCGGTCGCGGGGTCGACCGGCCGGCCGAGGAGGTCGGCCACCCGGGGCGCGACGGCGGCGCGCACCGAGGCGCTCCCCCGATAGGGCGAGTAGGCCTCGGCGTTGTCGTCGATCGCGGCGAGCAGGTCGCGCCTTGCCGAGGCGGGCGGGGTGAAGGCTCGGGTGTCGCCGTGGGTCAGGTCGATGACCTCGGCGCCCGACGGCGTGCGCGCCACGGCCGCGTCCATCGCTCGCACCGACTGCCCGTAGCGCGCGGCGTAGCCGCCGAGCGCGGCCGCGGCCAGCGAGGGGGGTGTGGGTGTCTGCATGAGTCTCCTGTCATCTTCGGGGTCCGCAACGCGCGAGGGACATGGCCTCGTCGACGTCGATGCGGTAGGGCCCCACGCGGGTCATCAGCCAGGTGACGCCCCCGGCGGCCCAGCGCGACGCGTCGTCGCCCGGGGTGCGCTGGACGACGACGTCGAAGGTCGCCAGGTCGGCGCCGGCGCGGGCGAGCTCGTCACGCAGCGGGACGAGGTCGGCGGGGTCGTCCATCTGGATGACGACGACCCCGTCGTGACGGGCGGCCCGGCGAAGGGGTCGGCGGTGGGGCCAGCGCGCCGCCAGCCAGAGGGGTATCCCCCCGGTCCGCTCGGGCGCGGGGCGCAGGGCGACGTCGCGCACGACGTAGTGGGGCCCCGAGTGGCGCACGGTCTCACCCGAGAGCAGGCCGGCGAGGACCCCGAGCCCCTCGTCGAGCATCGCGGCGCGCACGGCGGGGTCGCTCTCGTCACCGAAGGACGAGAACTCCCCCGCCGGGCCCGCGTCGTCGCCCAGTCCCAGCCCGAGGACAAGCCGACCGCGGCTGAGCCGCTCGACGCTGAGCGCCTGGCGCGCGAGGACGGCCGGCCGGCGGCGCGCGAGGGGCGTCACCATCGGCCCGATGACCAGTCGCGAGGTGGCCGCCGCGATCGCCCCCAGGCTCACGTAGGGGTCGAGCACGTCACGCACCGGCGCCGAGTAGAGCAGGTGGTCCCAGAGGAAGAGGCCGTCCCACCCGGACGACTCGGCGGCGACCGCGAGCTCGACCAGTCGGTCGGGCTCGGCGAGGCCGTCGAAGGGCGGCACGAAGAGCGCGTGGCGCATCAGTCGTCGGGTGGCGTGTCGCGCGCGAGGTAGTGGTCCATGATCGCCCCCGCGATCACCGACGGGTCGCGCGTCGCCAGGGCGTCGACCAGCACCTGGTGACGGTGGACGATCTCGGTCATGTCGATCCCCTGCTGGTCGAGCGAGGAGCGCATCACCGACCCCATCTGCCCGTCGAGCATGTGCCAGAGCTCGGCCACCCGTGATCGGCCCGGCGCCGACACGATGACGCCGTGGAACGCCGTGTCGGTGTCGACGATGGTCGACATGTCGCCCGAGAGGGCGGCCGCCCGCATCCGCTCGATCTGGGCCCCCAGCGACGCGAGCACGTCGTCGGTGATCCAGTCGAGGTCGCCGGTCGCCGCTCCCGCCTCCAGGACGTAGCGCGCGTAGCACGAGTCCTTGACCGCCGACGGCGTCATCCGCGAGACGAAGCAGCCCCGGCGCTGGGTCAGGTCGACGAGGTTCTCCTTGGCGAGGTCGCGCAGCGCCGAGCGCAACGTCGTGCGGCTCACCCCGAACTCCTCGGCGAGCTTCACCTCGAGCAGCCGCTCCCCGGCCGCGTACTCGTTGTTGAGGATCCGGCGTCGCAGCTCCTCGTGGACCGCCTCGGGGAGGGAGACGTGGTGCAGCGCGGTCACCGCCGCCCCCGGCGCCGTCGCCGCGGCCTCGGCGCGGATCGTCATCTCAGTCCCCTCCCTCGCCCCACGACAGCAGCGTCTCCTCGGTCAGGCCAGCGTGAGTGAGGGGGTCCTCACGGAGGTCGAGACTCGTCGACGGGCCGCTCCACAGTACCGTCAGACCCGGCCCGTGACCAGGCTCGGGGCTGTCCCCGTGGACGACCACGCCGACCGAGACGAAGCCGCGGCGGTAGCCGGCGTTCCATCGCGCGTCGAGGTCGGTCACGGCCACGAGGTCACCGAGTCGAAGGCCCTGCGGGGCCGCCGTGCCCGGGAGCTGGAGGTCGAGGTCCCAGCTGGCCATCGGCCGGCCGATCCCGTAGCCCACGGCCGCGCTCGCCACCACGGTGCGCACGCTCACCACGAGTCGCCCCGAGGCCACCGTCGTGCCGAGGAGGTGCGCCGCGGCCGGATCGAGGTTCATCTGGGTCAGGTCGGCCACGGGCGCGCTCGAGCCCTGCCCGCGCGTCGTCACGCTCACGCGGTCCCCCGGACGCAAGGCGGCCAGGACCTCGGGGGTGAACACGGCGATGACCCGCTCGCCCCCACCCCGCTTGCCCAGGACCCGGCCACGCTCGCCCGCGGCGGCCCCCGTGCGCACCTCGACCCGGTTGCCCAGGCACGCGAGGGCCGCCACGGCGTGGCGCGCCTCGGTCACCGGGTGGACGAGGCACGCGCCCGGCGCCACGTGGTCGCCGACGCGCCCGTACGCGGGGTCCCCGAGGCGCACGCCGCGCACGACACCACCGTCGCCCACGGGCACGTAGGGACGGCCGTCGCGGTCCACGCGCCACGGGGTGTCCCCGACGACGCCCTGGTCCACGAAGGCCTCGACGTTCACCACGACCTCGCTCAACGCCCTCACTCGCCCCTCCAGTCGCGCGCGGCGAAGGCCGCGAGGTTCGCGCCGCCGTCCAGGACCACGTCGAAGGCCTCGGACGGACCGCTCATGACGCTCGAGGGGCCCGGGCCGTGCCCGAAGAGCGCGGCGCTGCCCGTCGAGATGACCCCGATCGTGGTGAAGCCCCCGCGGTAGCCCCGCCCGTAGCGGTGGTCCTGGTCGACGAGGGCGACGACGTCGCCCACGCGAAGGCCCTCGAGACCCAGTGACAGCTCCTCGCCGCGTCCGGCGTAGGCGCCCATGAGGTCGGTGTTGGCGTACTCCGACGCCATGCCCGCCCCGGCCCCCACGGCCTCGGGGGGGACCAGGGCGCTCACGCGCACCTCCAGGCGCCCGTCGGCGCGGGTGCCGCCCCCGAGCGCCTCGAGGAGGCGGGGTGAGCAGTTCTTCACGACGATCGAGGGGTGGTCCTCGAGGGCGAGCCCCTGACCGACGGCGTCGACCACCACCTGGTCGCCCGTGGTGACCCGGGCCATGTCGTCGGGGGCCATGTCGACGAGCACGTAGGCGTGCTGGCCGATCACGAAGCCGCGGGCCCCGGCGCCGGGACCACTGGTCACCTCGACGACGTTGCCGACGCAGGTGAGGTACTGCAGCGCGTAGTTCGCCGCGGTCTCTCGATGGCGCACCGACAGCCCGGGCTCGACGTGGTCACCCGCGTGCCCGGTGGCGGGGTCCCCGCAGTGCACGTCGAGGGTGACCCCACCCATCCCCGGCAAGAAGAAGGCCCGTCCGTCGGGGTCGACCCGAAAGACGTGACGGTCGGCCAGGGGGGGCCATACCTCGCCGGCGAGGCGCTGGGCCACCAGCGCGTCCACGTTCGATCGAGCCCTCATCGGCCACCGCCGCGCGTACGCGCCCCGAAGCGGAAGCCCCGCACCCTCATCGCGGGCGCCGTGATCGAGCTGTTCCACAGGTTGGGGATCGGCTGGCTCGCCCGCTCGAGGGAGACGCCGTCGACGCGCTCGAGGGCGTCGATGACGCTCTCGTTGAACCGCGCGCCGCGCAGGCTGCGCCCCGGTCGGCCGTCCTCGATGAGGAAGGCGCGGTCGCGGCTGGTCCCCACGACGAGCCCGCGCTCGACGTCGACTAACCGGTTGTACCAGAGGCGCTGGACGTAGATCCCCCGCTCCACCCCTCCCACCAGGTCGGCCGTGGACGCCGTCCCGGGCGCCATGACCAGGTTGGCGCACGCGGGCTCGGGCGACTGCTCGCGGCCGATCGAGGCGTGCCCGGTCGAGGTCCCGCCCGTCGCGGCCGCGCCCGCACGGTCGCTGACGGCCCCGCCGACGACGCCGGCGCGCAGCAGGTCGACGGCCGCCTTGGGCGTGCCCTCGAAGTCGAAGGGGAACGTCAGGCCGATCGGGTCGGACGCGTCGTCGCTCACCGTCACGAGCGGCGACGCGACGCGCCGCCCGGCGCGCTCGGCCACCAGGCCGATGCCCGCGCGGACCGCCGGCGCGAGGTACCCGAAGTCCGGGAGGAAGCCGATGAGCTCCCCGGTGGCCAGGGGGCCGAAGACCACGTCGTAGACGCCGTCGTCGAGGTCGACCGGCTCGTCCGCGGCGGCCACGTCCTCGATCGCCTCGAGGCAGCGCCCGCGCACGTCCAGGGCGGCCGCGTCGCGTCCGAGGTCGCCGACGTAGGACGAGACCTCACCGACGCGCACCGTCGCGGCGAACCCCGCCTCGGTGGCCGCGCCGTAGAGGGAGACTCCGCGGCTCGTCACCACGGCCAGCTCGGTGATCGCCCGCGAGAGGGTGCCGTGAGCGGTGCCCCCGGCGCGCGCGGCGCTCGCCATGGCCTCTCCGGCGAGGCGGGAGCGCTCCACCGCGTCCCACGCCAGGGTCGACTCGCAGAGCGCCGGGGTCGCGCCGAGCGTCACCGGGCCCGCCGCGACGTCGTAGGGCCGCGTCGCGCCCGGCGACCCGTCACGCGCCCGCGCCAGCGCGCAGGCGCGCGCGACGGCCGTGGCGACGTCGGCGAGGGCGCTCACCGCCACCCGGGCGCTCCCCGTGCCCACGACGGCCCGGACCATGATCTGGGCCTCGGTGATGGACTGGGGCTGATGGACGCGGCTCGCCGCGAAACGGGTGTACTCGCCCACCCGGCTCTGGGCGAAGACCTCGACCTGATCGGCCGGGGCGGCGCGCAGCGCGTCGCCGAGCGCGGGCAGGACCCGCTCCGGGGTGAACCACGGCCCGTTCATGACACTCCTATCCGTACGTCGCGCACCAGGGTCGGGGCGGCCCCGTGGGAGAGGAAGCCCCACTGCTTGGGCTCGCCCTTGCCGCAGGGCATCCCGAAGGTGCGGAACTCCCCCGACCCGGCGACGGCCTCCACCGAGCCCCAGAACTGGGGGGTGATGCCGCCGTAGGAGAAGTCCCGGACCAGCCGGGTCCGCTTGCCGGCGCGCACCTCCCACGCGGCCTCGGTGCCGAACTGGAAGTTCCAGCGTCGCGAGTCGATCGACCAGCTCCGGTTGTCGTCGATGTAGTAGCCGTCGCCCATGCGCTCCAGGAGGTCCTCGAGCGAGCCCTCGCCCGGCTGGAGGAACACGTTGGTCGCGAAGCACAGTGGCAGGTAGGCCCAGCCGTCCGATCGCGCCGCCGCCGTGGTGGGCCGCCCCAACCGGGCCGCCGCGTCGCGACTGGAGAGGAAGTCGCGCACGACGCCCTCGCCGATCAGGGTCACCCGGCGGGTGGGGGAGCCCTCGTCGTCGAAGCGGAAGCTGCCCCGGGTGCCCGGCACCGTCGGGTCCGCGACGATGGTGACCGCCGTCGAGCCGTAGCGCAGGTTGCCGATCGCGTCGGGGCCGATGAAGGAGCGACCGGCGAAGTTCGCCTCGTCGCCCAGGATCCGGTCGAGCTCGAGGGCGTGTCCGGTCGACTCGTGGATCTGCAGGGCCATCTGCGCCGGCCCGATCACCAGCGACGAGGTGCCCGAGTCGACCACCGGCGCCGAGAGCAGCTGGACGGCCTCGCTGGCCACCCGGCGGGCCTGGTCCTCGAGCTCGAGGGCCGCGACGTACTCCCAACCCGCCGCCGAGGTGTTGCCGTGGAAGGAGTTCGGGTAGCTGCGGCGCTGGACCTCGCGCCCGTCCGAGGCGACCACCAGGACCATCCCGCCGGACTCGACGAAGTGCTGGGCCTGGAACGACCCCTCGGTGTCGGCGAAGTACCGGTGCTGGCGCTTGGCGTTGACCCCCGACTGCACCCGCACGACGCCCCTCTCCTCGAGCGCGGCGCTCATGGTCGCGAGCACCACGCGCTCGCGCTCGGCCGCCCCGACGGCGAAGGGGTCGACGTCGCACGCCGTCTGGTAGTGACCCGACTCCCCCTCCCGCGGCGGGAGGGCCACCCGCTCGGTCGAGTACGGGGCCGCGGCCCGCGCGTTGG
>JAKBNI010000050.1 GCA_021831125.1 Actinomycetes bacterium | reverse complement strand
GGAGCGCTCGTCGTAGGGGCGCGGGGCGCGGGGCGGGCGGCCCTCACGGGACTCGTAGGGGCGACGCGAGCCGCCCGACGGGCGCGAAGGGCGGCCCTCGGAGCGCTCGTCGTAGGGGCGCGGGGCGCGGGCCGGGCGGCCCTCACGGGCCCCCGAGGACGAGTCGCGTCCGCCCGGGCGAGCGTTGGGTCGGGGGGGCCTCGCCCCCGAGGGGCCTGACGGGCGTCCGCCTCGACCCGCTCCACCCCCGGGGCGCGGCCCGCCGGGTCGTCGAGGGGGGTTTGCCGGAGCCACGCGCCAGTCTACCCCTGCTCCCCCGGGGGCCTCTCGGCCGACGCGCCAGGGCCGAGTCGGCGCGTCGCGCTAGCGAGGGCGCCGGCGAGGCACGACGACGGCGTCGAGGGCCACGACGCCGCGCCCGGCCTCGCGCACGAGGACCGGGTTGAGCTCGATCTCGTCGAGGTCCTCGCTCGCCTCGAGCGTGCGCGCGAGCACCGCCACCGCCGTGACGAGCGCTTCCACGTCGAGGGCCGCGGGACCGGCGCCAAGGGCCCGAGCGAGGTCGAGCCCCGCTAGGACACGGTGCAACTCGGCGCGTCCGGCCGCGACGCCCACCACCGCGACGTCACGAGACGACTCGACGGCGGCCCCTCCCGAGCCCACGACCGCGACGACCCCCCAGGTGGGGTCCCGCCGGGCGCTCACGATCGCCTCCACTCCCCCGCCGAGCGACTCTTCGACGAGGACGCCCTCCACGTGGGCCTGGGGGGCCTCGGCCCGCACCCGGTCGAGGAGCCCCTCGAAGGCGGCCTCGAGCGACGACGGCCCAGCGACCATCGCCACGCCCCCGACGGCGGCCTTGTGGAGGATGTCGGGCGAGGAGACCTTCAACACGACCGGGTATCCGAGGTCGGCCGCCGCGTCGCGCGCGCCCGCGAGGTCCCCCACCAGCCGACCCCTCGGGATCGCGATCCCCACACCGAAGAGAAGGGCCTTGGCCGCGTGCTCGCTCAGGGGGCTCTCGTCGCGCGTCGCGAGCGGCGTACCGGGGAGAGCCGGCTCGCGCGCCGCGACGGCCCGCCGCGCCTCGGTCAGCTCCACCAGGTGGGAGAGGGCCCGCAGGGCGCGCTCCGGGGAGCGGAACAGGGGGACGTCGGCGTCGAGGATCCGGAGCACGTTCTCCTCGGGCAGGGGGCAGTCCCCTCCCATGATCGCGTAGAGGACCGGCTTCGACGCGCCCGCGATCGCCGGCACCAGCGCGCCGACCTGCTGGGCACCCTGCAGGGGCGAGCCGGGCATCACCGCCAGCACGACACCCGCGACCTCGGGCGCGCCGAGCAGGACCGAGGTGGCGCGAGCGTAGAGGCTCGGGTCGTTGAGGCCCGACGCGGTGATGTCGACCGGGTTCTCCGCGACGGCGAACCCCGGCAGCTCCGCCGCGAGGGCGCGCGTGGCTTCCTCGCCCAGGGTGGCGAGGTTCATTCCCAGCGCGTCGCCGAGGTCGAGCGAGAAGGTCTTCATCGCCCCCGAGTCGGTCACCAGACCGACCTCGCGACCACTCGGCGCGGGGCACTTGGTCACCACGTCGGCCAGATCGATCAGTTCGTCGATCGACTCGAGGACCATCACCCCCTCGGCCTCGAGAGCGGCGCGCGTCACGGCGTAGTCGCCGGCCAGGGCCCCGGTGTGGGTGAGCGAGGCGGCCCGCGCCCGCTCGCCGCGCCCGAGGTGCACCACGAGGACGCTGAGCCCGCGCTCGCGGGCCCGGCGGGCCGCCGCGAGGAACTCCGCGGGCCGACGGAACTGCTCGACGAGCATCGCCACCACGGCCGTGGCGTCGTCGTCGGCCAGGGCGTCGAGGTAGTCCTCGATCCCGATCACCGCCTCGTTCCCGGTGGACGCGGCGTAGGTGACCGTGACGTCCTTCGCCATCGCCGCGTAGGTGAGCGCGAGTGTCATCGCACCGCTCTGGGCGATCACGGCGAGGCCCCGGGGGCGCACGCGACGGTTCGGCGAGGCGTCGCCGAAGGTCAGGGGAACGCGGTCGACGAAGTTGACGAGGCCCAGGCAGTTGGGGCCGGCGATAGCCAGGCCGTGCTCGCGGGCGAAGTCCGCCAGAGCACGCTGGTCGCCGGCCCCCTCGGGCCCGGTCTCGGCGTAGCCCGAGGAGAAGACCACGGCCCCGCCCACGCCGCGGCGGCTGAGGGCCTCGAGCGCGCCCGGCACGGCCCCGCGCGGTATGGCCAGGACGGCGGCGTCGACCCCGACGGGTAGCTCGTCGATCGAGCGCAGGCAGGCCCGGGCGCCGATCCTCTCGCGCGAGGGACTGACCGGGTAGACCTCACCGGCGTAGCCGAAACGCTCGAGCAGGACGAGCGGCGCGCCCCCGACCGAGGTGGCCACGTCCGAGGCGCCCACGACGGCCACCGAGCGCGGCCGAAGCAGCCGCCCGAGCGCGGTGGGGTCGACGCGCGCGAGCGGCTCAGTCCCCACGGGGCGGGTCGGTCTCGGCACCCAGTCCGGGCCGGAAGCTCTTCTTGTCGAGGAAGCCCTCCAGACCGCGCTGCTTGGAGCCCTCGGGGTCACCGAGGATCCCCTGGTCGAACTTGGCGTAGAGGAACTCCTCGGCGTCGTCCCAGGCCATGAGGCGAGCCTTGCGGAAGCCGCCCTTGGCCGCGCGCATCACCGAGGGGCTCACCGCGGCGAGCTTGTGGGCGACCTCGACGGTGCGCTCGCGCAGGCGCTCCCGGGGCACGGCCTCGTTGACCAGGCGCATCTGGGCGGCCCGTACACCGTCGATCGGCTCGCCGGTCATGATCAGCCACAGGGCGTCACGGGTCGAGACCGTCTCGGCCAGCGAACGGCTCACCAGTCCCCCCGGGGGGATGCCCCAGTTGACCTCGGAGAGGCCGAAGACCGCGTCCTCGGCGGCGATGGCGAGGTCGCAGCACACGAGCGGGGTGATGGCGCCCCCGAAGCACCAGCCGTTCACCATGGCGATCGTGGCCTTGGGGTAGTTGATGAGCCGGCGCCACTGCCACTCGGCGCTCTCACGGCGCACCCGGTTCTGGACGTGGGGCGGGGCCTGGTCGACGTCGCGGAAGTACTCCTTCAGGTCCATCCCCGCCGACCACGACTCGCCCTCCCCGGTCAAGACGACGACCCGCACGCGGTCGTCGGCCTCGAGGCGCTCGAGCGACTCGGTCATCTCGAGGTTGAGCGTCGGGCTCATCGCGTTGCGCTTCTCGGGCCGGTTGAACGAGAGCCACCCGATCGCGCCCTCGACCTCGACGCGCACGGTCCCCTTCGCCGTCGTCCACACCGTCGTCCCGGACTCCGCCATGTGCCCCCCTCGTCGAGCGCCGACGCGAACGCGCCGTGTGTAGCAAGGTACCTGAGACGCGCCGCGGCCACAAGCACTCGCCCTCCCCGGTCGATGCGGCGGGCGTTGGTACGCTCGTGACGTGGTCCGACCGACGACGCCCGCCGTGGGCGACCCTCCCCAGGCGCGGCTGACGTACCTGGTCAAGCAGCTCGAACGGGCCATCCGGATCGCCATGGACGACATCACCCGCGAGTTCGGGCTCACCCCGATCCAGTACACCGCCCTCAGCGTTCTCGTGCGCAATCCCGGCATGTCCTCGGCCCAGCTGGCTCGGCGCAGCTTCGTGAGCCCTCAGGCCTGCTACGAGATGATCCTCATCCTCGAGCGCAACGGACTGGTCACCCGCACTCCGACCTCGGCCAACCGGCGCGTGCTCGGCATCGCCGTGACCCGGCGCGGGATGGGGGTGCTCACCAAGTGCGACCGCAAGATGGACGAGCTCGAAGGGCGCATCTTCGCCACCCTCGGCTGCGACGAGCGTCACGAGTTCCGCGACGCCCTGACGCGCTGTCTCACCTCGATCTACCCCGAGATCCGTCGGCCGCTCTAGGCCCGCCTAGCGTTCGCGGACCCGGTAGCCGACCGGAAGCAGCTCGAAGCGGGTCTTGTCGCGCACCAGTCCCCACACGCCGCCGGGCTGCCATAGCGCCACGGCGACGGCGAGGGCGCCGAAAATGATCAGGTACCACGCCCCGAGCCCCTGGAGCGACTGGTACAGGACGAAGTAGACGATCGTCCCGACGATCGGCCCCTCGACGGTGCCGATGCCGCCGATGATCGTCGCGAAGAGCATCTCGGCCAGCCAGTTGATGTTGAACGCGTTGCCGGGCTGGACGAAGGGCTGGCTGATCGCGAGCACCGCTCCGGCCGCCCCGCACCCCACCGCGGCTATCACGAAGACCCACCGGCGGGTGGAGGTGACCTTCGCCCCCGAGCTGCGCGCGGCCGTCTCACTGTCGCGCATCGAGGCGAGCACCAGGCCCAGGCGCGAGCGCAAGAGCAGGTACGTCCCCACGCTCACCACGAGGGCGGTCAGCCAGGTCGCCAGGTACGAGTCGTGGTTGTACTGGGCGGGGCTCAGGCTCGTGAGGCCCGGCATCGGCCGGCCCGTCCCGCCCCCGAGGTAGGAGATCGACAGGATGATGAGCATCGCGCTGTCGGCCACCACCCAGGTGGCCACCGCGAAGTACCCCCCGCGCAGGCGAAAGAGCAAGAACGTCACCGGCACCGCGATCGCCCCGGCGATGAGGGCTGCGAGGGGGATCGCCGCGAAGGGGTTCATACCCTTGAGCGCCAGGTAGAGCAGCGCGTACGACCCGAGCCCGATGAACCCCTGCTGGCCGATCGAGACCATGCCGGCGTAACCGGCGAGCAGGTTCCACATCGTGGCCAAGATGAGCAGCAGGAAGAAGTTGTCGAGCACCGACACCCACGCCGCCGGCAGGATCCACGGCGCCGCGGTGAAGAAGGCCGCCACGAGCGCCACGCCGGCCACGAGGACGGCCGGGTGGTAGTTCGCGCGCACCACCGTGCGCCCGACGTCGGGCACCAGGGTCGCGCTCACGTGAGGGCCTCCTTCTTGCCGAAGAGGCCCTGGGGGCGCAGCGCGAGGATCGCGAGGAAGAGGACGTGGCCGGCGAGGACCTGGTAGGCGGGGTTGTAGTGGGCCCCGATCTGCTGGGCCACCCCGAGCAGGATCCCGCCGATGAGGGTCCCCCACAGGGAGCCGATCCCGCCGATCACCACCGCCTCGAAGGCGTAGAGCAGCACCTGGGAGCCCCCGGTGGTGGGGGTCAGCTCGGTCAAGATGCCGTAGGAGATGCCCGCCAGGGCCACGGTCGCCACGGCGATGGCCGCGGCGATCCCGAAGATGTGCCGATAGTTGGCCCCGCAGATCTGGGCCGCCTCGCGGTCGTCGGAGACCGCCCGGATGAGCCGACCGGTGCTGGTCTTGGACAGGTAGACCTGCAGGACCCCGAGGACCGCCACCGCGACGAGCAGCACCACGAGCTGGAACCACGACACGTAGATGACCGAGTTGACCTGCCAGGAGTTTCCGATGAGCGAGCCGATGTTCACCGACTGGCCGTTCGCGGTGTAGATCTCGAGCAGGAGGTTCTCGATCAGCACCGACAGGCCGAAGGTCACGAGAAGCGTCGTGAACGGGCTGCGGTCGAGCGCCGCTTGCAAGAGGGTGCGCTGGAGCACGTAGCCCACCAGCGCGAAGATCGGCACCACGACGATGAAGCCCCAGACCGCGGCGATGTGCAGGTGGGGCACCAAGAAGACGGCCGTGTAGCCCGCCACCACGGCGATGTCGCCGTGGGCGAGGTTGATGATCCGCATCACGCCAAAGAGCAGGGACAGTCCGCAGGCGAACAGCGCGTAGAAGCCCCCGAAGAGGACCCCCTGGACGATGACGTTGGTCCAGGTCACGACGGACCCCCCGGCTGGCTGTGGTGGAGCTCGGCCCCGAAGTAGGCCTCCTCGATCTGGCGGGCGCTCAGCTCGTCGGGCCGCCCCTCGAGCGAGGTCCGCCCCTCGAGCAGGCAGTGCACGCGGTTGGCCACCTTGAGGCCCTGGCTGACGTCCTGCTCCACCAACAAGACGGTCACGCCCTGGGCCACGATGGCGGGGATCACCTCGTAGATGCGCTCGATGACGATCGGGGCGAGCCCGAGGGAGACCTCGTCGAGCATCAGGACCTTGGGGTTGGCGACCAGGGCCCGGCCGATCGCCACGGCCTGCTGCTCGCCCCCGGAGAACTGCGCCACGCTCGCGCGCCGGCGCTCTCTCATCCACGGGAAGATCTCGTAGACCGCCGGGATGTCGAAGGTGCCCTTGGGCGCCTTGTGCGCTCCGACCAGCAGATTCTCCTCGAGGGTCAGCGAGCGAAAGAGCCGGCGCCCCTCGGGCACGAGCGAGATCCCGCGGCGGACCCTCTGGTGGGCCCCGAGCCGGGAGATGTCCTCACCCGCGAAGCGAACGACGCCCGCGCTCGGCCGGTGCAGGCCCGCGATCGTGCGCAGCAGGGTCGACTTGCCCGCCCCGTTCGCGCCCACCACGGCCAAGACCTCGCCCTCGGCCACGTGGAACGAGACGTCGTCGACCGCGCAGAGCTGGCCGTGGTGCACGACCAGGCCCTCGACGTCGAGCAGGGCGCTCACGACACGGCCTCGTTGATGATCGCGCCACCCATGTACACCCGGCGCACGGCCTCGGAGTTGAGGACCTCGCGGGGCGGGCCGTCGGCGACGAGCTCCCCCCCGGCGAGGCAGACCAGCCGGTCGACGGTCGAGAGCAGGGCCCGCACCACGTGCTCGATCCAGACGATCGTCACCCCGTCGGCGCGGATGGAGCGGATCACCTCGGTCAGCTCGACGACCTCGAGGTCGGTGAGACCGCCGGCGATCTCGTCGAGCAAGAGCAGCTCGGGCCCCGTGGCGAGCGCCCGGGCCAACTCGAGGCGCTTGCGGTGCAAGAGGCCCAGCGCGCCCGCGGGCCGGTTCGCCAGGTCGATGAGACCCGTGCGCACGAGCGCCTCCAGGGCCCGCTCGGACCCCTCGCGCCCGCGCACCCGGGCCCCCTGGTGCACGGCCACCAGGGCGTTCTCGAACACCGACAGGTGCTCGAAGGGCTGGGGGATCTGGTAGGTCCGCCCGATTCCGGCCCGGCACCGGGTGGCCACCGCGGCGCGCGTGATGGGCCGCCCCTTGAAGAGGATCTCCCCCGCGTCCACTCGGACGTCGCCGGCGATCATCGAGAAGAGCGTGGTCTTGCCCGCCCCGTTGGGGCCCACGATGCCGACCGCGTCGCCCGCCTCCAGTTGAAGCGAGACGCCCTCGGCCACGACGACCTGGCCGAAGCGCTTCGAGACGCCCTTCAACTGGAGGAGGGACACGGTCGACTAGTCCTCGGGCGCGGTGCTCGTGCGGGTGGGCCGGCTAGGGGTTCGTCGGCTCCAGGGACGCCTGGAGAGGGATGTGGGGATTGAGCGAGTTGTCGACCACGTAGGGCGACCACGGCCACTTCTTGCCCCCGACGAGCTTCGTCGATCCGGGCTTCCACTGGATGCCCACCGGCTTGATGATGCCGATGCCCTTGGCGGGGGCGGTCTTCGCGGAGAAGTTCAGCGGCCCGCACATCCCGACGTAGTTGACCTCCTTCAAGGCGTTCGCGACGGCCTGGCGGTCGTGGGGGTTCTTCACCTTCTTCAACGCCTCGATGACGATCTCGAAGAGCGAGTAGGTCGAGCCCATCGACTGGACCCACTGGGTCTTGGTGACCTGCTGGTAGCGGGCGGCGAACTTCTCGGCGCTCATTCCGGTGAGCGACGACTTGTAGGGCGAGTTCGGCGTCCACCAGGCGTCGGTGGCGATGTTGTTCGACAGCGAACCCAGCGCGTAGACGTCGGTCGGGAAGAGCATCACCTTGGCGACCGTCGCCAGCTTCGGCTTGAACCCCTGCTGGTTCGCCTGCTTCCAGAAGGTGTTGAAGTCGGGGGGCAGCGGCGCGTTCACGTAGAAGTCGCACGGCTTGCCGTTGGCACCCGCCTTGAAGGTCTGGATCATCGAGGTGTAGTCGGTCGTGCCGTCGGTGTAGGCACCGCCGAAGACCTCGACCCACTGCCCGTGACCCTCCGCCTGGCTGATCGCGTTGAGCGTCGGGGGCCACGCGGCCGCGAAGGCGTTGCCGTCGGCGTCGTTGGGGAACATCGCCGCGTAGACGTTGGAGGCGTTGAGTCTCTTTTGGATCTTGAGCCACATCGGCATGAACGTGCCCACGAACTCGGGGATGCCGAAGAAGAACATCGTGCAGTACTTGGGCGGCGTGCCCACCGCGTTGCCGGTCTGGCCGATGGAGTTCGACGGGTTGACCCCGGTCCACCAGCCCTCCCAGGGGCAGACGGTCGAGACGCACGGAATCTTGGCCTGCTCGCACACGGCGGACACCGGGATGGTCGTCTCGGGCGCCGAGGAGGTCACCACGATGTCCACCCCGGTCGACTGGATGAGCTGGGTGGTGACCTGGCTCGCCACCGAGGGGTTGGACTGGCTGTCCTTGACGGTTATCTCGAACCGGTAGGTCTTGCCGCCGATCTTCATCCCCTTGGCGAAGGCGCCCGACGCCTTGACCAGGCTGATCACGTAGCTGTCGGGTCCGGCGAAGTCCGCGAGCGCGCCCGTCTTGGGGGTGACGTAGCCGATCTTGATGACGTTGGACTTGCTCGCGGCCCCGGCCGCCGCGGCCTTGGCGAGGCTCGCGACCCCGCCGGCGAGCGCGGTCGCCCCGATCGCCTTGAGCCCGAGGCGTCGCCCGAACTCCACGCCGCCCCACCCAGGGATGACGAGGCCCTCGTCCCCGTGTGTCTGCTCACCGCTCATAGTGTTGCCCCCCCTAGCACGAATGCCTTTTCTTAGCACGCGGCGCCTCTCGCCACGTGGTCACTGCCGTCCCAACCTCCGCTCGACCGCTCAGCTCGACGTCGCCAACTCCTCGCGCGTCATCTCGTCCAGGATGCGACGGGCCGCCAGGCCGCCGCGGTCGATCTTGATCGAGACCTCGGTCGCCTCGTACCCCTCGTCGAGGCGCGCCTGCAAGACGGTGAGTGCGTCGACGTCCTCTTGGACGACGGCGGCCTGCATCTTGGCGAGGAAGTCGTCCACCGTGCGGTCCTCGACGGCGAAGTCCCGCGACAGCGCCCAGAAGTCCCAGACCGTCCGCTCCGTCGCCGGGGTGAGGCCGTAGAAGATCTTCATGTGGAACGCGTGGTCGTCACTCCCGTCGCTCAGCGGCGGGCGACCGGTCGGCGCAAGGCGTGAGTTGAGCTGGTAGAAGCCCGGCGGGCGGTACTCGATGTCCTGCCAGCGGTCCACCGGGCCCTCCAGGCCGGTCGTGTTCGCGTAGAACGGCGGGCAGACGACGCCGGTCATGTGGCGGTAGACCTCGACACGGCGGGCCGCCTCGTCCACCTCCACCTCGATCGGAGTCTCGGCGACCTCCGGGGTGCCGATCGACCCCGCGTGCAGGAACGTCTCGTGCGAGAGGTCGAGCAGGTTGTCGACGAGCAGCCCGAAGTTGGCCTCGATCGCGGCGACCCCGGCGATCACGGCTCGCTCGTCCGACGGCTCGAGCCAGGGCGCGTCGGGCAGGCGCGCGAGGTCGGGCTCGCCGGCGCCCATCCAGATGAAGACCCACGCCCCGCGCTCGATCAGTGGGTAGGTGCGCACGTGCAGCCGGCTCGGGATGCGGTCCTGACCGGGCACCGCCACGCACGTCCCCGTGGCGTCGAAGGTGAAGCCGTGGTACCCGCACACCAGGCGCTCGCCGACCACCCGGCCCCGCGAGAGCGGGTAGCCCCGGTGCGGGCAGGTGTCGCGTAGCGCGACCACCGCGCCGGCGTGGTTGCGGTACATCGCGACGTGCTCGCCCAGGATGGTCCGCTCCATGGGCCGGTCGGTCAACTCGGCGGCGAGCGCCGCGACGTACCAGCGCTGGCGAATGAACACTCCCTGGCTCCCCCTACGAACCCAGGAGCGAGATGGACATCGTCGGCCATCGGCTGAAGACGACGCTAGTGACTGTGTGCTATTGAGTCAAGTACGTTGAGATTGAAAGGGGGCTCTGATGGGACTCATGGACGGCGCGCCTTGGGGGGGCAAGATCTTCACCGGCGAGTGGGTCGCCGGATCGGGCGGCGAGCACCGCGTCACCGAGCCCGCGACCGGTGAGGCGTTGGGCGCGGTGGGCCTGGCGACGCCCGCCGACGTCACCGCGGCGGCCGCCCGGGCCGTCGAGGCCCAGCGCGCCTGGGCCGAGCTGCCCTTCAACCAGCGCGCGGCCGTGCTGCGTCGCGCCGGTGACGCCTTCGTCGCCAACCACCCCGAGATCGCCGAGTGGATCGTGCGCGAGTCCGGCGCCATCGGGCCCAAGGGCGACCTCGAGGTCCACGTCGCGGCCGAGGAGTGCTACGAGGCGGCGGCGATCGCGTCGCACCCCGTAGGAGAGATCCTGCGCTCGGAGATGCCGCGGCTCAGCTTCAGTCGGCGGGTGCCCGTGGGCGTGGTCGGCGTGATCGCGCCGTTCAACTTCCCGCTCATCTTGTCGATCCGCTCGGTAGCCCCCGCGCTCGCCCTCGGCAACGCCGTGATCTTGAAGCCGGACCCGCGTACCGCCGTGTGCGGCGGCGTCGCGCTCGCGCGGGTCTTCGAAGAGGCCGGACTGCCGGCCGGGCTGTTCAGCGTGCTACCCGGGGGCGCCGACGTCGGCGAGGCCCTCGTGGTCGAGCCCTCGGTGCGGGTCATCGCCTTCACGGGCTCGACGGCCGCCGGCCGCAACGTCGGGGCGGTCGGCGCCCAGCACCTCAAGCGCGTCCACCTCGAGCTCGGGGGCAACTCGGCCCAGATCGTCATGGGCGACGTCGACGTGGAGAAGGCCGCCTCGGTCGGGGCCTTCGGCTCCTTCTTCCACCAGGGCCAGATCTGCATGACGACCGGTCGGCACATCGTGGACGCCGCGATCGCCGCGGACTACGCGGCCGCCCTGGCCGCGCACGCGAAGAACCTGCCCGTCGGCGACCCCAAGTCCGGGCAGGTCGCCCTCGGCCCGCTCATCGACGAGCGCCAGCGCGACCGGGTGCACGCGATGGTCTCGGACACCGTCGCGGCCGGGGCCACCCTCGCGGCCGGGGGGTCCTACGAGGGCCTGTTCTACCAGCCGACCGTTCTCACGGACGTGCCGCTCAGCGCGCCGGCCTACGCCGAGGAGGTGTTCGGCCCGGTCGCCCCGGTGGTGCCCTACCACTCGATCGACGAGGCCGTGGCCCTGGCCTCGGCCTCCCCGTACGGTCTGAGCTTCTCGATCCTCGCGGGGGACGGGCTCAAGGCCCTCGAGGTCGCCGGCCGCATCCCCTCGGGGGCGATCCACATCAACGACATGACCGTGGCCGACGAGGCGACCATCCCCTTCGGCGGGTTCGGCGTCTCGGGCAACGGTTCGCGCATGGGCGGTCTCGCCAACCTCGAGGCCTACACCGAGCGCCAGTGGGTCACCGCCCAGAGCGAGTTGCCGGCCTACCCCTTCTAGGTCCGCCGGGGGCCTCGGGGCTCAGTCGCCCACCAGGTCGATGCTCGAGAGGTCGACGTAGTTGCGCGCCAGCGTCTCGGTGGCCGTGCGCACGCTCACGGCCTGGCGCAGTCGGGCCAACTGCACGCCGTTCTCGAAGTCGTCGCTCGGGTGAGGGTGGAGCATCTGGGTCATGTAGGTCGAGAACTCCTCGGCCCGCCAGATCCGGCGCAGGCACGCGTCGGAGTACGCCTCGAGGAGGCGGCCGTCGCCCTCGAGCACCTGGGCCACGAGGGCGGGCGCCAGCCGGCGCACGTCGGCGAGCGCGAGGTTCATCCCCTTGGCGCCCGTCGGCGGGACGATGTGAGCCGCGTCCCCGGCGAGCACGAGGCGTCGGTACCGCAGGGGCGTACGCACGATCGAGCGCATCGCGGTGATCGAACGCTCCACGATCGGCCCCTCCTCGATCGTGGGCATCTCCGCGGTCGCCAGGCGGGCGTTGAGCTCGCTCCAGATCCGGTCGTCCGACCAGTTCTCGAGCGACTCGCTCGGCTCGACCCCGAGGTAGAGGCGGCTGATGGTCGGCGAGCGCATCGAGTAGAGGGCGAAGCCCCGCTCGTGGCGGCAGTAGATCAGCTCCTCGGTGGCCGGCGGGGCCTCGGCGAGGATGCCCAACCACGCGTAGGGATAGGTGCGCGACGCGACGGCGAAGACGCCCTCGGGCACGCTGCGCGCCGCCACGCCGTGCGCGCCGTCGGCCCCCACCACCCAGTCGGCCTCGACGCGCACCGGCCCCTCGGGCCCTGTCGCGAGAACGACCGGACGGTCATCGTCGAGCCCCTCGACGGCCTCGACCTCGGTCTCGAACAGCAGTGGACGTCCCGCCGCCAGGCGCAGCCGGTTGAGGTCCTTCACGAGCTCGGTCTGGCCGTAGACGGTGATCGGGTGACCGTCGTAGAGATCCGAGAGGGGGATCCGGTGGGAACGGCCCTCGAAGCGCAGCTCGACGCCGTGGTGCACGAGACCCTTCTCGCGCATGCGCTCGCCCACCCCGA
>JAKBNI010000049.1 GCA_021831125.1 Actinomycetes bacterium | reverse complement strand
CGTAGAAGGTGACGGTGCCCGGCGTGCTCAGCGTCGCGGTGAGGGTCGTCGGGGAGCCGACGACCGGGCTCGCCCCCGAGGGGGCCGAGAGCGTGACCGTGCTCGGGAGGAAGAGGGGTGGTGGCGAGCCGATCTCTCCGAGTCCCCCACCGGCAAGGGTTACCCAGGTAATCTCGCCCCCTCCGGCGATGCTGGTGGCCGGAGAGGGGAGCGTCGTGGGGGCCCCGAGAGCAAGGGTGGCGACGTCGATCGGCCACAACTCGCCCACCTGACCACCCGCGGCCCACAGGGTCGACCCGACGAGCGCCATCGCCCCGATCGTCCGTCCACCCTGTGGAATAGGGACCCCTGGACCGCCCGAACCCAATCCGGGAAGGGAGAGACGCCCCACCCCGGATACGGTGCCGATGGGGAAGTACACGTACCCGCCGGCGGCGACGGTCCCGGTCATGAGCGTCTGGGAGACGCCCTGGGACGCCGTGACGTCACCCGTGTCCAGCGAATAGGCCTGGATGACGCCGTCACTGGGGCACGCGACGATCGCGAGACCGCCGTCGATGGTCAGACCGGTCGAGGAGCAGGACACATTTGCTTGTAGGAGTTGGCTGCCCGCGGACGAGAACACCCAGAGCGAGCCCGCGTAGACCAGCACGAGGTTCGATCCCGAGAAGGCCATGGAGGGCTGGCCAAGGAAGACGTCTTGGAAATAGGACGGCGCCGTCCACTGACTGACCAACTGTCCCGTGACCCCGTTGACGACCGTGACGACGTCGCTGGCGAGGGCGGCGACCAGCTCACCGTTCGTAGCGATGGGCTCAGTGGTGCCAAAGAACTCAGGGTCGAAACTTGGACAGGGCGGCAGGGCTGCCGATCCAACTCCCACCGAGCGGATCATTGTCCCGTAGGGACTGAACTCGTCGAGGTAGCCCGTACCCGAGTTGCCCGGGCAGCCGCCCTGGGCGTAGGCCCACGCGTTGGCCCCGACGGTGACCACCCCGGTGAAGGTGGTCCCGGAGGAGAGGACGGTGACCCCACCGGTCGCAGCGCCGGCGGGCGTGCTCGGGATGAGGGCGGCGCCGGCGAGGGCGGCGGCCGCCACCACTGCAGAGATGGACCGGTGGTGACGCCCGCCCCTTCCACGGCTCGTCGCCCTCGCCAAACGACTCGTCGTCTCGCCGCGCACGTTCTCCCCCATCGCTCGGTCCGATCGCCCCCACGACAACGCGAGGCCACGGCGGGCACAATGAGAGTGAACAGTACTCCTTGGTCCATGGTCCCCCTGCTCACCCTTAGAGGCCTGTGGGGTATCCATACGACCGGAGTAGGGTCACCGCCTACTGCGGTCTGCGACGTGACTTCGGCATCTCCGTGAGGAGTCGGACCTCGTGCCTCATCGCCCATCTGTACAGCCGCGAGTGGCACCACGCTCCCGTGAGTCCTGTTGAGACGGGATTGACGAGCCGGCGAAGCGACCTGCTGATTCCGCCCACAACGTTGATCCTCTCAGATTCGCTCGATCGAATTCGCCTGATCCACCGGCCTGGGCGGGGTCTGCTCAGATCTCCCGCGTTCTCCGGGATTGCTCCGGTCGTATGGATACCCCCAAGAGGCCTTTTCAGTGGGGCGGTGGAGCTGGACCCCATCGCCTCAGGGTCGAGGGTCGTCGGCGCCCTTGGCCCGACGCAGCGAGCGCCAGCGGTGCCACAGCCCCAGGGCGAGCACGAGGACTATGAGCGCGCCGATCGGGTACTGGGCCGCGTGCACGTCGTGGGAGACCGCCCCCCAACTCGACCCCGCCGCGTAGCCGAGCCCGGCGAGCAGGGCCGCCCAGGCGAGCGAGCCCACCGTCGTGAGCATCCAGAAACGGCGTCGGTCCATCTCGGCCACCCCGGCCGGCAGCGAGATGAGTCCGTGCACCACCGGCACGAGACGCCCGACGAGCACCGTCGCCGAGCCCCATCGCGCGAAGAAGGCCTCGGCCCGATCGAGGTCTCGGTGGCTGAGGAGCAGCCACTTGCCGTAGCGATCGACGAGGGCCCGCCCGAGGCTGCGCGCCACCTCGTAGGCGCCGGCGGCCCCGAGGACCGAGCCGACCGTTGCCCACACGAGGACCGCCGCGAGTCCCATCTGGGCGTGACCGGTGACCCCGGCCGTGCACAGGGCCCCGGCGAGCACGTAGACGACCTCGGTCGGCACCGGCAGGCAAAGCCCGCTCGCCACCGAGAGGACGAAGAGCGCGAGGTAGCCGTCGTGGGTGACGAAGGACTCCATCGAGGCGGCCAGCTGCTCAGTGCTGGTGGCGCGGGCACCAGTAGGTCGTGCGCCCGCCGATCGTGGCGATCGCCATCGACTCGCCGTCTCTCGGGCAGACCCCGCCGCGCAGCCGGGCCGCCATGTGGTCGCCGAGGTGCGAGCCGCCCCTTTGAGCGAGCGTGCGCGTCGTCGAGCGCAGCGCGCGGTAGAGCGCGGTGCGGCGCGCGTCGTCGAGCCGGGCGAGCGGGGTGTGCGGGTCGACGCCCGCGCGAAAGAGCGCCTCGTCGGCGAGGAGGTTGCCCACTCCGGCGATCCTCGACTGGTCGAGGAGGCGGGCCTTTATGGCCGGCCCCTCGCCGCGCTCGACGGCGAGGGCGACGTCGAACTGGCGCCGGGTGATCGTGAGCGCGTCGGGGCCGAGCTCGTCGAGGTCGGGCTCGATCTCGACGCGCGCGAGGCGCCGGGGGTCGTGCACGAGCAGGCGACGACCGTCGGCGAACTCGAGCCCCCCGCGCACCCACTCCTCTCTAAACGTGTGGGGTCCGTAGAAGAGGCCCTCGATGCCGGCCTCGGTGTCAAGTAGCAGCACCCCGGTCATCCCGAAGCGGATCCCGAGGGTCGGCCCGTCGGTCTCGAGCAGGAGGAGCTTGCCGCGCCGGGCGGTCCCAGTCACGATGAGCCCCTTCACCGCGCGGGCCCAGGTCGCGGGCGAGGCGAGCTTCTTTCCGAGGTAGGCGTCGGCGAAGCCCCGGGTAATCCTCGCGCCCACGACCTGGTCGCAGAGGCGCCGGTACGACTCGACTTCGAGGATCTCAGGCACCCGGGGCATCGTACCGGGGGCCGGGCTCGCGACCCCGCTCACTAGTGTTGCCCTGTGCCCGACAAGCCCCACTGGCGAGAGCTCTTCAAAGAGGTCGTCACCTCGGGACTGTGCACCGGGTGCGCCGCCTGCGTGGTGGCCTGTCCCCACCCGGTGCTCGACTACAACGACCGCGACGGCGTCTATCGCCCCTTCCACCTCGACATCGACGGCGGGCCCGAGGACTGCACCCACGGCGAGAAGGGCTGCACCATGTGCACCCGGGCCTGCCCGCGCTTTCGCACCTGGGAGGGCGAGATCGACCGGCACCGCTTCGCGCGCGAGCGCGAGCCCGAGGAGGTCTTCGGCGTGGGCGACGTCCTGCTCGCGCGAGCGATCGACCCCGAGCTCGCCGCCGTCGGCCAAGACGGCGGGTTCGTCTCGGCGCTGCTTATCTACGCCCTCGAGCACGACGTCGTCGACGCGGCCCTCGTGAGCGCCCTCGAGGGCGACGGCTCCACCTGGCGCGCGGTGCCCGCCGTCGCGCGCACCCGCGACGACGTGATCGCGACCTCGGGCTCTCGCTACACCTACTCGGCCAACCTGCTCGCCTACGACCGGGCCGTCGAGGGCGGGGCCGAGCGGATCGCCCTCGTGGGCATGGGCTGCATGGCCTCGGCGCCGGGCGCGATGCAGGCCCGCAAGGCCGGCAAGGTCGCCCGCCGGCTGAGCCTCACCATCGGCCTGCTCTGCTCGAAGACCTTCGACGAGGCGATCTTCACCGAGCTGTTCGAGGCCCACTACGGGATCGCGCGCGCCGAGATCGTCAAGATGAACATCAAGGGCGTCTTCCAGATCTGGACCCGCGACGGCGGGTACTACGAGGTGCCCCTGAAGGAGGCCCACGCCTTCACCCGCGAGGGCTGCACTCAGTGCCCCGACTTCGCCGCCGAGCACGCCGACCTCTCGGCCGGGGGGATCGGCGCCTTCGGGGAGTGGACCCTCGTCGTCGTGCGCACCGACCAGGGTCGCGGGCTGCTCGCGCGGCTCGTCGAGGCCGGGGTCGTCGAGACCCGCCCCGGCGACGACGACCCCGGCGCGGTCGCCTTGTTGCGCAAGCTCGCGCGCGTCTCGCGTCGACGCTGGCCCGAGGGGGCCGACCCCGCGCCCCGGCGCCTGCCCGTGGTGAGCGGCTAGCCCGTGGCCCGCCCCACCACCCTCGTCCTGGTGCGCCACGGCACGACGACCACGACCGGCCAGGTGCTGCCCGGTCGCGCCCCCGGGCTGCACCTGAGCGAGGCCGGCCTCGCCCAGGCCGAGGCCGCGGCCGCGGCGATCGCCCGGATGCGGCCGCGACCCCGGGCCCTCTACGTCTCGCCCCTCGAGCGCGCCCGCGAGACCGCGGCCCCCATCGCCGCCGGCCTCGGCCTGCGCGCGAGCGTCGAGCGGGGCCTCAACGAGTGCGACTTCGGCACGTGGACGGGCCAGCGACTGGCCAGCCTCTCGCGCCGGGCGCAGTGGCGCAGCGTCCAGCACGCGCCCTCGACCTTCCGCTTCCCCGAGGGCGAGTCGTTCACCGAGATGCAACAGCGCGTCTGGTCGACCCTCGAGCGGCTGGCCGCGCGCCACCGCGGCCAGAGCGTCGTCTGCGTGAGCCACGCCGACCCGATCAAGGCCGCGGTCACCTTCGCCCTGGGCGTGCCCCTCGACCTCTTCCAGCGCACCGTCATCTCGCCCGCGTCGATCAGCGTGGTGACCCTGGGGGGCGCCAACCCGGTCGTGCTGTGCGTGAACGCCACCTCCCTCGAGCGGCTGGCCCCGTCGTGAACTACGAGTTCGACGCCCCCGACAAGGTCATGGTCGGCACCCGCGGCGAGGTCGGCAACCGCCTCTTCCTCCTCCAGGTCCGCCAGGGACGGCGCCTCGTCGTCGTCAAGTGCGAGAAGGCCCAGCTCCAGGCGTTCGCCGAGTGGGTCGGCCCGGCCCTGGAGTCCCTCGGTCGGCCCGGGCACCTGCCCGAGGACCTCGCCCTCGAGCCCGAGTACACGCCCGACCTCGTGGCCGGGGACATCGCGGTCGCCCTCGACGAGGAGCACGGCGCGATCGAGGTGACCATCGAGTCGGTCGACGAGGACTCCACGCTCCACGTGCGCCTGAGCGCCGAGTGGGCCGGCGCGCTGGCGATCGCGATCACCCGGCTCGTCCAGGCGGGCCGGCCGCCGTGTCCCCTCTGCGGCGGGCCGCTCGACCCGCGCGGCCACGACTGCCCGCGCACCAACGGCCACGCCGCCCCCCTGCGCTAGGCGATGACCCGCGACGAGGAGCGTCACCTCCTCACCGAGGGCGACGTCGAGATCGAGGGGGTCATCGCCGGATCGTCCAACCAGGCCCTCCTCGTCACCGTGCGCGCCGAGGGCGTCGAGGCGCTCGCCTGCTACAAGGCCGAGGTCGCCGAGCGCCCCCTCTGGGACTTCCCGGGCGGACTGTGGCGTCGCGAGGTCGCCGCCTACGAGCTCGACGTCGCCCTCGGGACCGACCTCGTGCCCACCACCGTCGGGCGCGCCGACCTGCCCCTCGGGGCGGGGTCGCTGCAGTGGTGGGTCGAGGACAACGCCGAGGACCACTACTTCACCCTGCGCGCGCGACCCGAGCTCGCCGACTGGCTGATGCGCCTCGTCGCCTTCGACGTCGTCGCGAACAACGCCGACCGCAAGTCGGGCCACGTGCTCTTCGACGGGAAGCGCCCCTGGGCCATCGACAACGGCCTGTGCTTCCACGAGGACGACAAGCTGCGCACCGTCGCCTGGGACTACGCCGGACAACCGGTGCCCGCCGGGCTCGTCGAGCGGCTCGCGCGCGTGGGCGCGGGCGCGGTGGGCGAGCTCGCGCGCTGGATCGACCCGGGCGAGCTCGCCCTCACCGAGCTGCGCGCCGAGGCCCTGGCCGCGGCCGGCGCCTTCCCGGTGCCCGACGAGTCGGGCGACTGGCCCCCCTACCCCTGGCCGCTCGTCTAGGCGGCGGGCTCGGGCGCCGGGCCCCCCTCCATGAGGGCGTAGGTGGCGACGGCCCCGGCGGCGAAGATCGCGGCCGCCCACCACAGGGCCACGTTGTAGCCGTGCAGGGCCGCCCCCGACGCGTCGGCGGGGTTGGCCACCAGCGCCCGGCTCGACACGGTGGCCGCGACCGTGGAGAGCAGGGCCGTGCCGAGCGACGCGCCGATCTGCTGGAAGGCGACCACGAGCGCCGAGGCGGCCCCGGCGTCACGGCGCTCGACCCTCCCCGTCGCGCCGGCGACCGCGGGGGCGACGACGAGCCCCAGGCCGAGGCCCACGAGGAAGAGGCCCGGGGCGACCTTGGTGAGATAGCCGCTCGTAGCGTCGAGGCGGGTGAAGAGCACGACCCCGAGGGCCGCCAGCACCAGCCCCACCGGTACCAGGGGCTTGGGACCGGTCGTGTGCATCAGCCGGAAGCTCGCGAAGGTGGCCGAGAAGATCACCGCGCCCACCAACGGGGCGAAGGCGAAGCCGGCCTCGAGCGGGGAGAAGCCGAGGGTCCCCTCGAGGTAGTAGGCGAGCAGGAGGTAGATGGCGAAGAGCGCCGTCCCGGCGAGGCCGAGGGCGAGGAAGCTCGCGCCCCGGGTCCGCCCCGCGAGGACCCGCAGGGGCACCAGCGGGTCGCGCGCGCGCGCCTCGCGCGCGAGAAAGAGCGCCAGCAGCCCCCCGCCCCCGACGAGGGGCAGGATCGTCGCCGGCGCGACCCACGAGGCGTTGGTGGCGTGTGAGAGGCCGAAGACGACCCCGACGAGCCCCCCCGCGGAGAGCGCCGCCCCCACGACGTCGAGCCGGCCCCGCGGCCCGCGGCTGTCCTCGAGCACGAGGAGCACCCCGACGAGCGCGACGCCCGCCAGGACCGCGCCGGCGTCGAGGCACCACCGCCACGTCGCCCACTGGGTGAGCGCCCCGCCGAGCAGGAGCCCGAGGGCCGCCGCGCTGGCCCCGAGGACCCCGTAGAGGGTGACGGCGCGCGAGCGGTCCCGGGCGAGGGCGAAGGAGGTCGTGAGGGCCGCGAGCCCCGCCGGGGCGACGAGGGCGGCGAAGACCCCCTGGGCGACGCGCGCGACGAGCAGCACCGCGAAGGACCCGGCGAGCCCGCCGAGCACCGAGGCGCCGGCGAAGCCCGCGAGCCCCACCACGAGCAGCCGACGACGGCCGAAGAGGTCCGAGAGGCGCCCCCCGAGGGGCAGCAGCGAGCCGAAGGCCAGCAGGTACGCCGTCACCAGCCACTGGCGGTCGGCGGGCGAGAAACGAAGTGCTCGCGCCGCGTCGCCGAGGGCGACGTTCACGATGGTCGTCTCGAGCAGCACGAGGAGCTCGGCCAGCCCGAGGGTGGCGAGGACCCACCGGTGCGCGGGTGAACCCGGACTCCGCGACTGCGCCATGGGACCAGCCTAAGGAGGCCGACCGATCCGACGGGGACTCACGGTCCCTGACAGGACTGCCTATCCCTGCAGGTCGGACCCGGTGCGGGGATCCCACGCACGACGCGGACGAGTCGCCCGCGAGTCGGCGCCCGACGCTCGGGCTCGAGCCACTAGCGGGCCTTGAGCCGTTCGATGAGGGCCGGCAGCACCTTGTGGACGTCGCCCACAATGCCGGGGTCGGCGATCTGGAAGATCGGCGCGTCGGCGTCCTTGTTCACCGCCACGATGTTCTTCGAGCCCTTCATCCCCACCATGTGCTGGGTGGCGCCCGAGATGCCACAGGCGAGGTAGACGGTGGGCTTGACGGTCTTGCCGGTCTGGCCGACCTTGCGCGAGTAGGGCACCCAGCCGGCGTCGACCGCGTCTCGGCGCCGGAGTACGGCGTGGGGAGAGGCGATCAGCTCAGCCCGAGGACGTCCGAGAGCGCCTCGTCGACCCCCCACATCTCCTCGCGGGTGAGGTGTCCAGCGAGTTCACCCAGTCGGCGCGCGTCCACCGCACCGACCTGCTCGACCAGCACGCGTGTCGACTCCCCGCCGACGAGCACCTCGGGACGGAAGGACGCGGCTCGGGCGCTCCGTGACGTAGGCGCGACGATCACCACCGAGCGTGGGAGGAACGCGTCGGACTGCACCACGTTCCCTTAGCGCTCGCCGCGCTGCACGTGACCCTGGCGCGTCCGCGGGCGGAGGCGATGCACGTCACCGCGGACCACGCAGCGACTCCATCAGTTCGGCGATGGCGAGCATCTCCTCACGGTCCTGCTCGTCCTCTTCCAGCGCGGCGACCTCGGCCGCCATCTCTGCCCGGCGCCGCCGGTGGCGGACCTCTCCCACGAGGGCGACCCGGATCGCCTCGGACTGGGTCAGGCCGGTGGACTCCAGGACTCGGAGCGCCCTCTCGGCCTCGTCGTCGAGCCGAACCGAGATCGCGCGCGCCACGGTCCGGGTGTATCACACACCGTGTTGCGACACCCCACGATGGCGGCCCGACGAGAGGCTCAGCGGGCCCTGAGCCGCTCGATGAGGGCCGGCAGGACCTTGTGGACGTCGCCCACAATGCCGAGGTCGGCGATCTGGAAGATCGGCGCGTCGGCGTCCTTGTTCACCGCCACGATGTTCTTCGAGCCCTTCATCCCCACCATGTGCTGGGTGGCGCCCGAGATGCCACAGGCGAGGTAGACGGTGGGCTTGACGGTCTTGCCGGTCTGGCCGACCTGGCGTGAGTAGGGCACCCAGCCGGCGTCGACGATGGCCCGGCTGGCCCCGGCCGCCCCGTGCAGGAGGCCGGCCAGCTCCTCGACCATCGCGTACGCCGAGGCCTCGCCGAGGCCTCGGCCGCCCGAGACGACGACCGCGGCCTCCTCGAGCTTCGGGCCGGTGCGCTCCTCGACGTGGTGGGCGACGACCCTCGCGGCGTTGGTCGCGCCGAGCTCGCCCGGGGGCGCCGGCGTGACCGCGGCCGGCGCGCCGCCGGTCGCCTCGGCGGCGAAGGACTTCGCGCGCACCACCACGATGCCCGGGCCCTCGGCGCTGAAGCGCGCTCGCACGACGAGCGAGCCGCCGAAGACCGGGTGCTCGGTCACGAGCCCCCCGTCGTCGACGAGCCCCGTCGCGTTGGTGAGGACGGGCCGGTCCAGGCGGGCCGAGAGCCGCCCGGCGACGTCGCGCCCGTCGTAGCTCGTGGGCACGAGGATCGCTCGGGGGGCGCCCGAGCGCTCGATCAGCCCGGCGATGGCCGCGGCGACCGGCGCGCCCGGCAGGGCGTCGCCGAGGTCGCCCACGTCGTAGAGGGTGCTCGCCCCGTACTCCCCGGCCTGGGCGGCGAACTGGCCGCCCGCGTCCCAGGTGATCGCGGCAACCTCGGAGGAGATCGTGCGCGCGTGGCTCAACAGCTCGAGCGAAGTGGTGGTGAAGCCCCCCTCGGCCGGCTCGGCGAGGACCCAGATCGGTGCGCTGTCCATGACTCTCCTAGAGGACCTTGATCGACTCGAGGAAGGCGACGATGCGCTCGGCGCCGTCGCCCTCGTCCACGTGCTTCTCGCCGGCCTGACGGGCCTCGGCGGCGTCGATCGCGACGACCGCCTCGCGCGCGCCGGCGGCCCCCACCGGGCCGGCGAGGCCGAGGTCGGCGACGCCGAGCACGTCGAGGGGCTTGGACTTGGCGGCCATGATGCCCTTGAAGGAGGCGTAGCGGGGCTCGACGACCCCGGCCGTCACGCTCACCAGGGCCGGCAGGGGCGCGGTGACCTCGTCGAAGCCGAGCTCGGTCTGGCGGCTCACCCGTAGGGTCGAACCCTCCACCGCGACGGCCTTGGCGAAGGTGACCGCGGGCAGCCCGAGCAGCTCGGCCAGCTGGACCGGCAGGGTGCCGGTGTAGCCGTCGGAGGACTCGGTCGCCGCGAGCACGAGGTCGAAGGGGTGGCGAGCGATCGCCGCGGCCAGCACCTTGGCCGTCGTGAGGGCGTCCGAGCCGCGCAGCGACTCGTCCGAGACGACCGTGGCGCGCGCCGCGCCCATGGCGAGCGCGCTGCGCACGCCCGCGACGTCGGCGGCCGAGCCCATCGAGACGACGCTCACCTCGCCCCCGCCGGCGGCGTCGACGAGCTGCAGGGCCATCTCCACCCCATAGGTGTCGGCCTCGTCCAGGATCAACTTGCCGGAGCGGTCCAGGTTGTTCGATCCGTCGAACGACTGGGGGGCCGCCGGATCGGGTATCTGCTTCACGCACACCACGATGTCCATGCCCAGCAATCTAGCCCTTACCGACCAGTACCCCCTCGGCCGAGGAGCGCGAGGGCCCGGGCCGGCTCGTCGGTGATCACCCCGTCGACCCCGAGCGCGCCGAGGGCCGCGATCTCGGCCGCGGCGTTCGCCGTCCAGACCGTGAGCGCGAGGTCGAGCTCGTGCGCGAGTGCCACCGCGGGGGCGTCGACGAGGGCGTAGAAGGGGTTGAGCCCGTCGAGCTCGAGGACGTGGGCCTCGGTGAGCGCCCCGTCGAGTGGCCCGCCCTCGACGAGCCAGGCGACCGCGACGTCGGCGCTCGCGGCGCGCACCCGCGCGCAGGTGGCGAGGTCGAAGCACGACACGACCGGACGCCGGGCGAGGCGCGCCCCCTCGATCTCGGCGAGTACGGCCGCGACGAGGGCCCCCGAGTCGTCGTAGACGACCTCGCCGGGCTCGCGGGCGTTCTTTATCTCCACGTGGGCGACGACCCCCCGGGTGAGCTCGAGGACCTCGTCGAGCTCGGGCACCCACGCGGGCAGCTCGGCGCGGCGGGCGAGGCTCACGGCGCGCCCTTCGACCAGGGGGTCGTGGTGGACGACGAGGGCCCCGTCGCTCGTCGGGCGCACGTCGAACTCAATCCCGTCCACCCCGAGGGCGAGGGCCGCCTCGAAGGCGGCCCGGGTGTTCTCCCGGTCCCGGTGGTGCTCGCCGCGGTGGGCGACCACGGCCGTCACCAGGGCCTCCGAGAGGCCCGCCGCGGTCCCACTAGGGACGAAGTGCCCTTGTCGGCGCGTCCGGTCACCGGTAGACTCCTCCTTCGGCATTCGCGCCCGTCGCGAGCCTCAACCCCCCAGAAAATAGAGGATTTCCCCCCGATGACGTTGATGTGGAATCGGACCCACGCGTGGGACGACGCCGACTGGCGCGCCGACGCGGCCTGTCGCAACTACGAGCCCGAGTTGTTCTTCCCGGTCGGCACCACCGGTCCCGCCACCGACCAGATCGAGTCGGCCAAGCGCCTGTGCACCCAGTGCCCGAGCCAGAAGGCCTGCCTCGAGTTCGCCCTGGCGACCAACCAGGAGTCGGGCGTGTGGGGCGGCACCTCGGAGGACGAGCGGCGCAAGCTGCGCAAGCAGTGGCTGGCCGCGCGCCGCCGGGCCGCCCAGATGGCCCAGGCCGCCCAGTCGATCCGCTAGGCCTCGCGGCTCCGTAGCGGGACGCTGACCCGCGCGTAGGTCCCGCCGCCCTCGTCGGGTGGGATCGAGCGCATCTCGATCTCTCCGAGTAGCTGGTTGCGCACCAGGTCGCGCACGATCGAGAGCCCCAGGCTGGTGGGCGTCTCGAGGGAGAAGTCCGGGCTGAGGCCCCGCCCGTTGTCGCGGATCTCGACCGTCGCCACCCGCTCGGCCCGGCGCAGGTGGACGGTCACGATCCCCGCCGCCGGGCGCGGCTCGACCTCGCTGAAGGCGTGCTCGACCGCGTTGGTGAGCAGTTCGGTCGTTACCAGCGAGAGCGGGGTCGCCACGTCGGTGCTGAGCACGCCGAGCCCGCCCTCGACCACGATCTCGGCCGGGTGGTAGGCGAGGGCGGTGTCCTCCACGAGGGCCACGATCGACTGGACGATCTCGTCGAAGTCGACCTCCTCGCCCGGCTCGAGACTGAGGGCCTCGTGCACCACCGCGATCGAGCGCACCCGCCGCTCCGCCTCGAGCAGAGCCGTGCGGGTCTCGGCCTCGTCGCTTCGTCGGGCCTGGAGGCGCAACAAAGAGGAGATCGTCTGGAGGTTGTTCTTCACCCGGTGGTGCACCTCGCGCACGGCCGTCTCGCGGTTGAGGACCATCCGGTTCAGGTGGCGCAGGTCCGACACGTCGCGCACGAGGGTCACGACCCCGGTCACCCGGCCCTCCTCCACTAGGGGCACCCCGTGGACCTGGATCGCGACGTCGGGGCCGACGTCGACCTCCTCGAGGGAGGGCAGGCCGAAGTCGCGCGCGCGCTCGATCGCCCGGATCCTCAGGCCCAGCTCGGAGAACGTCTGGCCGGTGGGCGCGGCGTAGATGCCCAGGCGGTGCAGCGCGTTGACGGCGTTGGGGGTGGCGAACTCCACCCGGCCGCGCGCGTCGAGCAGGATCACCCCGTCGCCGACCCGCGGCAGTCCCGGCCCGGCGACGTCGTCCTCGCGGAAGGGGAAGGTCCCGTCGCTCACCATCGTGCAGAGCCGGGCGAAGATCGACAGGTACGGCACCTCGAAGACCGAGCCGCCGCCGCGCGCCCCCTGGAGGCGCACGACGGCCCCGACGGTGCGCCCCCCGTAGCCGACGGGCACGGCCCAGGTCGCGAGCGGCCCGTCCTCGCCCGGGCGCGCCGTCTGGCCGACGGCCCGCTCGCCGGCGA
>JAKBNI010000048.1 GCA_021831125.1 Actinomycetes bacterium | reverse complement strand
ACTGCTCACGAGCGACACCGACACGGCGTCCGCGACGCCGGGGGTGGTCAGGACGAGACCCAGTGCCCCGGCCACCAGGGACGTGACGGCCGCCACGAGGCTCCACCCCCGCCTCAGGGTGCGAGTGACCCTTATACTTCCCCGCTCCCTGCTCATCGCCACGGCGGACCTCCCCTCGTCACAACCGGTTTCTGCCTCGATCTTCCCTCACCGACGTGATCCGACGGACCAGCCTACCGACGCGTTCCAGGGATCTCGAGGATGGTCCGGGCGCGGGTGGATTTCGCGGTCGTCAGTAGACGAGGACCGTTCGACCGAGCGGCATCTGGCCCGTCGCCCAGACCCAGTTCATCGCCTCGATCGACAGGCGCACGCACCCGTGTGACACCGGGGTCGGCGGGACCGACCACGACCCGTGGATAGCGACGCCCCCGACGAAGTACTTCGGGCGCCACAGCTCGCCCAGAGGACTCACGTCGAGCCCGTCCACCTGGCGGTACAGCCGAAAGCGGCCTCGGGGCGTTGTCGCTACCCCACTCACGCCGCCCTCGGAGTACGCGTAGCCGCCCCCGGTCGAGGTGTTGAACGCCTCGACGAGGGTCCGCCCGCGCACCAGCAGAACCAGGTCGCGCTCGAGGTCGATCTCTACCGCGTCTCCCGCCACCGGGCGGAACGGCGCCCGCACCCCCCGCGCGAGGGCGCGCCACGTGGCCGGGCCGACCACACCGTCGGGGACGAGCCGTCCCGCCTTCTGCAGCGCGTAGACGGCTTGCTGGGTCGCGTCGCCGAAGACGCCGTCCACCGGGCCGACCCAGTAGCGCAGGGTGGCGAGACGCCGCTGGAGGGTGCGCACCGCAACTCCCCGGGCGCCCAGGCGTAGGACCGGCCCGGTGGCGGCGGGAGCGGTCGTCGTGCCCCCGGCGCCCATCGGCCCCGGCGCCACCTCGACCACGGTGAGGACGAGTGCCGCCAGCGCGACCAGACGGATGGACCCGTGCAGCGGCCGCGCCTTCTCCCTCACGCCCCCACGGTAGGGACGGCTCCCACCTCCGGAGTAGGGACTTCCCTCCGAGTCCCTCCCCGGTGGACCGCCGCGTGCCGGTGGGTCACGTCCGCCCCGGTCAGAATTGGGCGATGCGGGTCCTCGTGGTCGAAGACGACAAGGCCATCGCCTCGGCCCTGCACCGGGCACTCGAGCGCGAGGGCTACTCGCCCGTGACGGTGGGCACCGCGGCCGACGCCCTCAACGCACTGCCGGTCGACTTCATCCTGCTCGACCTCGGTCTGCCCGATCGCGACGGCCTGGAGCTCGTCGCACGCCTGCGCGAGGTCTCGCCCGCACCGGTGATCATCGTCACGGCCCGGGGGACCGAGGTGGACCGGGTCGCCGGCCTGGACCTAGGCGCCGACGACTACGTGGTCAAACCCTTCGGCGTGCGCGAACTCGTCGCGCGGATGAACGCCGTGCTGCGCCGCGTGGGCGGGCGCGACGCCGACGCGTCCGACCAGCGCGTCGGCGCGCTCGAGGTTGATCGGCGTACCCGCAGCGTGCGCGTCGAGCTCACCGAGCTCTCGCTTACCCCCAAGGAGTACGCCATCATCGAGTTCCTCGCTCGCGACCCCGGGAGCGTCATCACCCGCCAAGAGCTCCTCGATGCCGTCTGGGGGTCGGACTGGTACGGCTCGACCAAGATGATCGACGTCCACGTCGCGGCCCTGCGCAAGAAGCTCGGGGACGCCGTCGTGGTCGAGACGGTGCGCGGCGTCGGCTTCCGCCTGGTCGAACCGCGATGAGGGGCCGCCTCCTCCTCGGCTTCGTGGTGGTCGCGGTCGTGGCGATCGTCTTGCTCGTCATCCCCGTCGGGTTCACGCTCGACGCCCGCGAGCGCGGCACGACGCTCAGCTCGCTCCAGCGCGACTCGCGATCGGTCTCCTCGGTCCTCTCCGAGGAGCTGGGGGACGGCAACGTCGCCCGGGCTCGGCGCTTCGCGCGTGCCTACGCGCGATCGACGGGCCGCCAGATCCTCGTGACGGGACCCTCCGGCACCGTCGTCGCGACCCGGCCCTCGCAGTCCCGCGATCCCGAGATCACAAGGGTCCTCCACTCGTTCCGTGGAGCACCGACCTCGGGCACCGTCCCCAAGACCGCGTTCGAGGGCGCCCAGTACTACGTCGTGCTGGCCCTGCACCACACCGACACCCAAACCCATCCCCTCAACGGCGTGGTCCTGGTCGTGACCTTCCCCGAGACGCTCGTTCGTCGGGCCATCCGCGGCGACTGGGAGAGGCTCGTCGTCTTCGCCCTCCTCATCTTGATCGTGGCCGTAGCCTTGGGCTACGTTCTGTCGGCCTCGCTCACCCGGACCGTGCGCCGGATCGGCCTGGCGGTCGAGGCCATCGGCCAGGGCCACCTCGAGACCACCGCCCCCACCGACACCGGAGCGCCCGAGCTGCGTCGTCTGGCCGAGTCGATCAACGCCACGGCCGCGCGCCTCATCCGACTCCTCGAGGTCGAGAGGACCTTCGTCGAGAACGCCTCCCACCAGCTGCGCACCCCGCTGGCGGCGCTGCAGCTTCACGTCGAGAACCTCCAGGGGGGACCGGAGGGCCCCGAGGCCGCCGCGTTCGAGCCGGTGCGCCGAGAGATCGCCCGACTCGCCCGCCTCGTCTCGTCCCTGCTCGAGATGGCGCGTATCGAGGCGGCACCCGCGGTCGTGGCCTCGATCGACCTCGCGGGGGTGGCTCGCGAGCGCGTCCTCTACTGGCAGCCCCTCGCCGACGAGCTCGGCATCGACCTCTCCTACGAGGGTCTCGAGTCCCTCGCCGCGCGAGCACTCGAGGGCGTCGCCGAGCAGGTGATCGACAACCTCCTCTCCAACGCCTTCGACGCGAGCCCTGACGGCGGGCCGGTGCGCGTCACGGTCTCGAGCGACGGCCGGCACGCCCGGCTCCACGTCGTCGACGCCGGGGTCGGGCTCACCGAAGACGAGCGGCGCGCGGCCCTCGGACGCTTCTGGCGTGGCGCCAGCGACGCCGACGGCACCGGGCTCGGCCTGGCCATCGTCGAACAGTTGGTGCGGCTCTCCGGCGGGAGCGTGGAACTCCTCGCGGCCGACACCGGTGGCGTCGACGCGTCGGTGGCCTTCGACCTCGCCACGAGCACGGCGACGTCACGGTCACTTCGCTGACACTCTTAACGCTGACTACACGCGTCATAAGTGCGACGTAAGGGCACCGGAACCCAGACGCAATCTTTGCCCTTTCTTTGCCGTGAGACATCGTCGGCCACGACACGCGTCGGTACCGTGAACCTCGCGTCGGACGTGGGTCTCATCCGAGACCCACTCCGATGCGCCAGCCAGTCCAAAAGGAGAACAGATGAAGAACACGATGGCCAAGGCGATCCTTCCGGTGGCGCTCACGATCGGGTCGCTCGGTCTCGGTGTCGCCGCGACCGCGCCGGCCGGTGCGGCGTCCAAGCCGACCCACACCAAGACCCACGCGGTCGCCGCCACCACCGTCACGGGCAAGATCTCGCGCGTCGACGCGGCCAAGACCACCTTCTGGCTCACCGTCGGATCCAAGACCTACATCGTCAACTACAAGAAGGCGACCTTCAGCGCCGGCTCGGCCGCGAAGCTCGTCAAGGGCGCCGCCGTCTCGGCGACCGGCCGGCTCGCCGGCAAGAACAAGAACGTGGTCGTCGCCACGAGCGTCAAGGCCTAGCCACCCTCACACGCGAACGCGGCGCACCCCGGGGCTCGTCCCCGGGGTGCGCCGCGTTCGCGCCCACCTCGAGATCACGGCGCCGCGCCGATCGACGAGACCCCCCTCGAGCGCGCCGGCGCTCAAACATCAGGTTCCCCGACACGGCGAGCGGGCCCGTCGATGAGATCCAACGCCGTCCGCCCGCCACGCAGACCGCCACGGCGAGCGCTCCGCCGACCCGGATGAGACAGCGCCGTCCCCCAGAGACCGGTTCGCCCCCTCCGGCGGGGCCACCGGACGTGTGCACGCCGACACCGTGATTGTCTGACTTCAGTCAGGAAATATCGCCCGCGTGAGTTCCCGCGAGACGCCCTCGACTCCCGACGGGTACCCCGCCGCCGTGCGCCGCTTCAGCCGCTTTATCACTTCGCGCGTCGGCGCACTGGACGACCACTACCTCGGGCAGCGCCGACCCCTCGCCGAGGCTCGCCTGCTCTTCGAGATCGGCGAGTCGGGACGGGCGCTGCGCGAGCTGCGCGCGCGTCTCGGCCTCGATTCGGGCTACCTCGCGCGCCTGCTGAGGTCGCTCGAGGACCAGGGGCTCGTGACGCTCGTGACCGACCCCGACGATCGTCGCTCACGCGTCGCCGGCCTCACGGCTCGGGGTCGACGCGAGGTCGGCATCCTCGACGGGCGCTCCCAGGCCTTCGCCGCGGAGTTGCTCGCCGGGCTCGCCCTCTCGGACCGGGCCCGACTCGTCGAGGCCATGGGCTCGATCGAGCGCCTCGTGCGTCGCGCCGCGGTCAGCGTGGAGCGCGCCGATCCCAGGGGCGCGGACGCCCGACACTGCCTGAGGGCGTACGCGGCCGAACTGGGGAGCCTCTTCCCCGAGGGCTACGACGTCTCAGAGCTCGTGAGTCCCGACGAGATCCGATCGGCCGGCGCGTGCCTCATCGCCCGCGAGAGGGGTACGCCCCAGGGGGTGGGCGTCCTGCGGCACCTCGACCCCGACACCGACGAGATCAAGCACCTCTGGGTCCGTCCCGACGCACGGGGTCTCGGGCTCGCACGACTCCTGCTCGCCGAGCTCGAGTCCACCGCGGCTCACAGGGGAAAGTCTCTCGTGCGCCTCGACACCCACCACACCCTGACCGCGGCCATCGCCCTCTACCGCAGCGCCGGCTACGCCGAGGTGCCCCCCTACGGGCACAACCGACACGCCGCCCTATGGTTCGAGAAGCGCCTCGGGCTCCGGACCGGCCGGCGGTCACCGACCACCCCCTCGCGCGACGGGCCACCGCGGAGGACCTCGTAGGCGCCCACGGCGCGTGGGAGGGCACCCGTACACTGGGCCCCGTGCGTGCGGCGACCCACCCTCACCAGGATCGGTGCGTCGATCGGGTCGTGGCCCGGTGACGCCGGCGCTGCGCGTCGAGGGACTCGCCAAGTCCTACGGGGAGATCCGGGCACTCGACGCCGTCGGCTTCGAGGTGGAACGAGGGGAGGTCTTCGGCCTCCTCGGCCCCAACGGCGCCGGCAAGTCGACGACCATCGAGATCCTCGAGGGGTTCGTGCGCCGCGACGCGGGCACCGTCGAGGTCCTCGGTGTCGACCCCGGGGACCCACGCCAGCTCCCGGGCCTGCGCACCCGCATTGGCGTCGTCCTCCAAGAGCTCGCCGTCGAGCCGTTCTTCACCGTGCGCCAGGTGCTCGAGCGAAACGCGGGCTTCTACCCCAACCCCCGCCCGGTCGACGAGGTCATCGAGCTCGTCGGGCTCAGCGAGAAGCGCGACGCCAAGATCAAGCGACTCTCGGGCGGCCAGCAGCGTCGCCTGGACATCGGCCTCGGGATCATCGGCAATCCCGAGCTGCTCTTCCTCGACGAGCCCACGACCGGCCTCGACCCCGCCGCCCGGCGCACGACCTGGGACCTCATCCGGCTCCTCGCCTCCGAGGGCACCACGGTCGTCATGTCGAGTCACTACATGGACGAGGTGGAGGCCCTCGCCGGCCGCGTGGCCGTCCTCTCGCGCGGTCGGGTCGCCGCGCTCAGCACGACGACCTCCCTCGGAGGGCGGGACCGGGGCGAGGCCACGATTCGCTTCACCTTGCCCGCGGGCGTCGCGGTCTCGGACCTGCCCGTGACGGTCTCGCGCGTCGACGGCGACGCGGTCGAGGTGCGCACCGCGCACGAGGTCGACGACCTGCACGCCCTCACCGGCTGGGCCCGGGAACGGGGCCTGGCCTCGCTCGGGCTGCGCGTGACGCGCGAGACCCTGGAGGACATCTATCTCGCGCTGACCGGACCGGAGGGTGGCGAGTCGGCGAGGAGCGAACCGTGACGGCGACGAGCGACCCCTCCGCGCCGTCTCGACGCTGGACACGAGACCTGCGCCTCGTGGCCCACCAGGTCAAATTCGAGCAGCTGGCCTTCTGGGTCAACCGGGTGGGGGCCGTCTTCACCGTGGGGTTCTCGGTCGTCTTCTTGGTGATGCTCGGCGCCAGCGACGGGAACCAACGCGTGGCGACCCTCGGCGGGGCGCGTCTAATCACGTACTACGTCCCGGGCTTCATAGCCTACGGGGTCATGGCGGCCGGCTTCACGACCCTCGCGATCACCATCGTGGTCCGCCGCGAGACCGGCCTCTTGAAGCGGCTGCGCCTCAGCCCGATGCCGACCTGGGTCCTGCTCACCTCGATCTTCGTGAGCACCGCGATCGTCGCGGTCGTCCAGTTCCTCCTGCTGCTCGTGATCGGCCGGGTCGCCTACCACGTCGCGTTCCCCTCGTCCTGGCTGGCCCTGGTCGTGGCGGTCCTCGTGGGCGTCGTCAGCTTCTCGGCCATGGGCGTCGCGATCAGCACGCTGGTGCCCAACCAGGAGACCGCCGGACCGGTGACGAGCATCGTGTTCTTCGTCCTGCTCTTCCTCGCCGGCCTCTACTTCCCCCTCCCGGCCGGCTCGGGCCTCGCCCGGTTCTCGAACTACCTGCCGGTGCGCCACCTGATCCTGGCGATGGACCGGCCCTTCGACATCCCCCGGGGCGTCTCGCCGTGGGCGTGGCACGACCTGCTGGCCGTGGCGCTGTGGGGGGCGGGCGCGACGCTCGTCGCCCTGCGGCGCTTCCGCTGGTCCCCGCGACGCCCCTGAGACCCCGGCCGGGGCCGAGGGCGCGACGACGCACCCCGTAGTCTCAGGACAGCGGAGGACTCCCCAGCCGGCGAGAGCCGGGGGCGCCACCCGCGATGGAGGGATCGTGACGGCCACCCTGCGAGTCGTGCGAGAGGGCGTAGGCGTCGAGTTGCGCCGCGGCACCTTCGAGGTGGAGGTGGACGGGGTGGCTCTGGGCGAGATCGGCTGGCACCAGTCCATCGAGTTCACGGTCTCGCCCGGACGCCACTCGCTGGTGCTGCGGGCCGGGCGCTACTCCAGCCGACCCGACACGTTCGACGCCCGTGACGGCGACGTCGTCTCATTCCGCTGCCACGGGGCGATGGCGTGGCCGCGCTGGCTCGCCTCGGCCCTCCGGCCGGATCTCGCCGTATCGCTCGTCCGCCAGTAGCGCGCGCCCCGGGGCCACTAGCGCTCGCTGAGCTCGAAGACGGGGTGACGTCCCGCGATGGCCGCGATCTCGGCGTCGGTCGACCCCGGACCGACGCCCCCGAAGAAGACCCCCGTCTCGGCCCTCCAACGCCTCAGGTAGGCCCGCAGGACCGGCACCTTCTCGTCGTCGGACAGCTCTCTCGCCACGTAGGTACGCCGGTGCGACCCGAGCAGCAAGACGAGGCGCCCCCCGTCGGCGCGCACGTTTCGCACCCACTGGCCCTCGCCGCGCGGGGAGACGAGGTAGGAGCGGCCCTCGACGACGAGCAGGTTCACCGGCGTGCGCCGCACGAGACCCGTGGTGCGCCCCCGCGTCTCGAGGACCCGGCTCCCCCAGACGCTCACCCCGAGCCGGGTGAGCCCCACGACCAGTCGGTTGACGACGTGGCGGGTGACGACGCCCGGCGCCCGGTACGCGGGGGGCGACGGGTCGGCCATGCGGGGCACCCTAGCCACCCCCGCGGCCCCGGGTCGAGCCGACGCCCCACCGGGACCGCCCGACGGTCTCTCGAGGCGGCGTCCGGATTCGAACCGGAGTACGGGGCTTTGCAGGCCCCTGCCTAACCACTCGGCCACGCCGCCAGGATCCCCCAGCCTAGCGGCCGGCCCTAGGAGCTCTTAGAGCCCCGGCGCCACTTGCCCGAGAGCAGGTGGTACACGAACCAGATCGCGGCGAGGATGATCGCCACGAGAATGACCGCGCGCAGGATCGACGACAGCACGCCCACCACCGCGAGCACGACCCAGATCACGACGAGCACGATGATGATCGAGGCGATCAGTCGAAGCAGTGCCACGGGGCCTCCCCTCTAGGGCGATTGTAAGGCCATCGGCCCCCACCCCTCGGTACGCTGGGGCCATGGTGCGCACGGCCCGGGGCCTCCTCCTCCTGGTCGCCCTGGCGGCCCTGGCCCTCGCGCCGGCCCCGGCCGGGGCGAGTGCCGCGCGGGTGGCGAGCGCGCAGGCGAGCGTCCCCTCGGCCCTGTCGAACCGACTGCCCCTCGAGCGGCTCGTCTTCAGCCATCCGGTGGCCGCGAGCGCCCTGCCGCCCCTCACGCTCTCGCCCGCCCTGCCCTCCACGTGGCGCCAGATCGCGCCCAACGCCGTCGAGGCCCTCGCCACCGAGGTGCTCGCCCCCGGGATCACCTACCGCATCGCGTCCCCGACCGGGGTGTCGTGCACGTCACGCTGCGTGTTCACCGGGGTGCGCGACACGAGCGTCGCGGTCGCCACCGACGTCGTCTGGGAGGACCAGCTCCTCGCCGAGCTCGGCTACCTGCCGGTGACCTTCACCCCGGCCGCGCCCCAGGCGACCCCGAGCGCCGCCACGCCGGGCGTCTTCACCTGGGCCTACCCCACCCTGCCCGCCGCGCTGCGCGCCCAGTGGGGGGTGGGCAGCGACAACGTGGTCCTCCAGGGGGCCCTCATGGCCTTCCAGCTCCAGAGCGGCCTGGCGACGACCGGCCAGGCCGACCCCACGACCTGGGCCGACCTCGTCCAGGCCGCCAACGCCGGCACCGTGGACGCCCACCCCTACGACTACGTCTACGTCTCGATGGCCCTGCCCGAGACGCTCACCCTCTACGTCGCCGGGCGCGCCACCTTCCACACCCTGGTGAACACCGGCATCCCGGCCTCCCCGACGGCGCCGGGCACCTACCCGGTGTACCTGCGCTACCTCACCCAGACGATGTCGGGCACCAACCCCGACGGCACCCACTACTCCGACCCCGGCATCCCTGACGTCTCCTACTTCCACGGGGGCGACGCCCTCCACGGCTTCATCCGCGCGAGCTACGGCTTCCCCCAGAGCCTCGGCTGCGTCGAGATGCCCTTCGCCGCCGCGGCGAGCGTCTACCCCCACACCCCCATCGGCACGCTCGTCACCGTCGCCCCCTAGGGTCCTCGGGACCGACGGGGTACCCGCCACGCTGGGTGGCGACCTCGACGCCGTCCTCGGACAGCTCGCCGGCCGTGGCCAGCGCGTCGCGCCCGAAGCGACGACGCACCTCGTCGATCGCGTCGCGCAGGGCGGCCCGTTCGACCTGGCGGGCCTCGGCCCTCTCCTCGGGCGGGCCCTCGTGCGCCGACGTCCCGAGGTCCAGGCGCAGCTGGACCCCCCCGCCGGCGCGCGCGCGCAGCCCCGAGGCGTGCAGTCCGAGCAGGCGCACCGACCCCGCGAGCTCGATCGACCCGGCCAGCGCCTCGGCGAGCTCGACCAGCGCCCCCTCGTCGTCGAGGCCGTAGCCGAGGGTCTGGGAGCGGCTGACCTGGGCGCCGTCGTCGAAGCGCACGAGCACCGTGAGGGTGCGCGCGAGCAGGTCGCGCTCGCGCAGCGTGCGCGCGACGACCCCGGCCTGGGTGCGCAGGGCGTCGGCGAGGGCCTCGCGCCCGACCAGCGAGCGGGCGAAGGTCTCCTCGTGGCCGAGTGACTTGAGCGGTCGGTCGGTGACGACCTCGCGGTCGTCCTCGCCCGCCGCGAAGGCCACCAACGTGGCGGCCATCGAGGGGCCGACGCTGCGCGCGAGGGTCGCCGCGCTCACCCCTCGCAGGTCGCGCACCGCGCGCAGCCCCAGGCGCTCGAGCTTGGCCGCCGTGGCGGGTCCGACCCCCCACAGGGCGCGCACCGGCAGGGTCGCGAGCCAGCGCTCCTCGGTCGCCGCGTCCACCCAGACGACCCCCTCGCCCTCGAGGAGGCGGCCTCCCTCCACGCGGGGCTTCGCGGCCTTGGAGGCGAGCTTCGCGAAGAGCTTGTTGCGCGCCACCCCGATGCCGCTGCGCAGGCTGAGCTCGTCGAGGAGCCGGCGGCGCAGCCCGTGGGCGGCCTCGACCGGCTCGACGCCGAGTCGTGCCAGTGAGCGCAGGTCGGCGAAGACCTCGTCCAGGCCGAGCGGCTCGTAGACGGGGGTGAGCTCGGCCACCAGGCCGTGGAAGCGCCGCGAGTACTCCCCGTAGCGCTCGAATCGCCCGGGCAGGACGACGAGGGAGGGGCAGAGCCGGCGCGCCAGGGCCGTCGACATCGCCGAGCGCACGCCGTAGCGGCGGGCCTCGTAGCTGGCGCTCGCGATGACCCCCCGCTCGCCGGCACCCCCGACCGCCACCGGGCGCCCGGCGAGTGAGGGGTCGTCGAGCACCTCGACCGAGGCGAAGAAGGCGTCCAGGTCCACGTGCAGCACGGGCGCCTCGAGGACGCCGGGCCGCCTAGAGGGCGAGCTCAAGGCACCGGAAGGCCTCCCCGAAGGCGGCACCCACCGCGCGGCCGGCGGCGGCGGCGCGCTCTCGCACCGCCTCGCCCATCGCCGCGGCGTCAGCGTCGAGCTGGGAGGCGTGGGCCCGCACCGCCGAGACCTTCTCCTCGATCGTGGCCGAGACGTCGACGACGACGTCGGGCTCGTGGGTGCCCGAGAGCAGGACCGTCCCGACGCGGTGGGCCGCGCCCATCTCGGGGAAGTACAGGGGCATCGCCGCCGCCGGGGCGACGGCGTCGAGCAGGGCCCAGCCCGTCTCACGGTGATCGCGGTGGTTGACGTACACCCCGCCGAAGAACGTGGCCGTGGGGTCGGGGCCGACGACGACGTCGGGGCGCCGTGAGCGCACCAACCCCACCAGGGCGCGGCGCAGTTCCACGTCGTTCACCACCTCCCCGTCGGGCCGGTTGAGGCAGGTCACCTCGGCCACGCCGAGGTGCTCGGCGGCCGCGGTCAGCTCCGCGCGCCGGCGCTCGGCCAGAGCCCCGGCCTCTTGGAGGGGCGAGTGCGAGCCCTTCGCCCCGTCGCACACCACCACCAGGTCCACTCGCGCGCCCGCGCGCGCCCACCCCGCGAGCGCTCCGCCGGCCGCGACGTCGGCGTCGTCGGGGTGGGCGTAGACCGCGAGGACCGCGCGCGGCGCGAGGCGCAGCGCCCGCATCTAGCCGTGCTGCTTGGGCGCGGTGGTCTTGACGAGCATGCCCAGCTCGCGCGCGAAGTCCTCGGGACCCTCGAAGCCCTTGTAGACCGAGGCGAAGCGCACGTAGACGACGTCGTCGAGCTCGCGCAGGGCCTCGAGGGTCGCCACGCCGATCTCCTCGCTCGAGACGTCGCGCCCCGCGGCGCGGATCGACTCTTCGACCCGGGCGACGACGCGGGTGAGGGCGGCGTCGTCCACGGGTCGGTTCTTCGCGGCGGCCCGAACGCCTCGCAGGATCTTCTCGCGATCGAAGGGCTCACGCTCGCCCGAGCGCTTCACCACGAACGCTCCGACCTCCTCGATCCGCTCGAAGGTCGTGTAGCGCTGGTGGCAGCGGGCGCACTCTCGACGACGCCTGATCGCCACCCCGTCCTCGGCCAGACGCGAGTCGACGACCCGGTCGTCCTCGGCCGAGCAGTAGGGGCACCGCACCATGTCACGATACACCCGATTCTCCCGGAAAATTGCGCGCTATCAGGGGATGAGGACGTGCTCACCGGCGACCACCACCGTTGAGTGCAACTCCGACACGAGCAGGGCGCGCGCCTCGACGGGGTCGACGGGGTTCATCGCGCGCGCGATGCCCGCCAGAGTGTCACCCGGCTGCACCACGTAGAGCTCGCCGGCCGCGAGGACCGACGAGCCCGCGAGATCGCTCGAGAGCCCCGTGGGCGAGGTCGCGCCGAAGCTGTGTCCCGGGACCGCCAGGACCATCAGGGAGAGCACCACGAGCGCCCCGAGGGCGAGGGCGCGACGGCGCGCGCGGGCGCGACGGCGACGGGCAAGCCGCTCGTGCACCCCGACCCCGTCGAAGCGCGGGGCGGCGCCCGTCGTGGGCGGAGAGACCACGCGCAACGCGGGCGCCACGCTCACGGGACTCTGGAGGATCTCGACGGCGGCCATGGCGACTCCCTGTTCGACGAACACCTGTTCGTACTTTATAGCGAACGGGTGTTCGTTTCAAGGGGACCTCGCGCCGCTGTGATCTCCTTACTCCCTGGTCAGGGGAATCATCGCCCCAACCCGACCGAAGACCCGCCGCTCGGCGGCGCCCTGGCGCCCCCGGGCGCGCAGCGCGACCGAGGCGTCGGCAAGGGTGCGCACGAGCACCACCCCGTGGCGCTCGACGAGCCGGGCGCACTCCAGTGCCAGCGCCTCGTCGGGGTAGTCGTTGGAGTCGGTGACCTGCCCGTCGGTGACCCAGACCACGGGCTCGCCCCGCCGCCGCTCGGCCAACGCCAGACGCAGGGCCGGCCCGTCGACCCCGTTGCCGACGTTGCCCGCGGGCACCGAGGTCGCCACCCGTCCCCCCGCGACGAGGACCCAGGCGTTGGGGGTGACCCCGTGGTCGCCCGGGCGATGGCTATAGCCGAGCACGAGCGCTCCGGGGGACCGGCGCACCAGCCCTGACAACTCCTCGACGTCGATCGCCATCGACCCCGACTGGTCGACGAGCACCACCCCGCCCACCGCCCGCGAGGGCGTCGCGAAGGCGCGTCGCAGAGGGTCGGTCGCGAGCCGCGACGGGTAGCGCAGGTCGACGCCGGTCACCGACGGGCGCGCGCGGCGCAGGGTGGCCACGGACGGGCGGGCCAGGGCCCGCGCGTCCACCAGGGCCAGCTCGGCGAACCGCCCGCTCGGCGCGCGACGTCCCCCGTCGGCGAGCGCGCGGCGAAAGCGGCGCAGCTCGTCGGGTCCGAGCGGCGCGC
>JAKBNI010000047.1 GCA_021831125.1 Actinomycetes bacterium | reverse complement strand
TGAAGATCCCGCCGTTGACGCTCAACAGGTCGCCGCGCTCCATGCCGGCCTTGCGCGGGATCGACCCCACGAGCAGGGCCCAGTTGGTCCCGTCGAAGGCGGTCGCGAGGTCGCTCGTCGCCTCGATCGAGGTGAGGAGCGGGAACGCGCAGTCGTCGAGCTCCATGACGACGCCCTCGAGGGCCTTCATCGCGGGCTCGATCTCGAGCAGGCGCAGCGCCACCGGGGTCTCGGGCCCGAAGAGGGCGCCCGAGGCGATCCTAAACAGCAGGGCGTAGCCGATCTGACCGGCGGCGCCGGTCACGGTGACGGTGACGGGGGGCATCTCTTCTCCTCTTCGCGACTAGAGACGGTCGACGATGGCCTGGGCGAACTGAGAGCACTTGACCTCGTGGGCGCCCTCGGTGAGGCGGGCGAAGTCGTAGGTGACGATCTTCTCGGCGATGGTGGCCTCGAGGGCCCGGACGATGTCGTCGGCCGCGGCCTGCCAGCCGAGGTGCTCGAACATCAGAACCCCCGAGAGCAGGACCGAGCCGGGGTTGACCTTGTCCTGGCCCGCGTACTTGGGCGCCGTGCCGTGGGTGGCCTCGAAGATCCCGTGGCCGGTGACGTAGTTGATGTTGGCGCCGGGCGCGATGCCGATCCCGCCGACCTGGGCCGCCAGCGCGTCGGAGAGATAGTCGCCGTTCAGGTTCGTCGTGGCGATGACGCTGAACTCGCGCGGGCGGGTCAGCACCTGCTGGAGGGCGATGTCGGCGATGACGTCCTTCACCAGGATCCTGCCGCCGGGCTCGCCGTTGCAGTCGTTCCAGCCGACCGCCTCGTCGGCGAACTCCTCTCTCACGAGCTCGTAGCCCCACTTCATGAAGGCGCCCTCGGTGAACTTCTGGATGTTGCCCTTGTGCACGAGGGTCACCGAGTCGCGCTTGCGCGCCACCGCGTAGTTGAGGGCGGCCCGGATGAGCCGCTTGGAGCCGAAGGGTGAGATGGGCTTGAGCCCGAGGCCGCTGCCCTCGCGCACGTCCCAGCCGAAGGCCTCCTTCACGTAGGCGCGCAGCTTCTCGGCCTCGGCGGTGCCGCCCTCGAGCTCGAGACCGGCGTAGACGTCCTCGGTGTTCTCGCGGAAGATGACCATGTCGACGTCCTGGGGCCGCTTCACCGGCGAGGGGACGCCGTTGAACCAGCGCACCGGGCGCAGGCACACGTAGAGGTCGAGGATCTGGCGCAGCGCGACGTTGAGCGAGCGGATCCCACCGCCGACCGGCGTGGTGAGGGGACCCTTGATGCCGATCAGGTGCTCTCTGAAGGCCTCGACCGTCTCCGCGGGCAGCCAGTCCTTGGTCGCCTTGAAGGCCTTCTCCCCGGCGAGGACCTCCTTCCAGTGGATGGTCTTGCCGTGCTTGGTCGCGGCCGCGTCCATGACGAGCTGGGCGGCCGGCCAGATGTCGACGCCGGTGCCGTCGCCCTCGACGTAGGGGATGATCGGGTCGTTGGGCACGTTGAGGGCGCCCGAGGCGTCCATGGTGATCTTCTGAGCCATGGCGCCCATCCTACGACCGGCCCCGCGAGGGTCCCCTAGGGACCGAGGTCCCTAGGGGAAGAGGGCCCGGTGGATCTCGCGGGTCGCGCTCGAGCGGTTCAGGGTGTAGAAGTGCAGGCCGGGCACGCCCGCCTCGAGCAGCGCCTCGCACAGCTCGGTCGCCGCGGCCACCCCCTCGGCGCGCACCGCGCCGGGGCCGCCGCGGTGGTGGGCCGCCTCGAGGCGCTCGACGAGCCAGTCGGGCACCGCCGCGCCCATCTCGGCCATGCGGGCGACCCCCGAGAGGGTGGTGACGGGCATGATGCCGGCGAGGACGGGCTTCTCGACCCCGAGCTCGGCGAGCTCGATGACGAGCCGGGTCCACTCCTCGGGCTCGAAGAAGAACTGCGTGACCGCGAAGTCCGCGAGGCGCAGCTTCTCCGCGAGTCGCGCCCGGTCGCTCGCCCGGTCGCTGGAGCGTGGGTGGCCCTGAGGGTGGGCCCCGACCCCCACGCATAGGGGACCCGCCTCGCGCGCGAGCTCGATGAGCTCGCTCGCGTAGCGCAGCTCACCGACGGGCGCCTCACCCCTCGGGGTGTCCCCGCCGAGTGCCATCACGTTCTCGACGCCCGCGGCGACGTAGCGCGCGAGCAGGGTCCTCATCTCGGCGGCGCTGTGGCCGACGCAGATCAGGTGGGCCATGGCGGTGAGGCCCCGGGTCTCGATCGAGGTCACGAGGTCGAAGGTCCGCTGGCGGCTCGCCTCGCCGCCGCGGTAGGTGACCGAGACGAACGAGGGCGACAGGTCCTCCAGCTCGACCAGGGTCGTCTCGAGGACGAGGCGCTCCTCGTCGCCCTTGGGCGGGAAGAACTCGAAGGATCGGGTCAGCCCGCGGGCGACCAACTCGTCGACGCGCACGGGGCTAGCCGACCCGACCGAAGTCGTCCTCGAGGCGCTCGATGTCGTCCTCACCGAAGTAGGTTCCGGTCTGGACCTCGATGAAGGTGACCGGCTCGGTGCCGCGGTTCTCACAGCGGTGCGCCTGGCCCACCGCGATGTCGACGCTCTGGCCCGGGGCGAGGGTGATCTCGGCGCCGTCGAGGATCACGGTCGCGGTCCCGGCCACCACGAACCAGTGCTCGGCGCGGTGGCGGTGGCGCTGGTAGCTGAGCCGCTTGCCCGGCTCGACGACGAGGCGCTTGACCTTGTGGTCGGCTCGCTCGTCGTCGAGCACCCAGTAGGCGCCCCAGGGCCGATAGTCGAGCTCGCGCCCGCGATCGTCGCGGGTGGTGTCGTCGGCAGTCGTCATCGCGTCCTCTCGGCGGCCAGCACGGCGTTGCGCAACAGCATGGCACGGGTCATCGGCCCGACTCCGCCGAGGCGCGGCGTGACCCACCCGGCGACCTCGGCGACGTCGTCGGCGAGGTCGGAGAGGAGCCGACGGCCCTCGAAGGAGGTGCCCGCCCCCACGACAGCCGCGCCGGGCTTGACCATGTCGGCGCTCACCAGTCCGGCCCGCCCGGCGGCCGAGACCACGACGTCGCCCGTGCGCACGAGCGAGGCGAACTCCTCGACCCCGGTGTGCACCACGGTGACCGCGGCGTTGCAGTGGGGCCGCTTCAGGGCGAGCAGGAGGGCGAGGGGTCGCCCGATGGTGAGGCCCCGGCCGATCACCACGACGTGGCGCCCCTCGACGGGCACGTCGTAGGCGGCGAGCAGCTCGACGATCCCCTGGGGCGTGCAGGGCAGCGGCCCGGGGTTGCCCATGACGAGCCGGCCCAGGTTCACCGGGTGGAGCCCGTCGACGTCCTTCTCCGGACGCACTCGCATCAAGGCGGCCGGCTCGTCGAGCCCGTCGGGCAGGGGCAGCTGGACGAGGATCGAGTGGACGGCCGGGTCCTCGTTGAAACGGTCGATGACCGCCTCGATCTCGCCCTGGCCGGCGCTCGAGGGCAGGTGCACGTCGAACGAGCGCACACCGATCTCGGCGCACTCGGCGACCTTCATCGCGACGTAGCGGGCGCTCGAGGGGTCCTCGCCCACGAGGATCGTCCCGAGCCCCGGGGTCACCCCGGCCGCGACGAGGCGCGCGACGCGCTCGGCGAGCTGCATCTTCACGCCCGCGGCGACGCGCTCGCCGTCGAGTAGCTGTGCCATGGTCCTCCTCGGCCTAGTGGCGGAAGTGCCGCTCGCCGGTCATCATCATGACGAGGCCCGCCGCGTCGGCGGCGGCCACGACCTCGCCGTCGCGCACCGAGCCGCCCGGCTGGACGACGGCCGTGACCCCGGCCTCGGCCAGTCGCTCGAGGCCGTCGGGGAAGGGGAAGAACGCGTCGGAGGCGGCGGCGGCCCCGCGGGCTCGCTCGCTGGCCTTGGCGACGGCGAGCTCGGCCGCGACGACCCGTGACTGCTGACCGGCGCCCACGCCCACCGCGACGCCCTCGTGGGCGATGACGATGGCGTTGGACGTCGTGCGCGCGCAGACCCGCCACGCGACCACGAGGTCGACCATCTGGGCGGGTGTCGGGACCTCCCTCGTCGCGCAGGTCCAGGTCGAGGCCGCGGCCACGAGCTCGTCGGCGTCTTGGACGAGGGCGGTGTCGCCCAGGGTGCGCACCGAGAGCCCGAGGGGCTCGGGGGCCGGCGCCGCCAGCAGCCGGGTGGCCTTGCGCCGGGCGACGAGGGCCTCGACGGCCCCAGGGGTGAAGCCCGCGGCGACGATCACGTCGGCCTGGGGCCCGGCGGCGATGGCGCGCGCGAGGTCGTCGTCCACTTCGCCGCCGATCGCCACGACCCCGCCGAAGGCGCTCTGGGGGTCGGCGGCCAGGGCCCGCTCGAAGGCGTCGCGCAGGGTCTCCGCGACGGCCGCCCCCGAGGCGTTGGCGTGCTTGATGATGGCCGCGGCGCGCGCGCCCGGCACGTCCGCGGCGAGCTCGTGCACCAGGCGCCAGGCGGCGTCGGCGTCGAGGTAGTTCAGGTACGACAGGGCCGTGCCGGCGTGCTGGGTCACCCCGTCCCACCACGGGCGGGTGCCCGCGCGCCGGTAGCGGGCGGCGTGCTGGTGAGGGTTCTCCCCGTAGCGGGTCGGCGCCACGCGCTCGAGGTCGAGCACGAGCCGCTCGGGCAGGGCCTCGTCGTCGGCCAGCCAGGCGGCGATCCGCGCGTCGTAGGCGGCGGTCGCGGCGAAGGCCGCGCGGGCCAGTCGGCGACGGGTCTCGGGTGAGGTGGCGCCGCGCTCGCGCAGCTCGGCGAGCACCGCACCGTACTGGCTCGGGTCGGTGAGGACGCTCACGTGGGCGTGGTTCTTCGCCGCGGCGCGCACCATCGTGGGGCCCCCCACGTCGATCAGCTCGATCGAGGGGTCCGCGGCGAAGGGGTAGAGGTTCACGACCACGAGGTCGATCGGGGTGATCGCCTGGGCCTCGAGCTGGGCGCGGTGCTCGGGCCGGTCGAGGTCCGCGAGGATCGCCGCGTGCACCCTCGGGTGGAGCGTCTTCACCCGGCCGTCGAGCATCTCGGGGAAGCCCGTGAGCTCGGCGACCTCGAGCGGCGCGAGGCCGGCCGCGGCGAGGGCGGCCGCGCTCTGGCCCGAGGCGACGAGCTCACAGCCGAGCTCGGCGAGGCCCCGGGCGAACTCGACGAGACCGGTCTTGTCGTAGACGCTGATAAGGGCCCTCACGCCGGCTCCCGCTGCGCCGCGAGGTCGGCCGGCTCGCCACCGGCCTCGATCTGCGCGAGCGCGCGCGCGACGACCTCGGGGTAGAGCGAGCGCTCGACGCCCTTGATGCGCTCGTGGAGGCGAGCCTCGTCGTCGCCGGCGTCGACCGCGACGCGCCGCTGGGCGAGGATGGGCCCGTCGTCGAGGGCCTCGGTCGCCACGTGGACCGTGCAGCCCGTCTCGGCGACCCCGGCCGCGAGGGTCGCGGCGACGGCGTGCCAGCCCTTGAAGGCGGGCAGCAGGCTCGGGTGGGTGTTGAGGACCCGGCCCGGGAAGGCCTCGAAGAACGAGGGGGCGAGCACCGTGCCGAAGCCGGCCATGGCGACGAGTCCCACCTCGCGCCGCGAGAGCGCCGCGGCGAGGTCGACGCTGTAGCGCTCGCGCTCGAAGCGCTCGCCGAACCCCCCGTAGGCCGAGCGCGCCACGAGCAGGCCCTCGACGCCGGCCGCGTGTGCGACCTCCAGCCCGCGACAGGCCCGGTCGCTCGCCACCACCCGCGGGACGAGCCCGGCCGCGAGGAAGGCCTCGAGGATGGTCCCCGAGCCCGAGACGAGCACCCCGAGGGCGACCGCCACGACTAGAGCGCCCGGACGATCTCGACCATCGCCTCGCCGGCCTCGGTGGGGTTCTGGCAGACCCTCACCCCGGCGTCGGCGAGGGCCGCCATCTTGGCCTGGGCCGTCCCCTTCGAGCCCGAGATGATCGCCCCGGCGTGGCCCATCTTGCGCCCCGGGGGCGCGGTCACGCCCGCGACGTAGGCGACGACGGGCTTGTCCATGTTCTGGGCGATCCACTCCGCGGCCCGCTCCTCCTCCGAGCCGCCGATCTCGCCGATCATCATCACCGCCTTGGTCTCGGGGTCGGCCTGGAAGGCCTCGAGGCAGTCGATGAAGTTGGTGCCGGGCACCGGGTCGCCGCCGATGCCCACGCACGTGGTCTGGCCCACGCCCTTCTGGCTCAGCTCGTAGAGGGCCTGGTAGGTGAGGGTCCCCGAGCGCGAGACGATGCCGACCGGCCCACCCGGGAGGGCGATGTCGCCCGAGGTGATGCCGATGTTGCACTTGCCCGGGCTGATGATGCCCGGGCAGTTCGGCCCGAGCAGGCGCACCCCGGGGTGCTCCTCCACGAGCCGGTTGTAGGTGAGGGCCTCGTCCTGGGCCGGGATGCCCTCGGTGATGCAGACGATGAACTCGATCCCGCCCTCGGCGGCCTCGAGGATGGCGGCCGAGGCGAAGCGCGGCGGCACGGCGATGAACGACGCCGTGGCCCCGGTCGTCTCGACGGCCTCGCGCACCGAGTCGAAGACGGGGATGCCCTCGACGTCGGTGCCGCCCTTGCCCGGGGTGACCCCGCCCACGACCCTCGTGCCGTAGGCGCGGTTGCGCAGACCGTGGAACCGTCCCTGGGAGCCCGTGAGGCCCTGGACGATGACGGTGGTGCTCTCGTCGACGAAGATGCTCACGGCTCTCCTAACGGGCCAGGGCCACGGCGCGGCGCGCGGCCTCCAACATGGTGGGCTCGGTGACGAGCCGGTCGTTCAGGTGCGCGGCGAGGATCGCGCGACCCTCGACGGCGTTGGTGCCGTCCAGGCGCAGCACGATGGGCGAGGCGATATCGACGCGCGCGAGCGCCTCGAGGACGCCCTTGGCGACCTCGTCGACCCGGGTGATGCCTCCGAAGATGTTCACGAAGATGCTCCTCACCTTGGGGTCGGCGTTGATGACCTCGAGCGCCGCGGCCATCACGTCGGCGTTGGCGCCGCCGCCGATGTCGAGGAAGTTCGCGGCCGAGCCCCCGACCTGGTTCACGACGTCGAGGGTCGACATCGCGAGCCCGGCCCCGTTGGCGATGATGCCGACCGACCCGTCGAGGCCGATGTAGTTGAGGCCCTTCTCGCGGGCGCGCCTCTCGCGTGGGTCCTCGAACTCGTCCCCGCGGAACTCGTCCCACTCGGGGTGGCGAAAGGCCGCGTTGTCGTCCAGGGTGACCTTCGCGTCGAGCGCGTGGACCTGGCCCCCGGGGGTGAGGATGAGGGGGTTGATCTCGGCCAGGTCGCAGTCGCCCTCGGTGTAGCAGCGGTACAGCGCGACGAGCAGGTCGGCCGCCTGGGCCCGGGCCGGCTCGTCCAGGCCCGCCTCGGCCACCCAGCGCCGGGCCGTCGCCACGTCGAGCCCACGCACCGGGTCGATGGCCAACATGGCGATGGCCTCGGGGCTCTCGGCGGCGACGACCTCGATCTCCACCCCGCCCTGGGCGCTCAGCATGCCCAGGTGGACCTTGTTCGGCCGGTCCAGGGTGAACGAGGCGTAGTACTCCTTCTCGATGTCGCTCGCGTGCTCGACCCAGAGGCGCTTGACGACGTGGCCCTTGATGTCGAGCCCGAGGATGGCGCCCGCGTGGGCGCGGACCTCGTCGGGTCCGGTCGCGAGCTTGACGCCGCCGGCCTTGCCGCGCCCGCCCACCTTGACCTGGGCCTTCACCACGACCGGGTAGCCCACCCGCTCGGCGACAGCGAGGGCCTCCTCGACGGTGTCGGCGACCCCGCCGGGCGACACGGGGATCCCGTAGCGCGCGAAGTACTGCTTGCCTTGGTACTCGAAGAGGTCCATTGCGTCCTTTCGCCGTCTCAGTGGTGCTGGAGCTCGCGCGCGTCGAGGGCGGCCTCGAGCCAGGCGCCGATCTCCTCGAGCGACGAGCCCGGGGTGAAGACCCGGGCGACCCCCGCCGCCTGGAGGGCCGCGAGGTCGCCCTCGGGGATGATCCCCCCGACCACGACCAGCACGTCGGCCCGCCCGGCGCCGGCTAGCAGCTCGATGACCCTGGGCACGAGGACGAGGTGGGCCCCCGAGAGCAGGGAGAGCCCCAGGGCGTCGGCGTCCTCGTCCACCACGGCCTGGACGACCTGCTCGGGGGTCTGGTGCAGGCCCGTGTAGACGACCTCGAAGCCCGCGTCGCGCAGGGTCCTCGCGATCACCTTCGCGCCCCGGTCGTGCCCGTCGAGACCGGGCTTGGCGACCACGACGCGGTAGGTGCGCTCCATCGAGTTCAGCATAGTTGGCTTGAAAATCGGGACTTTTCGCGGCGGGGACGCCGCGGTCCCGGCCAGTAGCGTGAGTCGGGTGACGACCGCCCGCGGGCCCGTGCGCGCCCTCCTCTCGGCGATGCGCCCCAGCCAGTGGGTGAAGAACCTCATCGTGGTGGTCGCGCCGGCCGCGGCCGGGGTGCTCACCCACCGCGGCGTCGTGGGGCACACGGCCGTCGCCTTCGGCGCCTTCAGCCTGCTCGCCTCGGCCCTCTACATCACCAACGACCTGCGCGACGTCGAGGCCGACCGGGCCCACCCCACCAAGCGCACCCGGGCCATCGCCGCGGGCGAGCTGGCGCCGCCGGCGGCCCTCGCCACGGCGCTCGTGCTCGGGGTCCTCGCCTTCACCCTCCCCCTCGTCCTGCCCTCGCCCGGGGAGCTCGAGTGGACCCTCCTGACCTACGCCGCGCTCACCGTGGCGTACAACCTGCACCTCAAGCAGGTCCCGGTGATCGAGCTCGCCATCGTGGCGAGCGGCTTCTTCCTGCGCGCCCTCGCCGGGGCGGCGGCGAGCCACCTCGCCGTCTCCAAGTGGTTCCTCGTGGTTATCTCCTTCGGGGCGCTGTTCCTCGTCGCGGGCAAGCGCGCGGCCGAGCTCGGCACCGAGACCTCCGGGGTCACGCGCAAGGTGCTCGCCGAGTACACCGCCCGGTTCCTCGAGTCCACCCTGACCCTCGCGGCCTCGGTCGCGGTGGCCGGGTACTGCCTCTGGGCGTTCGACACCTCGGCCCAGGGGCTCTCCACCCTGCGCAACGACGCGTTCCCCGTGCACCTGTCGGTCATCCCGGTCGTGGTGGCCGTCCTCTACATCCTGCGCGGGGCCCTCGCCGGCGAGGGCGAGACCCCCGAGCACCTGATCCTGCACAACCGGGTCGTCCAGGCCCTCGGCCTCGCCTGGGCGCTCCTGCTCGCCTGGGCGGTCTACCGGTGACCCGGCTCGCGGGCTGGGGCCGCACCCCCGCGGCGAGCGCCAGCGTCGTCACGCCCTCGAGCGAGGAGGCCCTCGTCGAGCTGCTCGGGCGCGGGCCGCTCTGTGCGCGCGGGCTCGGGCGCAGCTACGGCGACGCGGCCCAGCTGGCCGGCGGCACGGTCGCCGACCTCACGGGGCTCGACGAGATCGGACCCATCGACGACGCGGGCCTCGTGACCCTGGGCGCCGGGGCCAGCGTCGACGCGCTGCTCGCCGTCTCGCTGCCCGAGGGCTGGTTCGTGCCCGTCACCCCCGGGACCCGCCAGGTCACCATGGGCGGCGCCGTGGCGGCCGACGTGCACGGCAAGAACCACCACCGCGACGGCTCGTTCGGGAGCCACGTCGAGTCGCTCCGCCTCGCGACCCCGCGCGGGGTGTTCGACGTCTCGCCCGCCGTCGACCCGGACCTCTTCTGGGCGACGGTGGGGGGGATGGGGCTCACGGGCATCGTGACCCGGGTGCGCCTGCGCCTGCTGCGCGTCGAGAGCGACGTGGTGCTCGTCGACACCGAGCGCTTCGACGACCTCGACGGGGTGATGGCCGCCATGGTCGAAGGAGACGAGCGCTACCGCTACTCGGTGGCCTGGGTGGACTGCACGGCCCGGGGCTCGCGCACCGGCCGGGCGGTGCTGACCCGGGGCGACCACGCACCCGCGGGCGCCGACGCGCCGCGCGCGCCGCGCGCGGGACGGCTCAGCGTGCCCTTCGTCGCGCCGCCGGGGCTGCTCAACCGGCTCAGCGTGCGGGCCTTCAACGAGGCGTGGTTCCGTCGCGCCCCGCGCCACGCCGTCGCCGAGCCCCACTCGATCGGGGGCTTCTTCCACCCCCTCGACGGGGTCGCCGACTGGAACCGCCTCTACGGCCCGCGCGGCTTCCTCCAGTACCAGTTCGTGGTGCCCGAGGGCGCCGGCGATACCGTGCGCGCCGTCGTCGAGCGGCTCGCGCGCTCGGGACTCGTGAGCTTCCTCGCCGTCTTGAAGCGCTTCGGCCCGGGCGACCCCGGTCACCTCTCCTTCCCCCTGGCCGGCTGGACCCTCGCCCTCGACCTGCCCGTCGGCGCGCCCTCGCTGCCCGGCGAGCTCGACGCCCTCGACGAGCTCGTGCTCTCGGTGGGTGGGCGCGTCTACCTCGCGAAGGACGCCCGCCTGGCCCCGGCGAAGGTCGAGGCCATGTACCCCCGGCTCGAGGAGTGGCGCGCGGTGCGCGGGCGGGTCGACCCCGAGGGCGTGCTCTCGAGCGACCTCGCGCGGCGGCTCCATCTGGTAGGGAGGTAGTCGTGGAGAACGCCTTCGGTCAGCCCCAGAGCGTGGTGGTGCTCGGGGGCACCTCGGAGATTGCCCGGGCCATCGTGCGAAAGCTCTGCGCCGCGCGCGCCGAGGTCGTCGTGCTCGCCGGTCGTGACCCGGCTCGACTCGCCGAGGCGGCCCGCGAGGCCGAGGAGTACGGCGCTGCGAGGACCGAGGTCGTCGTCGTCGACGCCGAGGACCCGGCGAGCGCCGGACCGGCCGTCGCGGCGGCCTTCGAGCGCGTCGGCGCACCTGTCGACCTGGTGATCGTGGCGGTCGGCGCCCTCGGGGACCAGTCCGAGTTCGAGAACGACCCCGCCGAGGCCACTCGGATGGTGACGGTGAACATGACCTGGCCGGTCGCCGCGCTCACCGCCGTGCGCACCCGCCTCCTCGCCCAGGGCCACGGGCGGATCCTCGTCATCACCTCGGTCGCGGCGGTGCGCGTGCGGCGCTCGATGTACCTCTACGCCGGGGCCAAGGCCGGCCTCGACCGGCTGTGCCAGGGGATGAGCGACTCCCTGGTGGGCACCGGCGTGCGCCTCCAGCTCGTGCGTCCGGGCTTCGTGCGTACCAAGATGACGGCCGGTCAGAAGGAGGCCCCCTTCACCACGGGCCCCAACGAGGTCGCCGAGTACGTCGTACGGGGACTCTCGAGCAACGCGCCGGTCATCTGGAGCCCCCCGGTGCTGCGCTATCTGTTCATGGTGGTGCGCCACCTGCCGGCGGCGGTCTGGCGCCGAGTGGCCGATCTCTAGTTGCACCGGACGACACTCGCCACCGATCCCGCCCGTCATCGAACGGTCAGCCACCAGGCGCAGGCCGTGCACTGTCCAGGTCGCATGAAATGCGCTCTCCGAGCTGCATGAGTTGCACCGTCCAGGCTGCATAGATTGCAGAGTTGAGGGTTTGCGAAGGCCCTCGCCATCCCGACGCGCCACCGTCGTCCCGCTGGACCCTGGTGCCGCGGTCACGCGGCGGTGGCGATCCACGGGACGGGGCGAACGCCCGTGTCGGACGGGCCCTCAAGGCGTTCGGGAGCGACGTGTATCTTTCGCTCTGTTGACGAGCTTGACGACGCGACGGGGCACTGAGTGACCTCGACCGGCGTGGCCGTCTCCTTCGCCCTGCTCACCGCCCTCGCCAACGCCACGGCGGTGATGATGCAGCACGTGGCCACCGCCGCCGGCGCCCACCGGGGGTGGGCGTGGGTCCGCCACGTCGTGCGCCACCCGCTGTGGCTCCTCGGGTGGGTCGGCATGCTCGGCTCGCTCGTCTTCCAGGCAATCGCCCTGCACGCGGGCCCGCTCTCGCTCGTCCAGCCCCTGCTCGTGAGCGAGCTGGTGCTCGCGCTCGTCCTGCGTCGGCTCTGGCGCCGACAGCGACTCTCTCGGCGAGCGTGGGCCAGCGCCGGCGTCACGACCCTGGCCCTGGCGACGGTGCTGGTCGTGATGGACCCCCACGGCGTGGCCCGCGCGCCGACGAGGGCCGCGTGGGTCACGACGACCGCAGTGTCGGTGCTCGCGGTCGGCGCGCTGGTGCTCGTCGCCCGGGGCGCCGGACCCGCGCGGCGTGCCGCGAGCTTCGCGACGGCGACCGCTGTGCTGTGGGCCCTCGAGGCCACCTTCATCAAGAGCGCCACCGACGCCCTCGTCGCGGGCGGGGTCGCCGGGCTGGTGACCTCCTGGCCGCTCTACGCGCTCATCGCGGCGGGCCTCGCGGGCCTCACGACCGAGCAGCTCGCGCTGCGCGAGGGACCCCTGCGGGTCTCCCAGCCGCTCATCGTGATCGTCGACCCCCTCGTGAGCGTGCTCTACGGCGTGGGGCTCTTCCACGAGCGCCTCGCCTCGAGCCCGGGCGCCCTCGCCGTGACCGCGCTCGCGGTCGTGGCCATGAGCGCCGGCGTCGTGGTCATGACCGGCGCCGTCCCCGAGACCCTCGTGCCCGAGGTCGCTATCCCCGCCCCGAGGAACAGCGACACGTGACGGCCGGACCCGCCACGGGACACGTGCTCGGCGCTCGTTAGTCTGTGGCGACTGAATGAGGAGGAGCGTCTCGTGAGGATTCCCACGTGGTTGGTGTCGCGCCGGGCGGCGGTGGCGGTCGTGCTGGCGGCGCTGCTCGCCGCCCCCTCCGCGGGAGCGTCGGGCGCCGCCTCCACGCGGCGCCCCGTCCCGGTCAGCGCCGTGACGCCCGGGAGCGACTACCTGGCGCTCGGCGACTCCGTCTCCTTCGGCTACCGGGAGTCGACGACCGTGCCGGCGCCGGACTACGCGACGGCCTCGGACTTCGTGGGCTTCCCCGAGTTCGTCGCGTCCGCGCTCGGCCTCCACCTGGCCAACGCCGCCTGCCCGGGTGAGACCTCGTCGAGCTTCTTGAACACGAGCGCCCTCAGCAACGGGTGCGAGAACCACCCGAGCGCGACCGGGACGACGCTGCCCGGCGGCTACCGGACGCTCTACCCGCTCCACGTGAGCTACACGGGCAGCCAGATGGCCTACGCGATGCACTACCTCCGCACGCACCCGCGCACCACGCTCGTCACGCTCATGATCGGGGCGAACGACGGCTTCATCTGCCAGCAGACCACCGCCGACCAGTGCGCCTCGGCCTCCGAGCTCACCCCGGTGCTGGCGAGCGTCACGGCCAACGTGCACGCCATCGTGCGGGCCCTGCGCGTCAGCGCCCACTACCGGGGCCAGATCGTCCTGGTCAACTACTACGCCACGAGCTACGCCAA
>JAKBNI010000046.1 GCA_021831125.1 Actinomycetes bacterium | reverse complement strand
GGCGCCGACCCGGCGACCCGGCACCTCGCCCGGCGCGCGGCCCTGCGCGCGGTCGCCCGGGCCCGGGCGGCGACACGCTCGACCCGTGGCGAGATCCGCGGGGCCCGCCAGGGCACCGCCGTCACCCGTGGCGAGCTCGACGCCGTCGAGTCCGAGATCGACGCGACCACGGTCCGGCTCCTCGAGCGGCCCGTAGGCTGAGCCGATGCCGAACATCGACGACGCGACCGTGACCCTCGCCACCCGACTCGGCGCGACGGCCGCCGTCGCCACGGTCGTGGCGAGAGAGACCCTCTCGAGCTCGCTCGTCGAGGTGACCCTCGCGGTCGACCCCCGCCTCGGCGGCGCGCCCGGCAGCGACGTCATGGTGGACGTGGGCCGAGGGCGCACCCTGCGGCGGCGCTACAGCGTGCGCCGGGTCGACCCCGACGCCTCGACGATCACCCTGTGGGTCGGCGTCGACCACGAGGGGCCCGGCGTCGACTGGGTGCGTGCCGTCGCGCCCGGCGACGAGGTCGTCGCGATCGGTCCCCGGGGCAAGATCGCCCTCGACGCGACGGCGACCTGGCACCTCTTCTGCGGGGACCTGAGCGCCCTCGCGGCGCTCTCGCGCATGGTCGAGGCGCTCGCGCCCGGTCAGCGCGCGCTCGTCGCGCTCGAGGTCGACGAGATGGACGACGCGCGCTCTCCGGCCCCGCCCGAGGGGGTCGGCCTGCGACTGGTCGTGAGCGAGCGCGCCGGGCGGGCGCCCTCGGACCCCGAGGGCCTGAGCCGCGCCCTGGCCACCCTCGAGCTGCCCCCCGGTCCGGGCCACGCCTACCTCTTCGGGGAGTTCCACGTCGTGAGGGCGCTCCGGGCGAGCCTCAGCGACCGCGGCCTGGACGAGTCGGCGATGAGCCACAAGGCCTACTGGCGGGCCGGGCGGGCCAACGCCGACCACGGCGAGCCCGACAAGTCCGAGCCGGCCTAGAGGACGGCGACGACCGCCAAGACGACGGGCTGGCGCCGGTAGCGCTGGCCGAGCAGGCGTCCGGCGGCTCGCTGGGCCACCTTGGAGAGGGCGTCGGCGTCGAGGACGCCCTCGGCCAGGGCATCGGCCAGGGCGTCGCGGACCTCCCGCTCGAGGTGGGTGACGACGTCACCGTCGCGCTCGCCCTCGAACCAGCCGCGCGTGGTCACGCTCACCGGAGCGGCCAGCTCGACCGCGTCGCGGTCGACGGCCGACGAGACGAGCACGACCCCGTACTCGGCGAGCATCCGTCGCTCCTCGAGGGGCCGCTCGTCGAGGTCGCCAGTGGCCCCGTCGATGTAGTGCAGTCCGGCCGGCACGCGCCCGGCGCGCCGGATGCCCTTGGCGCTCACCTCGACCTGGTCGCCGTCCTCGCAGACGAGGACGTCCTTCGCCGCGAGGCCCATGGAGCGGGCCAGCTCGGCGTGGTGGACGAGGTGGCGGTACTCCCCGTGGACCGGCACGAAGGTGCGCGGGCGCACCAGCTGGTGCAGCGTGCGCAGCTCGCCCTGGCGGCCGTGACCCGAGGCGTGGACGTTCTCCTGGGAGGAGTCGATCACCTCAGTGCCCTCGCGGTGCAGGTCGTCGATCACCCGGCCGACCGACCACTCGTTGCCCGGGATCGGGTGCGAGGAGAGGATGATCGTGTCCTCGACGCCCACCGAGAAGCCGCGGGCGTCCCCGCGGCTGAGCCGGGCCAGCACCGAGAGCGGCTCGCCCTGGCTGCCGGTGCACACCACGCACACCTCGCCGGGGGCGTAGCGCCCGATCTCCTCGACGTCGATGAGGTCGGCCGGGTCGACCCGCAGGAGGTGGAGCTTGCGGGCCAGCTTCACGTTGGCCTCCATCGAGCGGCCCATGAAGGCGATCCGGCGTCCGGTCAGGTGGGCCGCGTCGGCGATCTGCTGGATCCGGTGGATGTGGCTCGCGAAGCAGGCCACCACCAGGCGGCGCTCGGGACGCTCGAGGAAGAGCCGGCGCAGCGACACCCCCACGCTCGACTCCGAGGCAGTGAACCCGGGCTCCTCGGCGTTGGTCGAGTCGGCGAGCAGGAGGGCCACCCCCTCCTCGCCCAACGCGGCCAGACGCCCGAGGTCGGTGCGCCGCCCGTCAATCGGCGAGGCGTCGAGCTTGAAGTCGCCCGAGTGCACCACGACGCCCTCGCGCGTGTGGAGCGCCAGCGCGTGCGCGCTTGGCACCGAGTGGGTGACCGGGATGAACTCGACCTCGAAGGGTCCGATCCGGCGCCGCTCGAGATCGGCCACCTCGATGTACTCGACGCGACCGAGGCCCTTGGCCTCGGCTAGTCGGTGACGGGCGAAGCCCAGCGCGAGGGGGCTGCCGTAGAGGGGGACGTTCACCTCGCGCAGCAGGTAGCGCAGCGCGCCGGTGTGGTCCTCGTGGCCGTGGGTGAGGACGATGCCGTCGACACGGTCGCGCCGCTCGACGAGCCAGCGGAAGTCCGGCAGGATGAGGTCGACCCCGTACATGTTCGGCTCGGGGAACATCAGGCCGGCGTCGACCACGACGATGCGCCCGTCCTGCTCGAGGGCCATGCAGTTGCGGCCGATCTCCCCCAGGCCGCCGAGGAAGGTGACCCGCAGCCCCTTAGGCACGTGCCGCCTGGAGCTCCCCGACTACCCGGGCGGCGGCGGCGTTGAGCCCGGGGTCGCTCGCCGAGTGGGGCAGACGGCACTCGCCCACGGCGAAGCCGAGGAAGCGTAGGGCGGCCTTGGCCGGCATCGGGTTGGGGTGGGCCTCGGAGCTCTCGAAGGCGTAGCTCTCGGCCAAGCGCTCGTTGATCTTGCGGGCCTTGGACCACTTGTCGCGCTCGACGCTCCCGACCATGGCGACGAACTCGGCCCCGGCCCAGTGGGCGGCCACCGAGACCACCCCGACCGCCCCCACGGCGAGGAAGGGCAGGGTCAGGCTGTCGTCACCCGAGTAGAGGTCGAGCCGGTCGCCCAGCTGGGCCTTGACCCGGGCGGCGGCCGGCAGGTCGCCCGAGGCGTCCTTCAAAGCGACGATGTTCGTGTGCTGACGGCAGAGCTCGAGGGTGGTCGCGGTGGCGATCTTGCGCCCGGTGCGGGTCGGGACGTCGTAGAGCATCACCGGCAGGGGCGTGCTCTCGGCGACCGCGCCGAGGTGAGCGATGAGCCCGGCCTGGTTCGGGCGCGCGTAGGCGGGGGTGGTGGCGAGCACGCCCGCCGCCCCGGTGGCGCGGACCTGGGCGGTGAGGGCGACCGAGGCGCGGGTGCTCGCGAAGGTCGAGCCGGCGATGACCGGCACGGTGACGGCCTCGGCGACCGCGGCGAAGAGGCTCAGCTTCTCGTCGTCGGTGAGCGACGAGCCCTCGCCGGTCGACCCGCCGACCACGAGCCCCTCGCTGCCCTGGGACACGACGAAGCGGGCCACCTCGCGCGCCACGTCGTAGTCGACGGCGCCGTCGGGGCCAAAGGGCGTGACCAGTGCCGTGAGCACTCGTCCGAACAGGGGTTCCACGAGACGAACCTACCAGCCGGGCCCGGCCGGCCGGTGGCTAGACGAGCCCGCCGAGTCCTTCGACCAGCCCGGGCGACGCCGTGACCTTCGAGAGCGCGAGCGCGACGCCCGCGACGAAGCTCTGGCGGTCGTAAGAGTCGTGGCGCAGGGTGAGCCCCTCCCCCGGCGAGCCGAACAGCACCTCCTCGTGGGCGACCAGCCCCGGCAGGCGCACCGCGTGGATGCGCACGCCCTCGGGACCCTCGGCCCCCCGGGCGTGGGCCAGGGTCTCGCGCGTGGTCGGGTCCTGCATCGCCGGGCGCCCCGCCGCGGCGCGCGCCGCGGCTATCGCGCGCGCCGTCGCGAGCGCCGTCCCCGACGGGGCGTCGGCCTTGCGGTCGTGGTGCAGCTCAATGACCTCCACGCGATCGAAGTAGGGCGCGGCCAGTGCGGCGAAGCGCTCGACGAGGACGGCCCCCAGGGCGAAGTTGGCCGCGACGACGACCCCGACCTCGCGCGCGGTCGCCTCGAGAGCCCGGCGCTCGCCCTCGCCGAGCCCGGTCGCCCCCACGACGAGCGGGACCCGGTGGGTCGCACACCAGCGCGCCGAGGCGAGCACGCCCTCGGGCGAGGAGAAGTCGACCACGGCCCCGACCGTCTCCGGGTCGACCGCCTCGAGGGCGACCCGGTGGGTGGCGCCGAAGAGCGCGGCCGGCTCGGTACGGTCCACCAGGACGGCGATCGCGTGGCCCCGGGCCGCGAGGCCCTCGGCGAGCGCCTGGCCCATCCGCCCCGCGCCACCGACGATCGCCAGTCGCGTCACGGCGCGACCTTACCGCGACGGCGTCGACGGGCCCGCCACCCGGCGAGCACGCCGGCCCACGCCGCGATCGTCGCGAGGCTGCCCACGCTCGCGATCTCGATGAAGGGCGCGTGGTAGTGGAAGTGCACGACCCAGCGACCCCGCGGCACCTCGACGGCGTCGACGAGCCCGCGGCGAAAGACCGGCAGCTCGCGCGTCGCCCCGGTCACGACGTTGCGCGCGCTCGCCCGCCACCCCGGCAGGTAGGCCATCGAGCGCACCAGCACCAGGGGTTCGGTGGCCCGCACGCTCACCCACGAGTCGCCCCAGGGCGCCGTCGCGACGTGGGTCACCCGGCCCGCGCCGCTCGCCACCCACGCCCGCGGGTCGAGGGCGGTCGCGCGCAAGACGGCGGAGGCGCCGTGGGTCGCCACGAGGCGCCACGTCGAGCCCGACAGGGCGAAGTCGAAGCGGCTGTCGAGCTGGAAGACCCCCGGGTGCACCGCGTGGGTCGTGACCGCGAGGTCCGCGACGTCGACGCCCCCCGGGGCGCTCACCTCGAGCCCGGCGGCCTCGACCGGCGCGGGCCCGCGCAGCGTCGCGCGCGCGCCCGTCCCCGACGCGCGCCAGGTTCCCGGCAGCGGCCGTCCCGCCACCGAGAGGAACCGGACGGACAGCTCTCCCGTCGCGAGGGTGTGGCCCGCCGGCGCGCGCAGGGTGAGCGCCGCGACGTCGAGCACCTCGCCGAAGGCGCGGGTGACCGTGGGGGCACGGTGGAACCCCAGGCACGACGAGGGCCGTGGGGAGTCGGCCGTCCCGGGCTGGGCGAGGAGCTGGGTCGCCACGACGATCGTCGAGAGCCGCAGCGGCGCGAAGACCCCGCGCGCGAGCGCGCAGGGGTCGACCCAGTTCTGGGGGTGGGTCCCGGTCGCCGTGTCGTAGTCGGTCGCGAGCAGCGACCCGTAGCCCTGGACGCTCGCCAGTCGGGTGAAGACGTTCATGTTGGGCTGGCCGAGCGCGCGGTAGCTCTCGGTGTGGGTCCCCTGGTAGTCGACGAGTGCGAAGCGGCCCCGCACGCCGAGCACCGAGGAGGCGTAGGCCCGCGACGCCTCACGGGGACCGGCGCCCCCGACCAGACCGGTCGAGGTGAACGCGGAGAAGGCGACCAGGTCGAGCAGGCAGAGGGCGACCAGGGCGCGCCGCAGGTGGCGCCAGCGCGCGCCGGCCACGACGAGGGCGGCGCTGGCGAGGCCGAGCGTCGCGAAGACGACGTCGGCCCCGCGGAGTCCGGTCGCGAGCGACGCGCCCCCGCTCGTGATGCCGACCCAGCGCACGAGCGCGGGACCGTCGACGAGTTCGCCGACCGACACCGCCGCGACCCCGAGGGCCGGCAGGGCCGTCACCCACCGAGCGACGCGCCCGAGCCCGGCGCGGCGACCCTCGCCGGCGGCCAGCCGGTCGAGCCACCAGGCCAGCAGGACCGCGAGGGCCAGGTCGGCGAGGGCCACGTTGCGGCTCTGCAGGCGCGTCGAGCCGAAGAGGGGCAGCGCGCGGAAGAGGTGGCCGGCGGGGGTGAAGTTGCCCCAGGTGGCGAAGAGGCCCACGACGAGGAGGGTCACGTAGAGGGTGAGGTCGCGCTCGCTGCCGACCCAGCCCCGCCGGGTGAGGCGGGTCGCGAAGGCGAACAGCGCGCACAGCGCCACGACCCCGACGTAGCCGGTCACCTCGGGCAGGTTGTAGTTGGCGAAGAACCCCGCCTGGTGGAAGGCGCCGTTGCCCCCGAGCAGGACGGGGTTGAACAGCAGAAGCGTCCAGCGCACCGGTAGGGACCCCGCGCCGAAGAAGGCGTAGGAGATCGCGTGGCGCTGGGAGACCGAGATGAACGACCAGCCCGGCAGGACCTGCACCAGGCCGATCCCGACCCCGCCGGCGAAGCCCGCGGCGAGGGTGGCGAGGTAGGCGACCCTCGCGCGGGCCCCGCGGGGCCGATACGAGCTCGCGAGCACCAGCACGCCCACACCGGCCACCAGACTCACCAGCTCGGCGTCGGCGATCGCGCGGGGCTCGCCGGTGAGAAAGACGAGCCCCCACACGCCGGCGACCGCGAGCGCGTAGGGCGCACCCGTCCAGGCCAGCTCGCGCGCGGGTGCCGACGGCTCGAGTCCGGCCAGCCGACGGGCGAGTCCGACGACCGCGACGAGCAGCCAGGGCAGGAGCGCGTAGCCCTGGATCACTCCGAGGTGGACGGCCTGGCCGATCATCGCCCCGCCGTAGGCGTAGACGAGGGCGGCCACGCCACTCGCCAACGGAGCGAGGCGCAGCCCACGCGCGAGCGCGTAGACCCCGATCGCCCCGGCCGCGTAGACGGCGATCATGTTGATCGTCCAGGCGACCAGCGGCGGGAGGACCGCGAAGAGCAGGGTCAGCGGGAAGAGGGCCCCCGCGTTCATCGCCCCGAGCAGCGGGGTCCCCGAGTCGGTGAGCGGATTGAGCAGAGGGAGGTGACCGCCCCAGAGCTGGCGGCCGGCCAGCACGCGCAGGGGGAAGTTCTGGATGAGGTTGTCGGCGTCGATGCTCGGATGCCCGAGCAGCGCGGGCACCACGAAGATGACCACGGGCAGGGCGACGAGCGCCGCCGCCCACGCACGATCGCGCCGCCCCCCGAAGGGGGCGGGCGCGAGTGCGATCAGGTCGGCGTCGGCCGTGTCACGTCCCTTGCGGTCGGGCACGGCCGCGGGGCTAGCGGCGACGGGGCCGCGAGCGGCGTCGGCCCTCCCCCTCGCCCTCGCTGAGGACCGGGCCGCCGGGCCCGAGGTCGCCGATCTCCCCGGCGAGCTCGGCCTCGAAGGCGTCCTCGAACGACGAGGGTCGAGTGCGTCCCCGGCCGGCGTCGCGACCACCGTCACGACCTGAGTCACGACCTGAGTCACGACCTGAGTCTCGGCCGCCGTCGCGGCGACCCTCGGAGCGGCGGCTCTCGTCGACCTCGGGGAAGTCCCCGACGAGCGAGAGCGAGACCTTGCCCTGGGGGTCGATGTCGTCGACCTTCACCTCGAGCGCCTGGCCGAGCTCGAGGACGTCCTCGACCTGGCCGATGCGGCGGCCGCCGTTGAGCGGGGCCATCTTCGAGATGTGCAACAGGCCGTCGCGGCCGGGCAACAGGTTGACGAAAGCGCCGAACTTGGCGATCGAGACCACGCGGCCCTCGTAGACCGCGCCCACCTCGGCGGTGGGCGGGTCGAGGATCAGCGCGATGCGCCGGCGGGCCTCTTCGACCGCGTGGCCGTCCTTCGCGCCGATGGTGACCGTGCCCACCACGCCGTTGTCGTCGACGGCGATGTCGGCGCCGGTCTCCTGCTGGAGGGTGTTGATGACCTTGCCCTTGGGCCCGATGACCTCACCGATCTTGTCGACCGGGATCTCCATCGTGACGATCTTGGGCGCCATCTCCGAGACCTCGGAGCGGGGCTCGGCGATGACCGAGGTGATGACCTCGAGGATCTGGAGTCGGGCCTCCTTCGCCTGGTGCAGCGCGCGCGCCAGCACGTCGGCCGGGAGCCCGTCGATCTTGGTGTCCAGCTGCAGGGCCGTGACCGCGTCGGCCGAGCCCGCGACCTTGAAGTCCATGTCGCCGAAGGCGTCCTCCGAGCCCAGGATGTCGGTCAGGGTGACGTACTCGCCCCCGTCGTAGACCAGGCCCATCGCGATCCCGGCCACCGGGGCCTTGATCGGGACGCCGGCCGCCATGAGCGACAGCGTCGAGCCGCAGACCGAGGCCATCGAGGTCGAGCCGTTCGACTGCATGACGTCGCTCACCACCCGCAGGGTGTAGGGGAACTCCTCCTCGCTCGGCAGCACCGGGACCAGCGCGCGCTCGGCCAGCATGCCGTGGCCGACCTCGCGCCGCTTGGGCGCGCCGACCCGGCCGGTCTCGCCGGTCGAGTAGGGCGGGAAGTTGTAGTGGTGCATGTAGCGCCGGTACTCGTCGGGGGTGATCGTGTCGACCAGCTGGCGCATGCGGGGCATCGCGAGGGTCGACACGTTGACGACCTGCGTCTCGCCGCGCTGGAAGAGCGCCGAGCCGTGGGTCATCGGGAAGAGGTCGACCTCGGCCGAGAGCGGCCGGATGTCGGTGACGCCGCGCCCGTCCATGCGCACGCCCTCGTCGACGATGCGCCGGCGCACGAGCTGCTTGGTCAGCGCCTTGACGGCGGCCTTGATCTCGCCGGCCCGGCCCTCGAACTCGCCCGCGAGCTCCTCGGCGATCTGCGCGGTCGCCGCGTCGAGGGCGGCGTTGCGCTCGGCCTTGGAGAGGATGGCGTTCGCCTCGTTCAGGCGCTCGGCACCCACGGCCTCCACCCGGGCGAGGACGTCGTCGCCGTAGTCCACCACCGGGGTGAAGGGGAACGGCGGCAGCGGTCCGCGGGCCGCCACGAACTCGCGCACCAGCTCGCGCTGGAGGTTGATCGCCTCGCGGATCCACAGCTTGGAGGCCTCCAGGCCCGCGGCGAGGACCTCCTCGGTGACCTTGGGGGCGCCCTGGGCGTAGCGCTCGAAGGAGCCCTCGGTCCCGCCGGCCTCGACCATCATGATGGCGACGTCGGACTCGACCGAGTCGCTGAGGGCCCGTCCGGCCACGACCAGCTCGAAGCTCGCCTCGTCGCCCTCGGCGTAGGTGGGGTGGGGGACCCACTCGCCCTCGGTGGTGTAGGCCATGCGCACCGCGCCGATGGGCCCGTCGAAGGGGATCCCCGAGATCATGAGGGCCGCGCTGGCCGCGTTGATCGCCAGGATGTCGTGGGGGTTCTCCTGGTCGGCCGAGAAGACGGTTCCGACCACCTGGGTCTCGTTGCGGAAGCCCTTGGGGAACGACGGGCGCAGCGGCCGGTCGATCAGCCGGCAGATCAGGATGGCCTGGTCCGAGAGCTTGCCCTCGCGGCGGAAGAAGGCGCCGGGGATCTTGCCCGCGGCGTAGGCCCGCTCCTCGATGTCGACGGTGAGCGGGAAGAAGTCCATGCCCTCGCGCACGGACTTGGCGGCCGTGACGGTGGCGAGGATCATGGTACCGCCGAGGCGGGCGAGCACCGCGCCGTCGGCGAGCTGGGCGAGTCGTCCGGCTTCGAACGACATCTCCTTGTCGGTGCCCGTGATGGGGCTACTCACGCGAATCGCGTCAGTCATGGGGTCTCCTTGGTGTCTGGCGACACTCCGCTCGAACCCCAGTGGGCGATCGCCGCCCGGGGCGGTGCTCCTCCACTGGCCTTCGAGGCCCGGATGTGTCGGTCCCGCCACGCGGCGGGGCTACCGGTTAGCGACGGATCCCGAGTCGGCCGATCAAACTGCGGTACCGCTCCACGTCGCTGCGCTGGACGTAGTCCAGGAGGCGGCGGCGCTGACCGATGAGCTTCATCAGCCCACGACGGGTGTGGTGATCACCCTTGTGGGCCTTCAGGTGCTCGGTGAGGTGAGCGATCCGCTCGGTGAGCAGGGCCACCTGCACCTCGGGCGAGCCCGTGTCGGTGCCGTGTGACTGGTACTCCCGGATGATCTGCTGCTTCTCGGTCATGGAGATGTGCCTTGGTTGGGTCGGGGTCTCGGCGTGAGCCGTCCGTGACGACCCACTCGATCAGCGTCGCTGACCGACGTCCCACCTTAGCAGTTCGGCCCTCTCGGCCGTGGCGCCCCCCGCGAGGTCTCGGGTCGTCGCCACGTCGAGGGCGATGCGCCGGGCGAGGGCGGCCTCGTCGGCGAAGACCGCCTGGTCGCGTAGGCGCGCGAGGAAGGCCAGGTCGACCTCGCGGCCGTAGAGGTCGCCGGCGAAGTCCAGCACGTGGGCCTCGACCAGGCGCGCCCCGTCCTCGTAGTACTGGGGCCGGGTCCCCACCGAGACCGCCGCGGCGTGCCACTGGCCCGGGGCGACCCGAGCCAGCGCGGCGTAGACCCCGTCGTTGGGGAGCTGCTGGAGCGGGTCGAGGTCGAGGTTGGCCGTCGCGAAGCCCAGCTCGCGACCCCGGGCGTCGCCCGGGGCGACCCGCCCGCGCAGGGTGAAGGGGCGTCCGAGGATCCGGGCCGCCTCGTGGACCTCACCGCGGTCCAGGGCCTGGCGCACGGCCGTGGAGCTGAAGCGTCCGCCCTCACCGACGATGCGCACCCCCTCGGCGCTGAAGCCGGCGCGCGCGCCGCGCTCGACGAGGCGCGCGAGGTCGCCCTCGCGGTCGCGCCCGAAGCGGAAGTCCTCCCCGACCACGACCGCCGCGGCGTGGACGTCGCCGACGAGGACCCGCTGGAGGAAGTCGTCGGCCCCCTCGTGGGCGAGGTCGCGCGAGAAGGTCACCACGCGGATCCTCTCGATCCCGAGCGTCCCCAGTCCCTCGAGGCGCTGGGCGAGGGTCTGAAGGCGACGCGGCGCGCGCTCGGGGGCGAGCACCAGCGCCGGGGGCGGGTCGAAGGTGACCACGCCCGCCACCAGCCCGCGCTCGTGCGCGCGGGCCCGCACCGTCGCCAGGACGGCCTGGTGGCCACGGTGCAGGCCGTCGAAGACGCCGACGGCGACCGCGCCCGGACGCGGGTCGGCCGGCCCGTCGCCGTCGTAGAGCACCACCACCGGCCGCAACCTACCCGTCGTGCCCGTCGGGGCCGGTCGCGAGCACCACGACCGGGCGGAACTCACCGTCGACGCGCTCGGCCACCGCGACGAGCCCGCCGGCGCGGTCGAGCACGGCGACCTCGCCCTCGAGGGGCGGGCCGGGGACGCGCTGGCCCTGGCGGAGTCGGCGGGCGTCGGTCTCGTCGACGACGAAGCGCTCGAGGGAGGCCACGAGGGCGCTCGGCGGCTCCAGGCGGGGGTCGCCGGCCGCGGCGTCGGCCTCGACGCGCTCGATCGGACGGGCCTCCTCCACGCGGCGCGCCCCGCTCGCCTCGCGGCGCAGGGCGCTCAGGTGGCCCAGCGTCCCGAGGCGCTCGGCGAGCTCGGCGAGCAGCACCCGCACGTAGGTGCCCGTCGAGCAGGTGACCCGGAAGCGCCAGCGCGCGGGGTCGCCGGTCGCCTCGAGCGCGAACTGCTCGATGTGCACCTCGCGGGCCGGGCGCTCCACCTCGAGGCCCCGGCGGGCCAGCACGTGGAGACGCTCGCCCCCGACCCGGCGGGCCGAGACCATGGGCGCGCGCTGGAGGATCGTCCCGGTGAGCTCGGCGGCGGCGGCGGCGACCGCTCCCGGGTCGAGCGCGGGCACCGCCGCGGTGGCGACGACGGCGCCGTCGGCGTCGAGCGAGTCGGTGGCCACCCCGAGGGTGACCTCGCCGCTGTAGCGCTTGGTCGTCGCCTGGGCGAAGCGCAGCAGCCGTGTGGCCGGGCCGACCGCGACGACCAAGAGGCCCGTGGCCATCGGGTCGAGGGTGCCCGCGTGGCCGACCCGGCGCACCCCGAGGGCCCGGCGTACCCGGGCCACGACGTCGTGGCTCGTCGGCCCCGACGCCTTGTCGATCAGGAGGAGTCCGCTAGGCGTCGTCATGGCGGTGCCGGCGCAGCAGCTCCTCGACCACCTCGCCCTGGGCGACGGCCGGGTCCGGGGCGAAGCTGAGCCGGGGCGTGCGCTTGAGCCGGGTCTGGGCGTTCACGGCCGCCTGGAGCTCGCCGCGGTGCTCCTCGAGCAGAGCCCGGGCGCCCTCGGCGAGCGAGTCGAAGTAGACGACGGCCTGGCGCAGGTCCGGGCTCGTCGCCACGTCGGTGACGGTGAGCATCCCGAGGCCCTCGACCCGGTCGGCCAGACGCACCAGCTCCTCGGAGAGCACCTCGCGCAGGATCTGGTTGACCCGGGCGGTGCGCGGGTAGGGGTGGTGCGATCCCGACACGGCTAGGCCGAGCGCGGGATCTCGCGCTCCTCGTAGGTCTCGATGACGTCGCCCGGCTTGAGGTCCTGGTAGTCCGAGAGGCCCACGCCGCACTCGAAGCCGCCGGCGACCTCGCGCACGTCGTCCTTGAAGCGCTTGAGCGAGGTGATCGACCCCTTCCAGATGATCGTGCCCTCGCGCAAGAAGCGCACCTTGGAGCCACGGGTGATGACGCCCTCGCGCACGAGACAGCCCGCGATCGCCCCGACGCGCGGGACGCGGAAGACCTCGCGGACCTCGGCCTCGCCGGTGACGACCTCCTCGTAGACGGGGCTCAGCAGGCCGAGCATGGCCGCCTCGATCTCCTCGATCAGCTTGTAGATGATCTCGTAGGTGCGGATCTCGACGCCTTCGGCCTCGGCCAGGTCGCGGCTGCGCCGGTCCGGGCGGACGTTGAAGCCGATGATGGTGGCGCTGGAGGCCTTGGCGAGCTGCACGTCGTTCTCGGTGATGCCGCCGACGCCGCGGTGGACGATGACGAGCTTCACGTCGTCACGCTCGAGCTTGCGAAGGCTCTCGGTGCACGCCTCGAGCGAGCCCTGCACGTCCGCCTTCAAGACGATGTTGAGCGTCGCGGTCTCCCCGCGCTGGATCTGCTCGAAGAGGTCCTCCAGGCGGGCGCCGCCGCCGGCGGCCACGGGCTGTTGGCCCACGAGGCGCGTGCGCTGGGCGCGCGCCTCGGCGAGCGAGCGGGCGTGGGCGAGGTCGTGGGCGACGCGCATCTCGTCCCCGGCGAAGGGCGGCTCGGAGAAGCCTAGGACCTGCACCGGCGTCGAGGGGCCGGCCGACTTGACCTGGCGGCCCTGGTCGTCGATGAGCGCCTTGACCTTGCCGTAGGCGGGGCCGGCGACCACCGGGTCGCCGACCTCGAGGAGGCCCTTTTGGACGATGACCGTGGCCACCGGGCCCCGGCCCACCTCCAGGTTGGCCTCGAGGACCGTGCCGACGGCCCGGCCGCTCGGGCGGGCCTCGAGGTCGGCGAGGTCGGCCACGAGCAGCACCTGCTCCAACAGCTCCTCGATGCCCGTGCCCTGGAGCGCCGACACCTCGGCGGTGAGGGTGTCACCACCCCACTTCTCGGGCACGAGCCCCTGCTCGGAGAGCTGCTGGAGGACCCGGTCGGGGTTGGCCTCGGCCTTGTCCATCTTGTTGAGGGCCACGATGATCGGCACCTCGGCCGCCTTCGCGTGGTTGATCGCCTCGACCGTCTGGGGCATGACGCCGTCGTCGGCCGCGACCACCAGGATCACGACGTCGGTCACCTTGGCCCCCCGGGCACGCATGGCGGTGAAGGCCTCGTGGCCCGGCGTGTCGAGGAAGGTGATCAGCCGGCCGTGCCAGGGCACCTGGTACGCGCCGATGTGCTGGGTTATGCCACCGGCCTCGCCCGCCACGACGTTGGTCTGGCGAATTCGGTCGAGCAGCTGGGTCTTGCCGTGGTCGACGTGGCCCATCACCGTCACCACGGGCGGGCGCGCGACGGCCGGGATCGTGTCGTCCTGGTCGTCCTCGTCGAAGAACTTCGCGAGGAGCTCGGCCTCGCGCTGCTCACCCGGGTCCACCAGCTTCACCGTCGCCCCGACCTCGGCCGCGTAGAGCTCGATCATGTCGTCGCTCAGGCTCTGGACCGCGGTGACGATCTCGCCCTGGAGGAAGAGGAAGCGGATGATGTCCGCCGCCGAGCGGTTCAGCTTCGGGCCGACGTCCTTCGCGGTCGAGCCGCGCTCGATGATGATCTCGCCCTCGGGCACCGGCGCGCTGCTCGGCTGCCAGGTGGTCATCTGGGTTGGCTCGAGCTCTTCGATGTTGCGCCGACGCCGGCGCGTGGTCTTGCGCTGGCTGCCCCGAGGGCCGCCCCCGCCGCGCGCCGGCGGCCGTCCGCCGGGTGCGCCCGCGGGCGCGCC
>JAKBNI010000045.1 GCA_021831125.1 Actinomycetes bacterium | reverse complement strand
CTCGAGTTGCGCGTGACCTGGCTCGAGTTCGGCGTGCCCGAGTTGTGGCGGGTCGTCTGGAAGGGTCCGGGGGCCGCGCCGGCCGCGCCGGCGAACAGGGCGAGCGGTCCCAGGGCGAACGCCGCCGCGACGGCGGCCAGGCTGAGGCGGGCGAGGGGGGGGCGGCGCACCAGAGACCTACTTCAGCAAGAACAGGGACGAGTAGAGGCCGATCCACACCACGTCGACGAAGTGCCAGTAGTAGCTGACGGCCTGGAAGGTCGACAGCTCACCGGGGTCGCCCTGGCGCCCGCGCATGCGAAAGAGCAGGAACCCCATCGCCACCAGGCCCAAGAACACGTGAAGGCCGTGCAGCCCGGTCGTGATGAAGAAGATCGAGCCGTAGGAGTTCGTGTACCAGCGCGTCGCCAGGTGGGTCCACTCGTAGGCCTGGTTGCCGAGGAAGAGGGCCCCCATCACGATGGTCACGATCACCCAGTTGCGGGCTCGACCGCGCTGGCGATGCTCGATCAGCCACACCGCCCACTGCATCGTGAACGACGACGCGACCAGGATGATGGTGAAGACGCCCGCCTGGAGCGTGTCGACCTTCGTGCCCGCGGGGGGCCACGACGCGAGGTGCGCTCGAATCGTGAACAGGGCGGCGAACAGGCCGGAGAAGAACATCAGCTCAGAGCCGAGCCAGATCATCACGCCGATGGCGAGCATCGGCGGACGGTCGTGAACGATCTTCCCCGCGTTCGCCAGGCTTGTGGGGGCTGCCTGACTCACGGCTTCTTTTCTAGCCGATTTCGACGACCCGTTCGGCGCGCCGGCGCATCTCCAGGGCGACGCGCACGCTCGCCGGCAGCGCCTCACCCGAGACCACGCTCAGTCGGCGCGTCGGGCGCGTGAGGGCCACGTAGAGGGTGCGCAGGCCCCGGGGCGAGGTCGCCTCGCCCGGGGTGGCCCCACGCCTCGCGATCCGGCCGGGCCCGACGACGACCACGGCGTCGAACTCGAGTCCGTGGGCCCCCTCGGCCGGCACGACGACGAGGTCGGCCGAGAGGCCCCGGCCCCCCGCGACGCGCGGGTCGACGGCCGTAAGGCCGGCCGCGGTGAGCGCGGCGAGGGTGTCGCGCACGCTCTCGTCGGGCACGATCACGGCGACCCGGCCGGGTGACACGTCGGCGAGGGCGCGGGCGGCGGCGGCGGCGAGCGCGGAGGAGACCTCGGAGGGCTCGACCTCGATCACGTCGGGGACGACCCCGACGCGCCGGACCGGGCGCGGCGCCACCAGCTCGGGCGCGGCGGCCGCGAGGGTCGGCGCCGCGAAGTCGAGCACCTCCTCGGGGGTGCGGTAGCTGACGGTGAGGTCGACCCGGCGCGGCGCGCGGCGCGGCTCGAGCACCGAGAGCAGCGCGTCCCACGACGCCGAGGAGCTCGCGCTCGTGGCCTGGCCCATGTCCCCCACGATCGTCATCGAGCCCGACAGGTCCCGGCGCTTCAACACGCGCAGCTCCATGGGCGAGAGGTCCTGGGCCTCGTCGACCACGATGTGGCCGTAGGTGACGAACTCGGCCTCGTCGAGCTCGACCGCGGCCGAACCCGCGAGGCGCTGCGCCTCGCGCAGAGCGGCCGCGCGCACGTCGCCGCTGTAGGCGTCGAGGTCCACCCCGAGCGCCCCGGCCGCGTCGGCCCGGGCGGCGGAGCGGGGTCGTCGGCGCGGTCCGACGAGCACCCGAGCCTCGTCGATGAGGGCAGCGTCGGCCTTGGTCCAGGCGACCTCATCGACCGACGCCGATCGGACGCGGTGCAACAAGGCGAGCTCGGAGTCGGTCAGCACGCCCTGACCGGCCGCACCCAGGAGCGCCGGCGCCCCGAAGAGGTCGTGGAGCAGCTCCTGGCCCGACAGGCGCGGCCAGATCCGCTGGAGGGCCTCTTTGAACTGTGGGGTGAGGCGGATCTGCTCGGCGAGCTCATCGAGCGAGCCGCCCTCGTCGGGCTCGCGGCGCGATCGCGCGAGGTACTCCTGGGCTAGCCGGGTCGCCAGCTCGCGCCCCACCGCGGAGCGGCGCTGGTTGTGGGTCCCCGGCCGACGACGGGCGCGCTCGACGGCGTCGCGCGTGAAGCGAGCCCGCAGCACGAGCACCGCCCGACCGAGCGGTATCTCCACGTCCTTCTTGAGGGGGCGCTCGCGGGTGCGCAGGGCCCGCGCCAGCACCTCGGCCATGCGCACGTCGCCCTTGAGCCGCGCGACGTCCTCGGGCTCCTCGGCACGCACCTCCACGTTGGTGACGAGCCCCGAGACCGTCGAGAGGGTCACGCCGGACTCCCCGAGTGACGGCAGCACGTTCTCGATGTAGTCGAGAAACAGCGGGTTCGGCCCCACCACCAGCACGCCCTGGCGCTCGAGGGTGGCGCGGTGGGTGAACAGGAGGTAGGCGGCCCGGTGAAGGGCGACGGCCGTCTTGCCCGTGCCCGGTCCGCCCTGGACGAGCAGGATGCCGGCGAGGGGGCTGCGGATGATCTCGTCCTGCTCGCCCTGGATCGTCGCCACGATGTCACCCATGCGTCCGGTCCGCGCCCGACCGAGGGCGGCGAGCAGCGCCCCGGGCCCCCCGAGCGCGAGCCCGCCCTCGATGAGGCCCTCGTCGGTCGCCGCGCGGACCTCGTCCTCGGGCAGGTCGAGCTCGCCGCGCTCGTCGGCGAAGTACTCGTCCTCCACACCCACGACGGCGTTGGCCCGAATCGCCACGTGGCGCCGGCGCGACAGCCCCAGCGGCTCGACTCCGGTCGCGCGGTAGAAGGCCTCAGCCACCGGAGCACGCCAGTCCACCACGAGCGGGTTGAGGCCCTCGTCGGACACGGCGAGACGCCCGACGTGATAGGTCTCGGCGCGGCCGTCCTCACGCGGGTGGTAGTCGATGCGACCGAAGAAGAGGGCCTGGTCGCCGATGGAGAGCTGGTCCAGCCGGTGCAGGGCCGTGCCCATCACCACGTCGCGCTCGACCAGGTCCCCCGCCCCGCGCATCGTCGCCACCGCGGCGCTGTCGCGCATGGAGGCGGCCTCGCGGCGCATGTGGTCGAGTGCTCCCAGGGCGCGGTCGAGGAACGCCTGCTCCTCGGCGATCTCACGCTCGTGGGCCATCGGCACACCGTCCTTGGATTAGGGAAGGAACAAGTCTAGGCGAGCCCGGCCGCGCCCCGATCGGGTGGGTCGGGGCCCGCGTAGATTGGGCCGGTCGAAAGGGGCGAGGTGAGCGAGTCGGCCTTCCTGAGGGCGTGCCGGGGCGAGGCGGTGGACCACGTGCCCGTGTGGTTCATGCGTCAGGCGGGCCGGGCCCTGCCCGAGTACCGGGCGCTGCGTTCGACCGGCTCGATCCTCGAGGCCATCGCCCAGCCCGACGTGGCCTGCGAGATCACCCTGCAGCCCGTACGCCGCTACGGGGTGGACGCCGCCATCTTGTTCTCCGACATCGTCGTGCCCTACCACGCGATCGGCTTCGGCATCGACATCGTGCCGGGGCGAGGCCCGGTCGTCGAGGACCCGTTCCGCCACGAGCGCGACCTCGAGCGCCTGCGCGAGCTCACCGAGGACGACGTGGCCCACGTCACCGCCACCGTCGAGAAGGTGGTGGCCGCCCTCGACCCCACCGTGCCCCTCATCGGTTTCGCCGGTGCCCCCTTCACCGTGGCGAGCTACCTCGTCGAGGGCGCCCCCACGAGGGAGTTCGGCGTGATCAAGACGCTCATGCACGCCGACCCGGGCCTCTTCGAGCGGCTGTGCGATCGGCTCGTCGCCATCACCGTCGCCTTCGTGCGCGCCCAAGTGGCCCACGGGGCCCGGGCCGTCCAGCTCTTCGACTCCTGGGCGGGCTCGCTCACCCGTGACGAGTACGCCCGCTTCGCTCTCGAGCCCACCCGGCGGGTCTTGGAGGGCCTGGCCGACCTCGACGTGCCCACGATCGTCTTCGGCGTGGGCACCGGGGAGGTCCTCGACCTCATGGCCCAGAGCGGGTCGTCGGTCGTGGGCGTGGACTGGCACGTCGATCTGGACCGCGCCCGCGCCCGCGTCGGGGACCACGCGGTCCAGGGCAACCTCGACCCGGCCCGCTGCCTGGGCGCCGCGCCGCTCGCGGTCGAGGCGGCGCGCGAGGTTCTGGCGAAGGCCGGCACGGCGCCCGGCCACGTCTTTAACCTGGGCCACGGCGTGCTGCCCTCCACCGACCCCAGCGTCCTCGAGGCCGTGGTGCGCGTGGTCCACGACGAGGGCAGGGCGGGGGTGCGATGACGACCGGGGTCTTGGTCATGGCCTACGGGACGCCCACCACGCCCGACGACGTCGAGGCGTACTACACCCGGATTCGCCACGGGCGGCCCCCGACCCCCGAGCTTCTGGCCGACCTCACGCGCCGCTACGCGGCGATCGGGGGCACGTCGCCGCTCGCCGAGCGCACGAGCGCCCAAGTGGCGGGGCTGCGTGCCGAGCTCGAGCGGCGGGCCCCGGGCGCCTTCGACGTGCGCTTCGGCTCGAAGTACGAGCCGCCCCTGCTCGAAGACGCCGCCCGGGCCTTCGCCGAGGAGGGCTTCACCGAGGTCGTGGGGCTCGCTCTCGCGCCCCACTCGTCCTCGATGTCGACCGACCAGTACATGGACCGCGCCCGTGAGGCCCTCGGTCCGGCGGTGCGCTTCACCCCCATCGGCCGTTGGTACGACGCGCCCGGGTTCTTGGAGCTGATCGCCTCGCGCGTCACCGACGCGCTGGCCACGGTCGACGCGTCGCGCGCCTCGACGACCGTCGTCGTCTTCAGCGCCCACTCGCTGCCCGAGCGGATCCTCGAGCGCGGCGACGACTACCCCGACCAGTTGGTCGACTCGGCGACGCGCGCCGCCGCGCTCGCGGGGGTCGAGCGCTTCACGACCGCCTGGCAGTCGGCGGGCCGCACGGCCGACCCCTGGATCGGCCCGGATATCCTCGCCGTGCTACGCGACCTGCGCGCGTCCGGGGTGACCGACGTGGTGTCCTGCCCCATCGGGTTCGTCGCCGACCACCTCGAGGTCCTCTACGACATCGACATCGAGGCCCAGGGCGTCGCGCGCGAGATCGGGCTCAACCTCGTGCGCACCGCCTCACTGAACGACGACCCCGCGTTCACGTCGATCCTGGCCGACGTGGTCCTCGCAGCCGCCTAGGTGGGCCGCCGCTCGGTCGTCGTGGTCGGCGGCGGCGTCGCCGGGCTGGCCGCGGCCTACGAGCTGAGCGGCGGGTCCGCCGGCCCCGACGAGGCCACCCCGCGGGTCGAGCTCATCGAGTCCAGCGCGCGTCTGGGCGGCGCGCTCGCCACGACGGAGCTCGCCGGTCGCGTCGTCGACGTCGGACCCGACGGGGTGCTCGCCCGTCGTCCCGAGGCGGTGGGCCTCGTCGAGGAGCTCGGGCTCGGCGATCGCCTCGAGCCCGTCGCGGCGTCGGGGGCGTGGATCTGGCTGCGCGGGGCGGCCCGGGAGATGCCCTCAGGGCTCGCGCTCGGGGTGCCGACCGACGCGGGGGCGCTGCGGGGCTGGCCCGGGCTCAGCCGGCGGGCCCGCGCCGCCCTCGCCCGGGACCGCCACTGGCCGGCGCGTCTCGCGGTGGGCGAGGACGCCACCGTCGGGGCGATCGTGCGCGCCAAGCTCGGTGACGAGGTCGCCCACGGCCTCGTCGAGCCCCTCATCGGGGGGATCCAGGCCGGGCGGATCGACGACCTCTCCGCGCGCTCGGTGTTCCCGGCGTTGCTCGAGGCCGCGCGGCGCGGCGGGTCGCTCACCGTCGCCTTGGCCGCGGGCGGCCCCACCTCCCCCGGCCCCGCCCACGCGACCGGCCCCTCGGGCCCGGCCTTCGTCACCCTCCGCAGCGGACTCGGCTCCCTGCCCGAGGCACTCGCCGCCGAGCTGAGCGCGCGCGGGGTCGTGCTGCGCCGCGCGACCGCGGTCACCGCCCTACGACGTACCCCCGCGGGACCCTACCCCTGGGAGGTCGACACGGCCACGACGACCACCCCTGCGGACGCGGTCGTCCTCGCCACGCCCGCCGCGGTCACCGCGGCGCTCGTGGGACGCCACGACGGAGCGCTCGGGGCGCTCGGGGCGGTGCGCAGCGCCGGCGTCGCGGTGGTGACGCTGAGCCTCGAACCCACCACGACCACCCTGCCCGCGACGGGCACGGGGCTGTTGGTGCCCCTCGCCACGGGGTGGCCCGGACCCGAGACGATGCTCGTCACCGCGCTCACCTTCCTTGACCGCAAGTGGCCGCACCTACGCCGCGACGACGACGTCCTCGTGCGTGCTCACGTCGGGCGTAGCGACGACCTGCGCTGGGGCGACCTCGACGACGCCACCCTCGTCGCGCGCGTTCACGACGAGGCGCGCCACCTCCTCGGCCGGGCCGGACCGATCCGCGACGCCCACGTCGCGCGCTGGCCGTCGGCACTGGCCCAGTACGAACTCGGCCACGCGCCCCTGGTCGAGGCGGCGCGCGCCGGCGCGCGCCGCCTCGGACTCGCCCTCGCGGGCAGCGCCTACGACGGGGTCGGTGTGCCGGCCACCGTCGGCTCGGGACGGCGCGCCGCGCGAGAGGTGCGCGAGCGCCTCGCGCCCTAGAGGTAGTAGCCGGAGTGGACGTAGAGACAGGGCACGCCCTCGTCGACGTACATGGCGTGGTTGCGCGGGTCGTCGTCGAGGGCCAGGCGCACGTCGTAGCCGCGCGCGCGCAGGTCGTGCAGGGTTGCGCGCTTGTAGCGCTCGACGCCCGCGTAATCCCCGAAGTCGCGCATCACGAGCAGGTCCCATCGCAGCCCGTTGCGCTCGAGCCACTCGACGGTGGCCGACTGGACGCGACGGGGCCGACCCGTGACGAGCACGACGGCCAGCTCGGGGACCAGGAGCTCGGCGAGCCGCGCCACCTCCTCGACCAGGGGGTCGCCACCGACCTCGTCGAAGAAGCGGCGCCAGTCCCCGCGATCCAGGTGGTGCTGGCGCCCCGCGGCGTCGGCGAGGACCCCGTCCACGTCGAAGATCACCGTGGCCCCCGGCGCACGGGGCTCGCCGCGCCAGAGCCAGTTCTCGGGATTGGGGGTGGGATTCTCCACGGTCGTCACGGTCCCGCCCGGTCAGTGGGCGGCCGGCGGCGGTGTCTGCGAGACTAGACCCCGTGGCAGTACCCGGCCGACGCACCCTTCCGGTCCCCTACGGCCACCACGTCTACGTCGTGAGTGACCTGGCGCTCTCCCCCCAGAGCGACCCGAGCGGCCGCGCGCTGCGCGAGCTGGCCGAGCTGCTCGCCGGCCTCGACGACCCCGCCGTCGTGATCGTGGCCGGCGGCCTCTTCGCGCCACCGGAGGGGGCCCGGCCCGGGCCCTTCGTCGCCGAGACCCTGGCGTCCCTCGCGCCCCTGGCGAGCGCGCTGCGCGCCTTCACCGACCGCGCCGGCCACCAGCTGCTGGTCCTGCCCGGGGCGAGCGACCGCGAACTGCTGGGCGACCCCGGGGCCCAGGGCGAGCTCGCCGCCCACGGGGTGGCCGTCGCGCGCGACGTGGTCCTCCAGGTCGCGACGGCCGACGACGTGCGCGACGTGGTGGTCGCCGCGGGCGTGAGCGACCTCGACGACGCCGTCGTGGACGCGCGCGACCGAGCCGACGCCCGGCGCGTCGAGGACCCCTCGGCCCTCGCGCGCTTCGCCGCCAGCCGACTCCTCTACCGGCGACTCGCGGCCTGGGTCTGGCTGCCCGTGGTCGCCTTCCTCCTGCTCGACCTGTGGAGCCTGTTCTCGGTGGTGGCCGATCACCTCGTGCACCACCACTACCGGATCCACCTCCTCACCACCCGCAGCTTCTGGGCCAACCTCGCCGCCGTGCTGGTGGTGGTCGCGGCCGCCGAGACGGCGCTCGCCGCCCTCGCCGGGTGGGTCGTGCGCCGACGCTTCGCCCGGCGCGCCACAGCGCCCGCGGGACCGCCCGACACGCTCGCCCTCACCCGGGTCGACGGGGTCGACGCGCTGGAGTTCGCCCGCCGCGTCGTCGAGCGCGGGGGGGCCGGCGCCGTCGTGGGCGGATCGCTCGGCCCGGCCCTGGCCTACCTCGACCAAGGAGTGAGCGCGTCACCAGGACCCTCGCGCCGGGTGCTCGTCGAGCGACGGGGGCGCTTCGGGCTGCCGCCGACCTTCGTGGCCGTCGAGCGCCTGGGCGTGGTCGAGATCGAGGCCGCGAGCACCCTGCAGGTGCGCCTGCTCGTGGGAGAGTCGAACCGCGTGTGGGGCACGCCGCTCGAGCGCATCGTAGCCGGCGCGCCCGTGGGGCCCGCCCCCTCGCCGACCACCTCGGTCGTGGGCGCCTGGCCGCGGGGCCGCCCCTACCCGGTCTCGGCCGAGCGGCTCGACGAGCAGCGCCGCCATCGGGTGATCCGCCGGTGGGTCTCGTGGTCGATCCTCGCCGACGGTCTGCTCAACGTGGGCGTGACGACGGTGCGACCCCTGCACAGCCACCTCCACCTCGTCCTCTCGGTGCTGCCGGTCGCGGTCGCCAAGTCGGCCGCCGCGCTGACCGCCGTCGCCGGGGTGGCCCTGGTGATGCTGGCTCGCGGCCTGCACCGGGGGCAGCGACGCGCCTGGTTCCTCTCGGCGGCGACGCTCGCGGTCACCCTGGTCGCCCACGCGCTGCGCGGCGGCACGATCGTCGCGATCGCCGTCGCGGCCGCACTGCTCGCCACCCTGGTGATCGAGCGCGACGCCTTCCGCGCCGTCTCGGATCGCACGAGCGCCGCCGAGGCGGCGCCCCGCCTCGCCCTGGCGGCCGTGGTGGCGGTCCTCGCGGCCACCTTCGGGACCGAGGCCGTGGCCGAGGACCGCCTGCCGAGCCTCGGGGTGGTGATCCTGGCGTGCGCCGAGCGCCTCGTCGGGATCACCTCGATCGCGCTCCCCGAGGGCCCGAGCGACTTCCTCGACCCGGTGATGCTCGCCGTCGGCGTCGCTCTCGTGGTCGCCACGCTCTACTTCGTCACGCGACCGGTCGTCGACCGACGCCTGTCCAGTGCGGCCCTCAGCGCCGAGCGACGCCTCGCCGAGCGACGCGCGCGCGACATCGTGAACCGCCACGGCGCCGGGACCCTCGACTACTTCGCGCTGCGCGACGACAAGCAGTTCTTCTTCTTCCGCGACTCGCTCGTGGCCTACGCCGTCTACGGCGGGGTCGCGCTCGTCTCGCCCGACCCCATCGGCCCGCTCGCCGAGCGCGCCGGGGTGCTCGGCGCCTTCCGCGAGTTCGCCCAGGCCCACGGCTGGACCGTCGGGGTGATGGGTGCCGGCGCGAGCTGGCTGCCCGTCTACCACGCCAACGGCTTCCACGCCATCTACGTGGGCGACGAGGCCGTCGTCGACTGCCCGAGCTTCTCGCTGGCCGGCCAGAAGATGAAGGGGCTGCGCCAGGCCTGCACGCGCCTGGAGCGCCACGGCTACACCGTCGAGTTCCTCGACCCGGCCCACGCCGACCCGGCCCGGGTGGCGGCGCTGCTCGAGCTCACGGCCAAGCTGCGCCGTGGCGAGGGCGAGCGGGGCTTCTCGATGATGCTGGGCCGCCTCTTCGACCCCAAGGACCGGGGCCTCCTGCTCACCGTGGTGAACGGACCCGACGGCGCCCCGGCCGCGGCCTGCCAGTTCGTGCCGGCCCCGGGGATCGACGGCTACTCGCTCGACCTCATGCGTCGAGACCCCGGCGAGCACCCCAACGGCCTGATCGACTACGCCCTGTGCTCGACCATCGCCCACCTGGCCCGCCGGGGCGCCACCGGGCTCAGCCTCAACTTCGCCGCCTTCCGCTCGGTGCTCGAGGACGAGGCCGGCACGGTCGTGACCCGCATGGAGCGCTGGGCGCTGCGCCGGCTCTCGGGGATCTTGCCGATCGAGTCGCTGTGGAGCTTCAACGCGAAGTACCAGCCCGACTGGCAGCCCCGCTACCTCGTCTACCCCGCCGCCGAGAGCTTCGTCCCCGTCGTGGCGGCGACGCTGCGCGCCGAGAGCCTGACCGAGCTGCCGCTGCTCGGCCGTCTCCTCGTCCACGACCCCCTCAACCGGCCGGCGACGGTCACCCCCGAGGAGGTCCTGGCCGCCGCCCGCGACGCCGGGCGCGGCTCGGCCGCCTGAGGGACCTCGCCGCCGTCGCGCCGCCGCCGTTGACCGCGGGCCGCGACGGCGTTAGAACGGGGGCGACCCCCGAGAGTCGGGAGGGCAACGATGCTCACCACGCCGTCGATCCGACGCGACGAGCTCACCACCGAGGTCGCGGTCGCGCTGGGCGTGGGCGGCGCCGGCGCGTGGCCGGCCGCGCTGGCGACGGCGCGCCCCGACGAGCGGGTGGTGCTCGCCTCCCTCGCCGCCTCGGTCACCTCGCTGTACCGGTGGCTCGCCGGCGGCGGCCTCGTCGGAGCCGCGCCGTAACCCTCCCGTCACGCCGCCTGCCTCTAGGGTCGTCGGGTGCAACGAAGGCTCGCCGTCGCCCGACTTCTCCAGCACCGTGAGCCCACGCTGCTGCTCAGCGGCCAGGCCGTCTCGAACCTCGGCGACGGCGTGGCCCTGGTGGCGCTCACCCTGCTCGTGCTCGACACGACCCACAGCGCGGCCATGCTCGCGTGGTTCGCCGCGGCGCGCATGGCCCCGACGGTCGCGTTCCTCCTCGTGGGAGGGGCTGTCGTCGACCGCTTCAGCCGACGGACGCTGCTGCTCGTCTCGGACGGGTCGCGCTTCGTCCTCACGGCCGGGCTCGCCGCGGTCATCGCGGCGCACGCGCTGCACTACTGGGAGCTGATCGCCTTCGCCCTGGTCTTCGGGCTCTTCGACGCCCTGTTCATGCCGGCCTACGCGGCCCTCACCCCCCAGATCGTGCCCACCGAGCTGCTGCCGGCGATGAACTCGATCCGGCCCCTGTCGTCGAACCTCATGGGCTCGATGATCGGCCCGGCGATCGGCGGCCTGCTCGCCGCCTACTCGACGGCTGGGGCGATCTCGATCGACGCGGCGACCTTCGCCGTGAGCGCCGCGTTCCTGCTCGCGATGCGCCCGGTGCCCGTGCCCGAGCGCGGCGCCGCCACCTCGATGCTCCACGACATCAGAGAGGGCCTCGCCTACGTCCGGCGCACGACGTGGTTCTGGACGTGCCTGCTCGCGGTGACCTTCGTCAACGCGCTCGTCCTCGTGCCCCAGAGCGTGCTGGTCCCCTACTTCTTGCGCCACGTCCTGCACGCGCCCAAGGTCGAGGTCGGCCTCGTCTTCACGGTGGGCGGGGTCACGGGCGCCGCGATGAGCCTCGTCGCGGGGAACCTGCGGATGCCCCGCCGGCGGATCCGCACCATGTTCGCCGTCTGGGGGGTCGGGACGCTGTCGGGGCTCATCATGGGGGTCGCGACGAACTTCTGGGAGGTCGCCCTCTTCCCCCTCATCGTCTCGGCGTCGATCGTGGTGGGCAACGTCTTCTGGGAGTCGATGGTCCAAGAGGAGGTCCCCGCCGAGATGATGGGCCGGGCGAGCTCGGTCGACTGGTTCGTCTCGCTCGGCCTCTCGCCCGTCGGCCTCGTCGTCGCCGGGGCCCTGGCCGGGGCGATCGGGGTGCGGACCTACTACGTGGTGATGACCCTCGTGTGCCTGGTGCCGACGGCCCTCGTCCTCATCTCGCGCCGGGTCAACGCGGTCGACGCCGGACGGGTCCGGCCGCCCGCGCCCGCTCGCGACGCGGGCGCCGAGGCGGTCTCGTGAGTCGGGGACGAACCACCCGCGTCGTCGTGCCCGGCGGGACGAGGGTCGCCTTCGCCGGTGACCCCATCGTTCTCGACACGTGGGGCGGCGCCCTCGAGACGGGGCTGGGCCTCGCCCTCGACCTGGCCGAGGCTGCCCTTGGACCACTGGACGTCGACGTCACGGTCTACTGCGACGAGAACGACGTGATCCCCGAATGGGGCGTGGGGGGCTACAGCGTCGACCGAGGCCTCGTCCTCGTGGCCATCGATCCGTCGATGCCGGCGAACGCCGAGGGCCTGGCCCGCACGCTCGTCCACGAGCTCCACCACACTCGACGCCGTCGAGACGCCTCGCTCGGGGCGACCTTCGCGGACGTCCTCGTCGGAGAGGGTCTGGCCGTCTTGGTCGAAGCCGAGTCCTTCGGCGGCGCGCCGCTCTTCGATGGGGTGGACCTGCCCCCGGTGTTCGTCGACGAGACCCGCTCGCTCCTCGACGCGCGCGACGTCGACCGGGGTCGGTGGCTCCACGGGGCAGCCGACGTCCCCCGGTACTTCGGCTACGCCCTCGGGCACGCCCTCTGTCGCGAGTTCGCCGCGAGCCGCCACGCGAGCGCGGCGTCGCTCGCGGCGGTGCCCACCAACGACGTCGTCGCGGCGTTCGCCTCTCGCACGTGACTCACGCCGGGCGCTCGAGGCGGGCGCGCACCGCGGCCGCGAGACGGCGCGCCGCCGGGGGGTGGAAGCCGAGGAAGAGGGAGGGCTCGACGAGCTCGAGCTCCAAGACGGCCCACCCCGTCGCCGTGCGCACGAGGTCGACGCGCGCGTAGAGGAGGCTCTCCTCGGCGAGGTCGGCGACCCCGGCGAGGACCGACCGGGCCAGTCGCTCGAGGTCGGCGTCGCGCGCGGCGAGGGACATCTGCTCGAAGCGGTAGAGCATGGTGCGGTCGAGCTCGTCGGTGTTGAGCATGGCGCCCTTGCGCATGAGGTGGCTGACCTCGCCGTCGATCACCACGACGGCCGTCTCCCCTTCGGCGTCGACCGAGGCGACGTAGGGCTGGACGAGCGCGGCGCGACCGGCCCGATGGAGCCGGGCCACGTGGGCGTGGGCCGCCTCTCGCTCGGCGGCGCGGTAGCGCGCGGCGTCCATCGAGCCCGCCCCGACGACGGGCTTGACGACGAGGTCGCCCTCGGGCAGCACGGGCGTCGCGCCGACCTCGACGACGAGGCTCTCGACGACCGGCACCCCGCGGCGCTCGAGGTCGAGCAGGTAGCGCTTGTCCGTGGAGTAGGCGACGACCGGGTAAGGGTTGAGGAGGCGCGGCACGGCGGCCGCCCAGGCGAGGAACGCCGCGGGCCGGGCCGTGTAGTCCCAGGTCGAGCGGATGACGACGAGCGCGTCGTCCCAGTCCTCGGCGGGGTCGTCCCACACCGCGAGGCGAGCGTCGAGGCCCTCGTCGGCCAGCGCCTCGAGCAGCAGCGGGCTGTCGGGGTCGACCCGCTCCCCGGCGCACGTGGCGACGAGGACCCTCACGGGAGGAAGAGCAGGGTGGCGTGCTGGGCCCAGGCGGCGACCGGACCCGGCCACACCCCGAACACCAGCGCCACGGCGACCCCGGCGAGGATCGCCAGGCCCGTCGCGCGCGGCACCGCCACGCGCGCGGCCCCCTCCTCGGCGTCCTCGGCCACGAGCACCATCACCCAGCGCAGGTAGAAGGCCGCGGCGATCGCCGCCGAGAGCAGGGCGACCAGGGCCAGGGCCCCGCCGCCCGAGGCGAGGGTCGCCGAGAGCACCGAGTACTTCGCGTAGAAGCCGACGGTGAGGGGTGCCCCGAGCTGGCTCAAGAGGAGGAGGACGAGCGCCCCGCCGAGCCACGGCTGGCGTCGGGCGAGGCCCCGGTAGCCGTCGATGGAGTGTCCGGTGTCACCGACCCCCCCGACGAGGGTCACCACGGCGAAGGTCGCCACCACCACCGGCGCGTAGGTGAGGACGTAGAAGAGCGTCCCGGCCGCGCCCGAGGCGCTGCCCGTCCACACGCCGAGCAGCATGAAGCCGGCCTGGTTGATCGAGGAGTAGGCGAGCAGGCGCTTCACGTCGCGCTGGGCGAGGCCGAGGACGGCGCCCACCACGCAGGTGGCGATCACCAGGGCGTAGAGGATCGGCCGCCACGTGTCGAGCTGGGTGCCCAGGGCCGAGACGAGCACGCGCACCAGGGCGAGGAAGGCCCCGACCTTCACGATCGAGGCCATCATGCCGGTGACCGGCGTGGGCGAGCCCTGGTAGACGTCGGGCGACCACTGGTGGAACGGCACGGCCGCCACCTTGAAGGAGAAGCCCACGAGCAGCAGCGCCCCCCCGGCGTAGAGCAGCCCGGGGCGCAGCACCACGTTCGTGCCCAAGAAGTAGGCGATCGAGCTGAGGTTCGTCGAGCCCGTCGCGCCGTAGACGAGGGCCGCCCCGTAGATGAAGATCGCCGAGGCGAACCCCCCGAGCAGGAAGTACTTGAGGGCCGCCTCGGACGAGCCGGTGCGGTGGCGGTCGAAGCCGGCGAGCACGTAGAGCCCGAGCGAGAGCGTCTCGAGGCCCAAGAAGACGACGATGAGGTCGTTCGCCTGGACCATGAGCAGGGCCCCGGCGCTCGAGGCCAGCGCGAGCACCGGCACCTCGGCGCCGACGAGGCGGGCCCGCGCGCCCCAGTCGTAGACGACGAGGGCGCTCAGGGCGAGGGCCGCCGCGATCGCGACCGTCCCCACCACGGCGAAGCCGTCGAGCACCACGGCGTGGGCCACCGTCGTCGTCGCCCCGTGGTCGGCCACGTACGACCACTGGACGGCCGCCTCGACGAGGACGGCGACACAGGTGGCGAGCACGACGCCGAGCGAGGCGCCGGGGCGCAGGGGCCGCGGGGCGAGGGCGCTCATCACCATCAGCAC
>JAKBNI010000044.1 GCA_021831125.1 Actinomycetes bacterium | reverse complement strand
GGGGCGAGGGGGCCTTCGCCGAGGCGGCCCTCGCCACCCTCGCCGGGGCGCTGCGCGCGCGCGCCGGCCTCGCCCTCACCCTGCCGACCGGGGGGACGCCCCGGGGCCTCTACCGCGCGCTGCGCGCGGCCCACGCGCGCGGCGAGGCCTCCCTCGACGCGGCGAGGGTCTTCATGCTCGACGAGTACCTGGACCTTCCGACCTACCCGGTGGGCAGCTTCCGCGCCTACCTCGAGGAGCACCTCGGCGAGGTCGTCTTCAACGGCGCGACCCGATTCGAGGCGCTCGCCCCGAGTGGCGACCCCGCGCGCCTCGCCGCCTACGACCGGGCCCTCGACGAGGCGGGCGGGCTCGACCTCGCGGTCGTGGGCGTCGGGCGCAACGGCCACGTCGGCTTCAACGAGCCCGGCTCGCCGGCCGAGGCGCGCACCCGGGTCGTCGAGCTCAGCGAGGACACCCTCGAGGCGAACTTCCCCGGGGTCGCCCCCGAGGGTCGCCCCCGCCGGGCCGTCACCATGGGGCTCTACGACCTCGCGCGCGCGCGCGCCGTGTTGATGCTCGTCGCCGGCGAGGGCAAGGCCGGGGTCGCCCGCCGTCTCCTCGACGAGCGCGGGGTCGACCCCGCGCTGCCCGCGACCCACCTGCTCGCCCACCGCGACCTCACGATCGTGGTGGAGGCGAGCCTCCTCGCCTAGGGCGCGACGCGCACGTCGACCGGGTCGGCCGTGGGCGTGGTGCGCAGGCGGAAGGCGAAGAGGTGGGGCACGAAGACCATCTCGAAGCGGTCGAAGGCGGCGCCGCTCGAGGAGAGCGAGGTGCCGGTCACCTCCACGACGTAGGCGTCGGGCGAGAGGGCCAGGTCGGCCGCCTCCTCGGGGGTGGCCGGGCGCGCGACGAGGGTCTGCTCCTCCTGGGTCTCGGTGAGCCCGTAGTGGCGCGAGAGGACCTCGTAGAGCGAGTCGGAGGCGGCCGAGAAGACCTGGTCGAGGTCGGGGGCGAGGATCCGGGGGATGACGGCCACCTCGCGCACCGCCGGCACGTCGTCGAAGCGCCGGCGCCGCACGAGGCGCCAGACCGAGGTGCCCACGGGGATCGCGAGGTCCTTGGCGGCCTCGGCGTCGGCCGGCTCCTCGCTGAGCGAGACCAGCTCGGTCGCGAGGGCCACCCCCTGGAGGGCCAGGGTCTGGCCGAGCCCGCCCAGGATGGTCGACTCGGTGCGCACCCGGGTCGAGCGCACGAAGGTGCCCCGGCCCTGGACCCGACTCAGCGTGCCGGCCGCCACGAGCTCGGACATCGCCCGGCGCACCGTCATCAGGCTCACGCCGGCCATGGTCGCGATCTCGTTCTCCGAGGGCAGCCGGTCGCCCGGGCCGAGCTTGTTGTCGGCGATGAACCGGCGCACGAAGTCGATCGTCTTCTCGTAGAGAGTGATCCCCGCCCCCCGTCGCTCGTGGCCTACGCCAACGCTACGCCACTACGCGCTGAAGACGCGGCTGTAGCGCAGCCCGTCGCGCACGAGCGCGACGACCTCGCCGCCGCGCACCGGGCCCGCGACGAGCCGCTCGGGCAGCCACGGGTCCTCGCCGACCCGGTACGTGCCCGGGGCGACCTCGACGAGGGGCAGCTCCTCGTCGGGCGCCTCGACCCCGCCGGGGGCGTTGAGGAAGAGGCGTCCCGCCCGGGCGACGACCCGGAACTCGGGGTACCAGGGCGAGTAGCTCCGGTAGTGGCCGACGAGCGCCGGGGTCGTCCCGGTGGCGGGTCGGGGGGCGCCGGGGCGCGTGAAGGTGCTCGGCCCGTGGGTCCAGCCGTCGTCGCCTCGGTCGAGGTGGAAGGCGCGCAGGTCGGGGTGGTCGGTCACGAACCGGCCGGTCGGGGTGGCGAAGAGCGCCCCCTCGCGCCCTCGGTAGGCGACGCGCGCGCCCTCGGGCCCCGCGACGAGGTCGAGGGTCTCGCCGGCGTCGTCGAGGAACGCGCCCGCGCCCGCGAACCCCCCGCGGGGCGCCGGGTCGAGGTCGGGCAGGGCGATCGCGGTCCCGGTCGCCTCGGCGACGAGCTGGGCGTGGGCGGCGCGCGCGAGGAGGTGGCTCGCCAGCGTGTCGCCGTTCGCGGTCGTGAGCGCCACGACCCCGACCCCGAGGGTGCAGTCGACGAGCAGGAACGTCGAGTGGCCGACCATCCCCCCGCCGTGGGTCACACAGAGGTGTCCCGCGACGCGCTCGACGTTGAGCCCGAGGCCGTAGCGGCTCTCCTCGACCGGGAGCGTGCCCGCGGGCGTGTGGGTCGCCTCGCCGGTGGGCGCGAGGGTCGTCGTCACCCGGGCGAAGGTCGACGGCGAGATCGCCCCGCCCGTCTCGCCCGCGGCGGCGCGCACCAGGGCCGCGACGAGGGCGGCCATGTCGGCGGCGCTGGCGGCGACGTTGCCGGCCGCCGAGTCGGTCTCGAAGTAGGTCGCCGGGGCGATTGCGTCGCCCGGCACCCAGGGCCGGTCGGGGCGGGCCGGCCAGTGGCCCGTCGCGAGGGCCGACCGGTCGGCCCAGGCGATCTCGGCGACGGCGCCGCCCATCCCGAGCGGGCCGAGCAGCCAGTCGGCCACGAGCTCGGGCAGGCGGCGCCCGGTGAGCGCGCGCGCCACCTCACCGAGGACGAGGTAGCCCAGGTTCGAGTAGTGGAAGCGCGGCGGGTCGACGTCGGCCGCGACCGTCTCGCGCGAGGCCCAGAGCTCGCCGGCGTCGTCGGCCAGGCCGTCGCTGCCCAGGGGCAGCCCGGCCGTGTGGGTCAAGAGCTCGACGACGCGCGCGCGGGCCATCGAGGGCGAGAGGCCGGCCCAGGGGAGGAGGTCGCCGACGGCGTCCTCGTGGGCGAGCTCGCCCGACTCGACGAGCCGGTCGACCACGAGCGAGGTGAAGAGCTTGGAGATCGAGCCGATCTCGAAGAGCCTCGCGGCGGACATCGCGACGGCGCGCGCGGGGTCGTCGTGGCCGAAGGGGAGCGCCTCGACGAGGCCGTCCCGGTCGGCCACCGCGAGCACGCCGCCGGCGAGGGGGAAGTGGCGGGTCGAGGCCTCACCGAGCGGCGCCACGCGCGCCAGCGCGGCCCGGGCGGCCCCGCGGGCGAGCGGGCTCACCCGAGGACCTCGGCGATCGTCTCGACGACGAGGTCGACCGCGGCCCTCGCCTCGGGCAGCGACACCCACTCCTCGGGGCTGTGGAGGTTGCCCCCGAGCGGGCCGAGCAGGAGCGTCGGGATCCCGGCCGACTGCATGAGGGCCGCGTCGGTCCAGGCGTTGAGCCCGACCTCGTCGAGCTCGGCCCCGAGGGTGCGCCGCGCGGCCGCCTGCAGGCTCGTGAGCAGCGCCTCGTGGCCCGCGGCGCGGAAGGGCTCGCGCTCCAGGCGCACGCGCACCTCGCCGCTGAGCCCGGGCATGAGCGTCGCGACCTCGTCGATGACGGCCTCGATCTCGGCGACCCGGTCGGCCAGGCGCTCGCCGGGCTGGGTGCCGATCTCGATGCCGAGGACCGCCTGGCTGGGGTAGGTGGCGTAGTCGGTGCCCCCGCGCACGGTGCCGGTGTGAAAGACGGTGGCGCCGTTGCGCGGGGTGGGGGCGAGGGCGCGCTGGGCCCGGCCCCAGGCCCCGAGGCGGGTCACGACCTCGGCGAGCCCGACGATGGCGTCGACGCCGGCCTCGGGGGCCGAGCCGTGGGCGGCCCGGCCGTTCACCACCACGTCGATCCAGCCGAACCCCTGGTGCTCGACAACGACCCGGTCGAGCGCGTCGGCCTCGAGCACGATCGCCAGGTCGAAGGTCCTCGTCGCGACGAGCCGCTCGGTGCCGATCGAGACCCCCTCCTCGTCGGCGACGCAGGCGACCGTGAGGTCGCCCGCGAGGCGCGGGCCCCTCGTCGCGAAGTGGCGCAGGGCCAGCAGCGCGACGGCGCAGCATCCCTTGTCGTCGCTCGCCCCGAGCCCGTAGAGGCGATCGCCCTCGCGGCGCGGGGTGAGGGCCGCCTCGGGCCATCCGGCGTAGCCGACGGTGTCGGCGTGGGCGTTGAGGCAGAGCGAGGGCCCCCCGCCGGTGCCGCGCAGGGTGGCGAGGAAGTTGACCCGCCCGGGCTCGATCTCGTCGAGCTCGACCTCGAGGTCGAGGTCGGCGACCCAGCGCGCGAGGTAGTCGGCGACGGCGGCCTCGCCGGCGCCCCCCTCGACGAGCCAGGGGGTGACCGAGTCGAGGCGCACGAGGTCGCTGATGAGCTCCTCGACTTCGGCCTCGGTGACGACGGGGACGTGGGCGCTCACGGGTTCTCTCCTAGGGGGAAGTGGCAGGCGACCTGGTGGCCCTCGCCGGCGGTGGGGGCTGGCCCGAGGGTGGGGTCGGCGACCCGGCAGGCCTCGGGCTCGCCGAGGGCGACGTAGCGCGGGCAGCGCGGGTGGAACCGGCACCCCGGGGGGACCCGCGCGGCCGAGGGGGCCTCCCCGGGCAGCACGGCGACGGGCTCGTCGGTCGAGAGCCGCTCCTCGTCGGCCGAGACCTCGAGCAGGGCCCGGGTGTAGGGGTGGGCCGGGGCCGCGACGACGTCGGTCGAGCGGCCGATCTCCACGACGCGCCCGAGGTAGAGCACGGCGATCCGGTCGGCCACCACCCAGGCCGTCGCGAGGTCGTGGGTGATGAAGAGGTAGCTCGTCCCGAGCCGGTCGCGCAGGTCCATCATGAGCCGCAGGATCCCCGCGCGCGCCGAGACGTCGAGCATCGAGACCGGCTCGTCGGCGACGACGAGCGGCGGGCGCAGCACCATCGCCGAGGCGATGGCGACCCGCTGGCGCTGGCCGCCCGAGAGCTCGTGGGGGTAGCTCTGGGCGAGCCGCTCGGGTGGGGTGAGGTGGGCGAGCTCGAGCGCCTCGTTCACCCGCTGGCGCCGCTCCTCCTTCGAGCTCGCGATGCCGTGGATGACGAGGGGCTCGACGACGGTGTCGTAGACGCTGCGCCGGGCGTTCAGCGACCCGAAGGGGTCCTGGAAGATCATCTGGACGCGCTCGCGGGCCCGGCGCAGCCGCCGGCCCCTCAGGCGCGCGAGGTCCTCGCCGCCCGCGAGGATGGTCCCCGAGGTCGGCTCGATGAGGCGCATCACCGAGAGCGCGATCGTCGACTTGCCACAGCCCGACTCGCCCACCAGGGCCAGGATCTCGGCCGGGGCGATGTCGAAGGAGACCCCGTCGACGGCGCGCACCGTCGTCTTTCGCCGACCGGCGAAGTGCACGACGAGGTCGCGCACCGACAGGACCGGCTCGCGCGTCGCGGCCGGCCCCACGGGCCGCGCGTCCGCGCTCACCGGCGGACCTCGAGCAGGTGGCAGGCGGCGAGGTGGCCCGGGGCGACCTCGGTCGTGGGGGGAGCCTGCACCCGACAGACGTCCATCGCCGAGGGGCAGCGATCGGCGAAGCGACAGCCCGCGATGGGCCGGGAGAGGTCGGGCGGGTGGCCCCCGAGCCCTTCGGCGAGGGCCCGCTCGCCGGTGAGGTCGGGGTGGGTGCGCAGGAGGGCCCTCGTGTAGGGGTGGGCGGCCGCGGCCGGGCGGCCGCGGCGTCCGAGCACGTCCTCGGTCGCGCCGTACTCGACGACCTGGCCGGCGTACATCACGGCGATCGTGTCACAGACCCGCTTGATGGCCGAGAGGTCGTGGGAGATCATCATCAGGCTGAGGTTGGCGCGCGTGCGCAGCGAGGCGAGCAGGGCCAGGATCTGGGCCTGGCTGATCACGTCGAGGGCCGTCGTCGGCTCGTCGGCGATGAGGAGGGCCGGCCGGCACGCCAGGGCCATGGCGATCATCGCGCGCTGGCGCATGCCCCCGGAGAACTCGTGGGGGTAGCTGCGCGCGCGGCCCGGGGCGATGCCCACCACCTCGAGCAGCTCGAGGACGCGCCGGTCGGCCTCGGCGCGCGACGTCGCGGGCTCGTGGGTGGTGATGGCCTCGCGGATCTGCTTGTCGACGCGCTGGACGGGGTTGAGGGCGTTCATCGCGCCCTGGAAGACGAGGGCGACCGAGGTCCAGCGCAGCGCGTTGAGCTCTCGCTCGGCGAGGCCGGTGAGCGTGCGGCCCTCGAGGGCGACCGTGCCCGAGGCGACCCGGGCGTTCGCCGGCAGGAGGGCGGGGACGGCGAGGCCGAGCGAGGTCTTGCCGCACCCCGACTCCCCGACGATCCCGAGCGCCCCGCCCGGGGCGAGCGTGAGGCTCACGGTGTCGACGGCGCGCACGACCGACGCGCCGACGCGGTACTCGACCGAGAGGTCGGTGATCTCGAGCAGGCTCACGAGCGGCCTCCGTGCAGGGGGTTGAGGACCCGGTCCAGGCTGTGGCCGATGAGCGAGAACGCCAGGACCATCGCCACGATCCCCACGCCCGGGGTGAGGACGTACCACCAGGCGCCCGAGCTCATGGCACCGGAGTTGAAGGCGTTGTGCAGGGTCGTGCCCCACGAGACCTGCACCGGGTCGCCCAGGCCGAGGAACGCGAGGGCCGCCTGGGCGAGGATGGCGCCCGAGAGCACGAGGGCGAGGTTCGCGAAGATGAGGGGGGCCACGTTGGGCAGGATGTGGACGCGCATGATGCGCAGGTCCCCCGCCCCGAGGGAGCGGACCCGCTGGACGAGGGGCCGCTCGCGCAAGGAGAGCACCTGGGAGCGGATGATCCGCGCGGTCTGGGGCCAGCTGGTGAGCCCGATGACGAGGCTCGTGACGAGCACGCTCTGGCCGAAGAGGGCGGCGAGCACGATGATGAGCGGCAGCGTCGGCAGCACCAGGAAGAAGTCGGTGATGCGCATGAGGACCGTGTCGCGCCAGCCGGCGTAGTAGCCCGAGACGAGCCCGAGCCCCGCGCCGAGCACCATGGCGATCAGGGTGGCCGAGAGCCCCACGTAGAGCGAGATCCGCCCGCCGGCGAGGAACTCGCGGAAGACGTCCTGGCCGAGCTCGGTGGTGCCCATCCAGTGGGCGGCCGAGGGTGGCTGGAGGATCGAGGACGCCGAGGTGCCGAAGTCCTGGGCGTTGAAGGGGAAGACGAGCGGGCCCACCAGCACCACGAGCAGCACGACGGCGAGCAGGTAGACCCCCGCGCGGCCCATCGGGTCGCGCCAGAGCCGGCGCCACACCCCGGCGCGCGCGCGGGTCGCCCCGAGCGCCAGGGGTGCGCCCGGGGCGCCGGCGAGGGCGTCGTCGCTCACGTGCGCCGCACCCGGGCGTCGAGGAGGTGGTAGAGCAGGTCGCTGATGAAGTTCGTCGCGATGACCGCGATGGCGAAGAGGAAGAAACAGCCCTCTAAGACCGGGTAGTCGCGCTGTTCGACCGAGTTGTAGATGAGCAGCCCCATCCCCGGCCAGGAGAAGACCGTCTCGACCTGGATGGCCCCGCCGAGGATCATGCCCACGTAGAGCCCGGCGGCGGTCATCACCGGCAGCATGGCGTTCCTGAGCGCGTGTCCCCAGACGACGCGCCGGCGCGAGAGGCCCTTCGCGCGCGCGGTGACGACGTAGTCCTCGACCAGCACGTCGACGAGGGTGTTGCGGGTGATGAGGGAGAACTCGGCCGCGTTCACGAGCACGAGGGTGAGGGCCGGCAGGATCAGGTGGCGCCCGACGTCGAGGGTGTGGGTCCAGAGGCCCTCGGTCACCCCGGAGGTGACGATCCCCGAGACGGGCAGGGCGTGGGTCCACACCCCGAAGAGGAAGATGAGGATCATCCCGGTGAAGAAGTCCGGCATCGACCAGAGGCCGAGGCTGCCCACGGTGATCGAGGCGTCGGTGAGCGAGTGGGCCCGCGAGGCGGCGATCACCCCGAAGACGACGCCCACGACGATGGTGACGAGGGTCGCGGTGCCCACGAGCACCAGGGTGTTGCCGATCGCCCCGCCCATGACCGTGGTGACCGGCTCGCGGTAGACGTAGGAGAAGCCGAGGTTCCCGTGGAGCATGTTGCGCAGGTAGATGAGGTACTGGACGAAGAGGGGGTGGTCGAGCCCGAAGAGGTGGATCAGCTCGGCCCGGGCGGCCGGGCTGAAGTGGCCCGAGCGCGCCAGCATCTGCACCGGGTTGCCCGGCAGGACGTGGAAGAGCAGGAAGTTGAACGAGACCGTGACGTAGAGGGTCAGCGCGAGGGTCGCGACCTTGCGGCCCAGGTACCGAGCGGTCATGGTGGCGTCGGCCGGCCTAGGCCGGCGTGATCTTCAGGTAGTTGTCTCGGGTGAAGTTGTAGACCATGCCACCTCGCGTCGGCGTCCAGCCCTTCCAGGTGTCGGTGCGGTACGCCTGCAGCTTGCTCTGGTACCACATGATGAGGTACGCGCAGTCATCGTAGAAGAGCTTCTGGGTCGCGTGGACGAGGGGAATCCGCTTGGCCGGGTTGGGCTGGGTGGCCTGCTCGTTGTAGAGCCGGTCGTAGGCCGGGTTGGCGTAGTAGACGTCGTTGTTGTTGCCGATCTGGTTGGAGAGGTCCACGCTCAGCAGGTAGTTCGGGTCGGGGGTGGCCGAGTCCCAGCCCCAGATGAAGATGTCCCAGTTGGGGGCCTTCGCGTTGTAGACGACGTTGTTGAGCGTGTTCGCGTCCAGGGTGTTGAAGGTCAGCTTGATCCCGACCGCCTGGGCGGCCTTCACGAAGATCTGGCCCGCCAGCACGTCCTCGGTCGTGGTGGCGATGGCGATGAGCCTAAAGCTCAGCGGGTCGCCCTTCTTGTTCTGGCGCACGCCGTTGGGGCCCATCTTGTAGCCCGCGGCGTCGAGCATCTTCTTCGCCTTCTCGGGGTTGTTGTTGTACTGCTGGTTCTGGGGGATCTTCGCCTGCCAGACCCCGAAGCTCGGGGGCAGCTGGACGCTGCCGGGCTTGCCCCGTCCGGCGAGGGCGAGCGCGACGAGCTGGGCCCGGTCGATCGAGAGCCCGAGCGCCTGGCGCACGACCTGGTCCTTCAGCAGGGGGTTGCCGCCGGACTTGGGGTTCTTCGAGACGTTGATCCCGATGTGGTGGAAGGAGAAGGACTCCATCTCGACCGGCTTCACCTTCGGGGCTCCGGTCAACCCGTTGAAGAGGACCGGCGGGACCTCGGTCAGGATGTCGAGCTGGCCGGACTTGAGGCTCTGGACCATGACGTCGCTGTTCTCGTACTGGTTCCAGATGACCGTCTTCACGGCCGGAGCCTTGCCCCACCAGGTGGCGTTGCGGTCCACCTGGACGTACTGGCCCGAGACCCACTTGGTGAAGCGGAAGGGCCCCGTGCCGATCGGCTTCTTGTTGGTGAAGGTGAGGATCTTCGAGGGGCTCATGGGGCCCCAGACGTGCTGGGGCACGATGGGCACGACCATCGCGGGGTCGAAGGCCTGGGGCTTGCGGTACGTCATCACCACCTGGTGGGGGTTGACGACCGTCGTCGAGACGAGGTCGACGAGGGCCCAGGCGGCCTGGCCCAGGTTGTGCTTGGCCATGATGTCGAAGGTGTACTTGACGTCCTCGGCGGTGAAGGGCTTGCCGTCGTGCCAGGTGACGCCCGGGCGCAGGGTGTAGGTGAAGACCGTCCCGGCCGCGTTCATCGACTTCTTCAGGGCGAGGGAGGGCTCGGGCTGGAGGTTGAGGTCGTACTCGAGCAGGGTGTCGTAGATCAGCCAGAGGATCTCGTTCGAGGCGGTCGTGGCGAAGGTGAAGGGGTTCATGACGTCGGGCGGCGAGTTCCACCCCACCCGCAGGGTGTCCTTGGTGGCGGCCGCCCCGGCCGCGCCGGGCAGCGCCCCGGCGGCCCCGATCGCGCCCGCGGTCGCCGCGCTGAGGGCGAGGACCCTCCGGCGGCTGAGCAGGCCCTCTGCGTTCCGGTCGTTCCCCTCGGACATGTCCGCCCCCCTGACCTAGCGATTCACGCTAAGGACGCGGTCCCCACACGGAATCTTCAAGACAATATAAGGATAGTATCTTTACCCTCCACCCCTGTCAACACAGGGTCCGCCGCACCTCGGCGAGACTTCGATGAGGAGACGCGTGAACCTGTTCGACCTCGACACCCCGGCCCTCGTCGTCGACCTCGACCGGCTCGAGGTGAACCTAGAGGCGATGGCCGCGCACGCCCGCGCCGCCGGGGTGCGCCTGCGCCCGCACACCAAGACCCACAAGACCCCCGAGATCGCGCGCCTTCAGCTCGAGGCCGGCGCCGCGGGGATCACCGTCGCGAAGCTCGGCGAGGCCGAGGTCATGGCCGCCGCGGGCGTCACCGACATCCTGGTCGCCTATCCCCTCCTCGGAGCGGCGAAGCTCGAGCGCCTGGCCCGGCTGCGCGAGTCGGCCCGGGTCGTCGTGAGCCTCGACTCGGTCGAGGTGGCCCGGGGCCTCGGCGAGCTGGGCGTGGCGACCCGTGAGCCGGTCGAGGTCTACGTCGAGGTCGACACGGGCCTGCACCGCCTCGGGCGCCCGACGGGTGAGGCGACGGCCGAGCTCGTCGAGCGCGTCGCCGCGGTGCCCGGGATCCGGGTGCTCGGGCTCATGACCCACGCGGGCCACGCCTACGGCGTCGGGCCCGACGAGCTCGGGGCCCTCGTCGAGGACGAGGTCGCGGGGCTGCGCGCGACGAGAGAGCTCTGTGCGCAGCGTGGGGTGGAGCTCTCCGAGATAAGTGTCGGCTCGACCCCGACGGCGCACGCCGAGCTCGGTGCCGCCGGGGTGACCGAGGCGCGCCCGGGCACCTACGTCTTCAACGACACGACCATGATCGAGCTCGGCGCCGCCACCGAGGCGACGTGCGCGGCCTTCGTGCTGGCGACGGTCGTCAGCCGGCCGAGCGAGGACCGCTTCGTCATCGACGCCGGCACCAAGTGCCTATCGAGCGACCACGACGACCGACCCGGGTGGCTACGGGTGGCCGGGCGCGACGACCTCGCCTTCGAGTTCTTGAACGAGGAGCACGGGGTCGGCCGGCTCGACCCCGAGCGCGGTCGCACCCTCGCGATCGGCGACAAGGTGCTCGTCATCCCGGCCCACGTCTGTCCGGTCGTTAACCTCTTCGACTCGATGACCCTGGTGCGCGAGGGTCGCGTCGAGGGGGAGTGGGCGATCGCCGCCCGCGGCCGGGTCGCCTGAGGAGACGAGCGTGACGAACGACCACGAGCCCTTCCCCCTGGAGCTCTTCGCCCCGGGCACGACCCTCGAGGGCGACGAGCTCGTCCTCGGGGGGTGCCGGGCGAGCGCGATAGCCCGGGCCGTCGGCACGCCGGCGCTCGTCATGGACGAGGCGGCGCTGCGAGAGCGGGCCCGCCGCTACCGCGAGGGGCTCGCCGCGCGCTGGGCCGACTCGGGGGTCGTCTGGGCCTCTAAGTCGCTGCCGGTGACCGCTATCTACCGGACCCTCGCCGAGGAGGGCCTCGGCGTCGACGTCGCCGGCGGGGGAGAGCTCGTGATGGCGCTGCGCGCCGGGGTGGACCCCGCCGCGATCGTGGTCCACGGCAACGCGAAGACCGACGCCGAGCTCGACCTCGCCCTGGAGGCGGGGGTGGGGCTCGTCGTCATCGACAACCGCGACGACCTGGCCCGGCTCGAGGCGCGGGCCCCGCGGGGCCAGCGGGTGCTCGTGCGGGTGCGCCCCGACGTCGCCGCCGCGACCCACGAGGCCATGGCGACCGGAGGGGAGGGCTCGAAGTTCGGCCTCTCCCTCGAGGCGGCCGAAGGGGTCATCGCCGAGCTTCGCGCGAGCCGCACGCTCGTCCTCGAGGGCCTCCACGTCCACGTGGGCTCGCAGATCTGTGAGACCGAGCCCTTCACCCGGGCCGTCGAGGCGGTCGGTCAGCTGGGCGAGTTCTCGACCTACGACCTCGGCGGGGGACTCGGCGCGCGCTACACCCTCGACACCGTCGTCCCGGGCGTCGAGGCGTACCTCGACGCCCTGACCGTGGCCGCCCGGGCGGCGCTGCCCGCGGGCGCGCGGCTCCTCATCGAGCCCGGCCGGTCCATCGTCGCCGAGGCGGCCTGCACGCTCTACTCGGTCGTCACGGTGAAAGAGGGCGCCCGCCGCCCCCTCGTCGCGGTCGACGGCGGGATGGGGGACAACCTCGAGGTCTCCCTCTACGGCCAGGCCTTCGACGCGACCCTCGCCAACCGGGTCGGCCGGGGCGAGCCGGTCACCCTCGTCGGGCGCCACTGCGAGTCGGGCGACGAGCTCATCGCCTCGGTCGGCCTGCGCGACCCACGGGTCGGCGACCTCGTCGCCGTGCCCGTCACCGGGGCGTACTGCCTCACGATGGCGAACAACTACAACGGGGCCCTGCGCCCGCCGATCGTCCTCGTGCGCGAGGGTCACGCCCGGGTCGTCCAGCGCCGCGAGACCTACGAGGACCTCGTGCGCCGCGACGTCGACGAGCCGGTCCTCTGAGCCACCGCGCGGGGCTCGGGCCGAGCACCCGTGACCCGGGGGCCTCATCGGGGCGTCCCGGCGGGCGGTCTCTTACCCCTCGAGCGGGACCTGACGGGCCGAGGGGGCTTGCGCCATGTCAATATGATGACATAATGACCTGAGGACGGCACGCCGTGCCGTCAGATCCGGGGGGGTCACAATGCCCGAGGCGGTCAGTCCAGGTTCCCAGTCGGCACCAGCGCACACGCTCAAATCGGACGCGCTCGGACTCGGCGACACCATCGTCCTCGCGATGGCGAGCTCGGGTCCCACCCAGAGCATCGCGGCGAGCCTCGCCGCCCTGCTCATCGCCGTGAACTACGCGGGATTCCTACCGATCCTCATCTGCTTCGTCCCGATGATCGGGATCGCGATCGGCTACCAGCGCCTCAACGCGTGGCAGCCCTCGGCGGGCGCGACCTACTCGTGGGTGGGCCGGGCGCTCAACCCCCACGCGGGGTTCTTCGCGGGTTGGATCATGCTGATGTACTACACGATCGGCACGGTCAGCCTCACCCCGATCCTCGGGTCCTACACCCTCTCGTTCTTCTCCAACGCCGCGGCGAACAACAAGTACGACGTGGCCCTAATCGGCTCGGTGCTGAACATCGTCGTCCTGGTGGTCGCGGCGGTCGGCATCAAGTTCTCCGCCCGCTTCCAGTGGGCGTGGGCGGCGTTCGAGTACGCCGTGCTCGCAGCCTTCTCGGTGGCCGCGATCTGGCTGATCTACTCCGGGCACCTGCACCACGTGGTCAAGTTCTCGTCCTCGTGGCTCTCGCTGTCGGGGGCCGGCGGGTTCCACGCCCTAATCGGGGGGATGCTGATCGCGATCTTCCTCTTCTCGGGCTGGGACACCGCCGCCTACGTGGGCGAGGAGGTGAAGGGCCGCCGCGCCGGCGCGGCGGCCCTGATGAGCGTCGTGCTGCTCTTCGTCGTCTACGAGGTCGGCGTCGTCGCCCTCCAGGGCGTCGCCCCCAACGGCGCGATGCAGGCCCACGCCGGCAACGTCCTGGCCTTCATCGGCTCGAAGATCGGCGGCGGATTCTGGAAGGACGTCATGATCCTCGTCGTGCTCGGTGGGACCCTCGCCTCGCTCCAGGCGGCGATCGTCTCGGCGGCGCGGATCTCGTTCGCCATGGGCCGGGACCGGGTCTTCCCGACGTGGTTCAGCCAGGTGTCCGCGAAGTACCGCACGCCGATGAACGCGACGGTCCTGCTCGGTCTGTTGAACGTGGTGTTCTTGTGGGGCTCGACCCTGGTCGGCTCGGTCGGGACGGCCCTCTCGGACGTCGTGAGCACGCTCGGGCTGATGGCCGCGATGTTCTACCTGCTCACCGCGGTCACCGCCATCTGGTGCTACCGGCGCTCGATCACCTCGAGCGCCTCGAACTTCGTGCTGGGTGGCGTGCTACCGGCCCTGGGTGCCGCCTTCATGGCCTTCGTGATCATCTACGAGCTCGCGACCAACGCCCTCAACGGGGTGCAGATGACCTTCGGCTTCGGCTTCGCGGCCCTCGGACTCGTCCTCTCGGTCGTCTCGTCGCGCACGGGCAAGGCCGACTACTACTCGGACCCGACCGTGAGCCACGGCGACGAGGTGGAGTTGGGCCTCGCCTAGGACGCGACCCTCAGGGGCGACCCGCCGAGGCGAAGCGCCGAAGGGCCACGCCCGACCAGACGAGCTCGACGACCCCGAAGGGCCACGCCCCCGAGAGGAAGCCGTAGATCGACGAGAGCACACACCCCAGGGCGAAGGCCAGGACGAAGGTCGGACCGCGCCGCTCGAGCGCGTACATCACCATCATGAAGGTCACGGCGCACACCCCGTAGATGGTGACGGCACTCACGCGTCACCGTGGCGCAGTATCTCGACGCACTCGCGCGTCGCGTAGTAGACGAGCACGAAGCCGGCCGCCGGGTCGGCCCACCACCATCCGAGGGCGGCGTTGAGGACGAGCCCGACGAGGACCGAGGTCGCGAGGATCCCGTCGACGAGGGTCACGCGCCCCTCGGTGAGAAGGACCGGGTTTCCGAGCGCCCGGCCGGTCCGGGCCTTGCCGGCCGCGAGGAGGAACATCGCGAGAGCGGTGACGGCCGTCCAGGCGATCCCCAAGGGACTGTGGCCGGCGTGGTGGCCCGTCGCGAGGACGGCGACGCCCTGGAGGAGGAGGTAGAGGGCGAGGAGGGCGAAGGCGACGGCGATGAGCCGTAGCGCCCGGTGCCGACGGCCCTCGTCGGCGCCGGTGAGCTCCCAGACGACGACCGTCGAGGCGCCGATCTCGATCAGGCTGTCGAGGCCGAACCCCGCAATCGCGACCGACCGGGCCGAGAGCGCCGCGACGGCGAGCACGACGACCCCCACCACGTTCCAGGCGAGCGTCGTGTACTCGAGGGCGAGGCCCCGGCGGGTGAGCCTCTGGCGGGTCGTCGGCGAGAGGCTCGCGTCGAGGGGTCCGCTCACGACCGGGAG
>JAKBNI010000043.1 GCA_021831125.1 Actinomycetes bacterium | reverse complement strand
GATCCCGTCGGTGATGGTGTCGTTCAATGTCACTTGGTCCCCCAGGCGTAGGTCTGCTTGGCTAGTTTCAGGTACACGAAGGTCTCGACCTCGGTCACGCCCGGAATCGAGCGGATCGAGTCGTTGAGGAGGTGCACCAGGGCGTTGTCGTCCCCGGCGATCACCTCGGCGATGATGTCGAAGCTGCCGGCCGTCATCACGACGTAGTTGGCCTCCTCGATCGCCGCCACCTTGTCCGCCACCAGCCGCACGTCACCGTGGACGCGAATACCCACCAGCGCCTCTCGGCCATAGCCGAGCTGGAGCGGGTCGGTGATCGCGACGATCTGCATGACCCCGGTGTCGCGGAGCCGCTGCACGCGTCGACGCACCGCGGCCTCGGAGAGGCCGACCTCGGCGGCGATGGCCCCGTAGGCGCGACGGCCGTCCTCTTGCAGGAGCGTGATGATCCTGCGGTCGAGGTGGTCGAGCGCCGCCGGGCCCCCGCTGGCGGGGTCTGGGGCCGGGCGTTCGACGCCCGAGCGGCCCTTTCGCGGTGCTTTGGCTGCTGGCATTGGACTTACCCCCGCGCGGTGACGAGGCCACCACGCAACGGATATTGCGAGCATAGCAGGCCCACGCGACGGATACCGTCGTGAAGTTTCGATAATGCGACTGTTTTCACAATCTCGGTTTGCGCCGGTCCGGAACCATCTGGCAGAGTGACGGGTGACGCCGCGAGGGGGCGGCGCGAGCCAAGGAGACAGCATGCGTCGTCTGGAGAACTTCATCGGTGGCGAGTCGGTGGCGCCCTCCAGCGGCCGCTACGTCGAGTTGATCAGCCCGGTCACCGGGCAGCCCTTCGCCGAGATGCCGGTGTCCGACGAGAAGGACGTGGACCGGGCCTTCTCGGCCGCGGCCGGCGCGTTCGCGTCGTGGAAGCGCACGACGCCGTCCCAGCGCTCGCTCATGCTCTTGCAGATCGCCGACCTCATCGAGGCGCGCAAGGACGAGATCGTCGCGATCGAGGCCGAGAACACCGGCAAGATCGTGGCCGTCACCCTGGCGGAGGAGATTCCGCCGATGGTCGACCAGATCCGCTTCTTCGCCGGCGCCGCGCGCCTCCTCGAGGGACGCGGCGCGACCGAGTACATGGAGGGCATGACCAGCTACGTCCGGCGCGAGCCCGTCGGGGTGTGTGGCGCGGTGACTCCGTGGAACTATCCGATGATGATGGCGACCTGGAAGTGGGCGCCCGCTCTCGCCGCCGGCAACACCATGGTCCTCAAGCCCAGCGACACCACACCCGCCTCGACGCTGTTCATGGCCCAGCTCATGGCCGAGGTGCTGCCCGCGGGGGTCTTCAACGTGATCTGCGGCGACCGCGACACGGGTCGGTCGCTCGTCGAGCACCCGACGCCCGCCATGGTCTCGATCACCGGGTCGGTGCGCGCCGGCGGCGAGGTCGCCTCCTCGGCCGCCAAGGGGCTCAAGCGCGTCCACCTCGAGCTCGGCGGCAAGGCCCCCGTGGTCGTCTTCGACGACGTCGACGTCGAGGCGGCGGTCGAGGCGATCGCCATCGCCGGCTACTTCAACGCGGGCCAGGACTGCACGGCCGCGACGCGGGTGCTCGCCGGGGCGGGCGTCTACAACGACTTCGTCGACGCCCTGGCCGAGGAGGCCCGCCAGACGGTCGTCGGCGCGCCCGAGGACGAGGACGCCTTCGTCGGTCCGGTGAACAACGTCAACCAGTTCGAGCGGGTCACCGGCTTCTTGAACCGCCGACCGCCCCACGCGACGGTCGTCACCGGCGGCGAGCGCGTGCGCGACGCGGGCTACTTCCTCGCCCCGACGGTCGTCGCCGACCTCCACCAGGACGACGAGATGATCCAGAACGAGATCTTCGGCCCGGTGATCACCGTCCAGAAGTTCACCGACGAGGCCCAGGCGGTGGAGTGGGCCAACGGCGTGGACTACGGTCTCGCGTCCTCGGTGTGGACCCGGGACCACTCGCGCGCGATGCGCATGACCCGCGACCTCGACTTCGGCTGCGTATGGGTCAACACCCACATCCCGCTGGTCGCCGAGATGCCCCACGGGGGCTACAAGCGCTCCGGCTACGGCAAGGACCTGTCGGTGTACGGCTTCGAGGACTACACGCGCATCAAGCACGTCATGCACAACATCGAGTTCTGAACGACCTGAGTGGGTGCGGGGCACCCAGAGAGTGAGAGGTGATCGACGATGATCATCGGAGTCGTAACCGAGATCAAGACCGACGAGGGGCGCGTCGCCCTGACGCCGGCGGGGGCGAGGGAGCTGACCAGCCTCGGCCACCGGGTGCTGGTCGAGCGGGGCGCGGGACTCGGCTCGTCGATCCCCGACGAGCAGTACGTGGCGAACGGCGCCACGCTCGTCGAGCGAGCCGACGACGTGTGGGCCGAAAGCGACATGGTCCTCAAGGTCAAAGAGCCCGTCGCCGAGGAGTACCACCGCCTCTCGGCCCGTGAGGGCCAGGTGCTCTTCACCTACCTGCACCTCGCCGCCAGCCGTGAGTGCACCGACGCCCTGGTCGCGGCCGGCAACGTGGCCATCGCCTACGAGACGGTCCGCCTGCCCGACAACAGCCTGCCCCTGCTCGCGCCGATGAGCGAGGTCGCCGGGCGGATGGCCCCGATGATGGGGGCCCACCACCTCATGCGCCCGGGTGGGGGCCACGGGACGCTCGTCTCCGGCGTCCCGGGCGTGGCGCCGGCCAAGGTCGTGATCATCGGCGCGGGCGTGTCGGGGATGTCGGCCGCGACCATCGCCCTCGGGCTCCACGCCGAGGTGACGGTGCTCGACAAGAACCTGGAGCGGTTGCGCCACGTGGACACGGTCTTCGACGGCCGGGTCGCGACCCTGGCCTCGTCGGTGCTCAGCATCGAGGAGGCCTGCCGCGAGGCCGACGTCGTGATCGGGGCGGTCCTGGTCGTGGGCGCACGGGCCCCCAAGCTGGTCTCGAACGACCTGGTGGCGCAGATGAAGCCCGGCTCGGTGCTCGTCGACATCGCGGTCGACCAGGGCGGCTGCTTCGAGGCGACGCGTCCCACGACCCACTCCGACCCGGTCTTCGCGGTCCACGACTCGATCTTCTACTGCGTGGCCAACATGCCCGGGGCCGTCCCGGCCACCTCCACGCGGGCGCTGTCGAACGCGACGCTGCCCTACGTCGTCGAGCTCGCCCAGCGGGGGTGGCGCGACGCCGTGGCGGGCGACCCGGCCCTCGCCGAGGGCGTGAACGTGGTGGGCGGCCGGGTGACCTACGGCCCCGTCGCGGAGTCTCTCGGGCTCGACTACACCCCGCTCGCCTCGGTCTAGCCCTCGAGGTACGGGCAGTGGCGACAGCCGCTCTCACAGCACTCGCCGCGCGCGAGGTGGGTGGCGGCCGTTAGGACGCTGAGCCCGGTGGAGGGGTCGCGATACGTCGGCTGGCCGGCGCGCACGGCCGCCTCGTGCGCGGCGAGGATGGCGCCGTAGTCGTGGCGTGCGGGGTCGAGTCGCGAGGGGTGGGGTGTCGGTACGCTCACCGCGACCCCACGGCGAGCACGACCTTGCCCAGCTTGCCGGGGCGGGCGAAGGCGTCGTAGGCGCGCGTCGCGTCGCGCGCGTCGACGACCTCGGCGACGGGCACCCGCAGCGCGCCCTCGCGCCACCGCGACCCGAGGTCGGCCGCGACCCGCGCCACCACCTCGGCCTTCTCGGCGCGCGTGCGGCTGCGCAGGGTGGACCCGGTGAGGGTGAGCCGAGCGCCCATCACCCGGAGCAGGTCGAGCTCGACCCGTGGACCCGAGCCCACCCCGACGACCACGATCCGCCCGAAGGGCCCTGTCCGCGAGAGCGCCGTCGGCAGGGTCGCCGCGCCGACGAGCTCGAGCACGACGTCGACGGGCTCGATCCCCGCGAGGTCGTTGGCGACCACGGTCTCGTCGGCCCCGAGGGCGGCGAGCGCCTCGTGGTGGCGTGCGTCGCGGGTGAGAGCGACGACCGACGCGCCGAGCGCGCGGCCGATCTGGACGGCCGCGCAGCCGACCCCACCGGCGGCCCCGGTCACGAGCAGCCGCTCACCCGCGCCGAGGGCCCCCTGGGTGACGAGGGCGTCGTGGGCCGTGCAGAAGGCCTCGGGAAACCCCGCGGCCTCGACGAACTCCACGCCCTCGGGTACCTCGAGGAGGTGCTCGACGGGGACCACGCAACGGGTGGCCTGGGCGCCGCCGCCGGTGAGCGCGGCGACGCGTCGCCCCCGCCACGACGCGTCGACCCCGCCGCCCACGGCGGTGACCCGGCCCGCCAGCTCGAGCCCGGGCACGTCGGCGGGCACCCCGGGCGGGGCGGGGTAGAGGCCGCGGCGCTGGAGGAGGTCGGCGGCGTTGAGCCCGGCCGCCGCCACCTCGACGACGACGTCGCCGGGACCGGGCACGGGGTCGGGCCGCTCGCGCCAGGCGAGGGCCCCGTCGTCGATGACGAGGGCGAACACGCGACCAGCGTAGGGGTGCGCCGGGCGCGGGCCGCTAGGGTCCGACCATGACCATCTACGACCCACCCGTGCGCACCCTCTCGGGCGAGGCGACCTCGCTCGAGCCCTACCGAGGGCGACCCGTCCTCATCGTCAACGTGGCGTCCCAGTGCGGCCTGACCCCCCAGTACGAGGGGCTCGAGCGGCTCCACGAGGACTACGCCGACCGAGGCTTCAGCGTGCTCGGGTTCCCCTGCAACCAGTTCGGCGCCCAGGAGCCGGGCAGCCCCGAGGAGATCCAGACGTTCTGCTCGACGACCTACGGCGTGACCTTCCCGATGTTCGAGAAGGTCGAGGTCAACGGCGAGGGCCGTCACCCGATCTACGACGAGCTGACCGCAGTCGCCGACGCCGAGGGCTACCGCGGCGACGTGCGCTGGAACTTCGAGAAGTTCCTCGTCGGCGCCGACGGCTCCGTCGAGCGCTTCGCGCCCCAGGTCACGCCCGAGGACCCCATCCTCGTGGCCGCGATCGAGGCGGCCCTCTCCTAGTTCGTCAGCGCCCCCTCGAGAAGCGCGTGGGTGGGCGTGAAGCCCCGGGCGCGCCAGAACCGCTCGACCCAGGGGTCGAGGGTGCGCCAGTTGACCTCGGCGACGGCGAAGCCGGCCGCGTGGGCCCGCGCGAGGACCGACGCGACGAGCGCCCCGCCGAGTCCCTGGCCCCGCAGGTCGGGTGCCACGGCGACCGCGCTCAGGTGGACGGCGTCGGCGCGGCTGCCCCGGCGCGGCGGGAGCGCCATCACCACCACCTGGGCGACCGCGCGACCCCCCAGATCGGCGACGAGGTAGTCGACGTCGGGGTCCTCGAGCAGGTCGACGACCTCGGCGCGACGCTCCCCCTCCTCGGGGGCGGGCCCACCGGGCGGGTCGCCCCAGCGGTCGGCCGAGAGGGCCACCTCGAGGTCGCTCGCCCCAAGACGTCGAAGCTCGAGACCCCCGCGCGCCTCGGGGTCGTACGGCGAGAGGGCGCGCACGCCGCGCCGAGCGCTGAGGCGGGCCCCGCACGTCGCCCACGCGCCCACCTCCGAGGGCTCGTCGTAGGCCCACGCCGAGAACCCGGTCGCCCCCGCGTCACCCCACGCCGGCGCCGCCGCCGCGAGCAGGCCGGCGAGCACGGCGGGCTCCTCGAAGCTCGCCCCGTCGGGGGGGACCCAGGCCCGGCGCCCCGACCGGTCGAGGAGCGCCGCGGCGAGGTGACCGACGACGCGCCCGCCCGAGCGCGCCACCCACGCCGGGGCGACGCTCGAGACCGCGGCGCGAAGCTCGTCGCGATCGAGCGACCCCTCGAGGAGTGCGCAGCGCCGCGCCGCGCCGGCCACCCGGTGGGCGACGCGCTCGCACACCGCGTCCACGTCGCGCGGGCCCAGCGGGCGCACCCTCACGGGCTCAGGGTACATCGGGGTGTGCAAGGGTCTGGGGGTGACCCTGCGCGCGACGCTGTTCGACATGGACGGGCTCCTCATCGACTCCGAGGTGCTCTGGCACCGCGCCGAGCACGAGATCTTCGGACGTCTCGGGGTCGTCCTGCCCGCCGACCTGCGCGCGACCAAGGGGATGTTCGTCGAGGAGGTCGTGGCGTACTGGCGCGCGCGCCAGCCCTGGAGCGGCCCCAGTGACGCCGCGGTGGTGGAAGAGCTCCTCGAGCGCGTGGGCGACCTCGTCGAGGGCGAGGGCCGCCTGCTGGCGGGGGCCGAGCGGGCGCTCGACCTGGCCGAGGCGCGCGGCCCGCTGGCGCTCGCCAGCTCCACCCCGACCGTCCTCATCGAGCGCTGCCTCGACCACTTCGGGCTGCGCGAGCGCTTCGCGGCGATCCACTCGGCCGAGGACGAGCCCTACGGCAAGCCCCATCCGGGCGTCTTTCTCAGTGCCGCCGCGGCGCTCGACGTCGAGCCGACCGCCTGCCTGGTCCTCGAGGACTCGGCGGCCGGGGTCCTCGCGGGCAAGGCCGGGCGCATGACGGTCGTCGCGGTGCCGGCCGAGGAGGACCGCGGCGCGCCGGCCTACGCGCTCGCCGACCTCGTCCTGGCGTCCCTCGAGGAGCTCGAGGCGCCGTGGCTCGACGCCCGCTTCACCTAAAGCGATTTGGTGAAGAGCAGGGAGTTGGGGTGGCGCGTGGCGCCCTCGGGGTACGCCGCGACCTCCACCCAGCCCTCGCGGCGGTACAGGGCGATCGCCTCGGGCTGGCGCGGACCCGTCTCGAGGTAGAGCCGGGCGAATCCGGCCTCGCGCGCGTGGCCCTCGAGGGCCGACATGATGCGGGTCGCGACCCCGTGGCGGCGAAGGTCGGGGCGCACCCAGAGCCGCTTCACCTCGCCGAGGCCCCCGCCGGGCTCGCCGATCGAGCGGACCCCCGCCGCGCCGGCGAGCGCGCCGTCGTCGCGGGCTACGAGGAACAGCCCGCTCGGGGGCTCGTACTCCTTGAGCGCCTCACGCAGCGTCGTGCGCTCGTAGCGGCGCGCGAGCTCGTCGAGGGCGGCGAGGTAGAGGCTGCGCGCGCCGTAGCCGGTGACCGGCTCGGGTCCGACCGTGAGGGGCATCGCGCCACCCTAGGGTCGGCGCCCCGGGAGCCCTTCAGTACCATGGGTGAACCCCGAAGGAGTCCCATGTTCCGTCCGCTCAGTCCCGAGTTCGACTTCGTCGCCCTCGAGGAGGCCGAGCTGGCGCGCTGGAAGGCCAACCGGGTCTTCGAGCGCTCGATGCGTCTGCGCGAGGGCCGCCCGACGTGGGTCTTCTACGAGGGCCCGCCCACCGCCAACGGTAAGCCCGGCCTGCACCACGTCTGGGCCCGCGTCTACAAGGACCTCTTCTGTCGCTACCGCACCATGCGGGGCTACTACGTGGCCCGTCGGGCCGGCTGGGACACCCACGGCCTGCCGGTCGAGGTCCAGGTGGAGAAGCAGCTGGGCATCTCGGGCAAGAAGGCCATCGAGGAGGAGGTCGGGGTGGCCGAGTTCACGCGGCTGTGCCGCGAGTCGGTCCTCGTCTTCGTGGGCGAGTTCGAGCGGCTCACCGAGCGCATCGGCTACTGGACCGACCTCGAGCACGCGTACTACACCTTCCACCCCTCCTACGTGGAGTCGGTCTGGTGGCACCTCAAGCACCTCTTCGACGCCGAGCTGCTCTACGAGGACCTCAAGGTCGTCCCGTACTGCCCCCGGTGCGAGACGGCCCTCTCCTCCCACGAACTCGGCCAGCCCGGCGTCTACTACGACGAGGTCGACGAGAGCTGCTACGTGCGCCTGCCCCTCACCGACGCCGCGGGCCGGGACGACCTCGGCGGGGCGACCCACCTGGCGGTGTGGACGACGACGCCCTGGACCCTGCTCTCGAACGTGGCGGTGGCGGTGAACCCGGCCCTCGAGTACGCCGTCGTGGAGGGCACCGTCGTCGCGCGCGACCTGGTCGAGGCGGTCTTCGGCGAGGGCGCGGCGCCCAGCGCCACGTTCGCGGGCACCGCGCTGCTCGGACTGCACTACGAGCGGCCCTTCGACGACGTGGCGATCCCCGCGGGCGCCGAGTGCTGCGTGGTGGTCGGGGCCGACTACGTGACGACCGAGGACGGCACCGGCCTCGTGCACCAGTCGCCGGCCTTCGGCGAGGTCGACCGCCAGGTCGCGCGCGAGAACGGCCTGCCCACGCTCAACCCGGTCGGCCCGACGGGCGCCTTCACGAGCGCCGTCGCGTGGCTCGAGGGCGTCGGGGTGCGCGGGGCCAATCCGGCGATCAACGACGAACTCGAGCGGCGGGGCCTGCTGATCCGCCGGATGGACTACGCCCACGCCCTGCCGCACTGCTGGCGCTGCGACACCGTCCTCATCTACTGGGGCAAGCCCAGCTGGTACGTCGCCACGAGCCGGCTGAAGGACCGGCTGATCGCCGAGAACGCGGCGGTCGACTGGCACCCCGGCTACATCCGCGAAGGGCGCATGGGGGAGTGGCTCGAGAACAACGTCGACTGGGCGCTCAGCCGCGACCGCTACTGGGGGACGCCCCTGCCGATCTGGCGCTGCGCGGGCGGGCACCTGCACTGTGTCGGCTCTCGCGCCGAGCTCAGCGCGCTCGCGGGCCGCGACCTGCACCACGTGGAGCCCCACCGGCCCGAGATCGACGAGGTCGTCTTCGACTGCCCGGTGTGCGGGTCGATCGCGCGACGGGTCGAGCCCGTCATCGACGCGTGGTTCGACTCCGGCTCGATGCCGGCCGCCCAGGTCGGCTACCCCCACGCGCCGGGCAGCACCGAGGCGTTCAGCTTCCCGGCCCAGCTCATCGCCGAGGCCATCGACCAGACGCGGGGCTGGTTCTACTCGCTGCTCGCGGTCAACACCCTGGTCTTCGGTCGCAGCCCCTACGAGCACGTGCTCTGCCTCGGCCACATCGTCGACGAGACCGGCCGCAAGATGAGCAAGTCCCTGGGCAACGTCATCGACCCCTGGGAGGTCCTGTCCACCCGCGGTGCCGACGCCTTGCGCTGGTGGATGTTCTCCCAGGGCTCGCCGTGGACCTCGACGCGCACGAGCCTCGGGGCGATCGACGGCGCGCTGAGAGAGACCCTGGCCACCCTGTGGAACACGGTGAGCTTCTTCACCACTTACGCGTCGCTCAACGGATTCGACCCCGAGGACCCGGACGTCCTCGCGCCGAGCGAGCGCACGGCGATCGACCGGTGGGTCCTCTCGCGCGCCGAGGCGGCCACCGAGGCCGTGACGGCCGCCCTCGACGGCTACGAGCCCCTCGCCGCGGCCGACGCGCTGCGCGGGCTCGTCGACGACGTCTCGAACTGGTACGTGCGACGCAGCCGCCGCCGCTTCTGGCGCACCGACCCCACGGCGCCGCGCTCGGACTCACTGGCCGCCCAGGCGACGCTGCTCGAGGTTCTGCGCCGGGTGACCCTCCTGCTCGCGCCACTCTGCCCGTTCGTCGCCGACCGGCTCTACCACGAGCTCTTCGACACGGCCGACGAGGACTCGGTCCACCTGGCCGACTGGCCGGCGGCCGACCCGTCGCGCCGTGACGAGGCCCTCGAGGCCTCCATGGCGGTGGCGCGTCGGCTCACCTCGCTCGGACGCGCCGCGCGGGCCGAGGCCGGCGTGCGGGTCCGCCAGCCCCTGTCGCGGGCCCTGGTCTTCCTCGCGCCCGGCACGCCGCGCCCACCGGTCGGGGTCGTCGAGGACGAGCTGAACGTCGACCGCCTCGACTTCGGCGGGGAGCTGGCCGAGGTGCTGGACTTCGCGCTCGTGCCCAACTTCCGCAGCGTGGGACCGCGCCTCGGGGAGTCGGTGAAGGAGCTGCGCGGGGCGCTCGCCGCCCTCGACCCGGTCGAGGCCGCCGAGGCGCTCGAGTCGGGCCGGCCGGTGACGGTCGCGCTCGGGGGCCAGACGGTCGCCCTCACGGGCGAGGACGTGGAGCTGCGGGTGAGCGGGCACGGCGGCTTCGCCGTGTCGCGCGACCGGGGCGAGGTCGTGGCCCTCGACCTCGCCCTCGACGAGGGGCTCGTGCGCCGCGGGTGGGCGCGCGACGTCGTGCGCCAGGTGCAGGATCTCCGCAAGGCGTCGGGCCTCGAGGTCGCCGACCGCATCGTGCTGCGGGTGACGGGGCTCGACGACCTCGCCGAGGAGTTCGCCTCAATCGCCCTCGAGGTGCTCGCCCTCGAGGTCCTCGCGGTGCCCGGCGAGGGAGAGGGCTACCCGCTCGAGCTCGACGACGGCCGCGACGCCCGGGCCTGGATCGCCCGGGTCTAGGCGAGGGGCTCGCCGAGCTTGGCGAGCAGGGCGGACAGCGACTCGCGCTCGCCCTCGCTCAGTCGAGCCGCCAGCTGGCGGTCGAGGAACGCCAGGTGCACGGCGAGGGCATCGTCGAGGCGGGCGTTGCCCGCGGGGGTGATGGCCACGTAGACCGCCCGGCGGTCGTTGGGGCAGTTCTGGCGGGTGACGAGGCCGGCCTCTTCGAGCCGGTCCACCAGGCGCGTCGTGCCCCCGGTCGAGTGCACGATGGCGTCGGCCATCTGGGACATCTTGAGGCGGCCCTCCTCGCTGCGGCGCAGGCGCAAGAGGACGTCGAACCAGGCGAGGGGGAGGCCGCACTCGGCCTCGAGCGCCATGGCGAGGTCGCGTGAGAGGCGGGCGTTGGTCTCGGCCAGCAGGCCAAAGAGCAGGACCCGCTCGTCGCCCGAGGGGCAGGCCGCGGCGTCGATGGTCACGCCGTCGAGCATAGCAGAATATCTGATTAATCTGATTCTTCTTGACAAGTATCTGCGCGAGCAGATATAATGGCGACAACCGAAACACCACCCAAGGAGACCCCATGACCACCGCCCCCTCGACCACCCAGTTGCCGGCCGCCGGCGTCTACACGATCGACCCGGTCCACTCGACCGTCGGCTTCGTGGTGCGCCACCTGGTCGCCGCCAAGGTCCGCGGCCAGTTCAGCGAGTTCGCCGGCACCCTCACCGTGGGCGAGACCCTCGAGGCCTCCTCGGCCGAGGCCACCGTCCAGGCCGCGTCGATCACGACCAACAACGAGATGCGCGACAACCACCTCAAGAGCGGCGACTTCCTCGAGATCGAGACCTACCCGACCCTCGCGTTCACCTCGACCGGGATCAGCGCCAAGGGCGCCGACCGCTTCGAGCTGACCGGCGACCTCACGATCAAGGGTGTCACCAAGTCGGTCACCTTCGACCTCGAGTACCTGGGCTCGGGCACCGGGATGGCCCCCGGCTCGACCGTCGTGGGCTTCGAGGCCCGCACCGAGATCGACCGTCGCGACTTCGGCGTCAACTTCGAGGGCGCCCTGGAGAACGGGACGATCGTCGTGAGCAACAAGGTCACGATCGAGCTCGCCATCGAGGCCGCCAAGGCCTGAGCCGATCCGTCGACGCCGGGCCGGGGGAGGACCCCGGCCCGGCGTCGTTACGATGTCGGGCGTGAGCGAACCCGAGGCGAATCCGACCGAGCCGGCCCACGGCCACCCCGTGCGCTCCAGCCTCGGCGTGCTCGGGGCGCTGGCCACGATCTTCTCGGTGTGGTGGTTCGCCCTGCGCCCTAGGCGCCGCTCCTCCGAGGAGGACGCCGGCCCCTCGGCCGACTGACCGCGCCGGCGTGGCGCCGACCTCGCTGCGGCCGCTGCGCCACCGGAGCTTCGCCCTGGCGCTCTCCTCGTCGCTGGTCTCCTCGGTCGGCACGTGGATGCAGAGCGTGGCTCTGGGGATCTACCTCACCGAGCGGACCCACGACCCGATCTGGCTGGGGGCGCTGACGGCCGCGGCGTGGCTGCCGGCCGTGGTGAGCGCCCCGGTCGGGGGCGTGCTCGCCGACCGGTGGAGCCGTCCGCGCTGGATCCAGGCGAACAACTTCGCCCTGACCCTCGTGGCGAGCACGCTGGCGCTGCTCGCCCTGACCCACCACCTCACGCCGCTGTGGGCCTGCGCCCTGGCGACGCTCGACGGCCTGTGCTCGTCGGCGTCGTGGGCCGCCTGGCAGTCCCTGCTGCCCGACCTCGTCGCCCCCGACGAGGTTCTCGCGGCCGTCTCGCTCTCCTCGGCCCAGTTCAACCTCGGGCGGATCGTCGGCCCGGTGGCGGCGGCCGTCGCACTCGCCGCGGGGTCGGTCCAGGCGTGCTTCGCCGCCAACGCGGCGTCGTTCCTCGCCGTGCTGGTCGCCTTCGCCTTCGTGCGCGCCCCGGCGCGCCCCCGTCCCGAGGGCCGGGTGCGGATCGTCGCCGAGACCCTCCAGGGCGCGCGGCGCGCCTGGTCGGTGCCGGGATGCCGCAACCCGATCGTGGCGATCGCCGGCCTCGCGGTGGTGGTGAGCCCCTTCATCACGCTCGTGCCGGCCATGGCGATACTCGTCCTGCACGCCGGGGCGCGCGGCACGAGCCTGCTCGTGAGCGCCCAGGGGGTGGGGGCGGTCGTCGGGGCGTTCGTCCTGCCCTCGGTCGCCGCGCGGACCTCGCGCGTCGCGGTCCTCTCGGGGTCGGTGGTGGTGCTCGTGGGGGTGCTCGCCCTCTACGCGCTGGCGCCGTCGCTCGGGCTCGCCGCCGTGGCGATGGTGGTGGTCGGGGGGAGCTACATGGGGGCCCTGACCGGGCTCAACGCGTCGGTCCAGATTCACGCACCCACCGCGGAGCGCAGCCGGATCATCTCGCTCTACAACCTCTCGCTGTCGGTCTTCTTCCCGATCGGCTCGCTCGCCCAGGCGACCCTGGCCCACCACTTCGGGGTGCGCGCGGTGACCCTCGCCGGCGCGGCCGCGCTCGCCGTGGGCCTCGCGCTGGTGCGGGTCGGGGCACCGGGCTTCTGGCGGGCGATGGGCCCGACCGGGGCCGCCACGGCGCTGGCAGACTGAGGCCATGCCCTTTCTCTCCGTCAACCCCTACACCGAGGAGGAGATCTCCCGCTACGACGCCTTCGACGGGTCGCGCCTCGAGGCGGCCCTGGCCGGGGCCGCGGCCGGCTTCGCCGCCTGGCGGGCGATGACGTTCGCCGGGCGCGCCGAGGTCATGAACCGCGTGGCCGAGCTGCTCGAGGCCGAGTTCCCGACCGCGGCCGAGCTCATGACGAGCGAGATGGGCAAGACCTTCGCCGCCGCCAAGAGCGAGGCGATGAAGTGCGCGCTCACGATCCGCTACATGGCCGAGCACGGGGAGTCGATGCTCCTGCCCGAGTCCTTCGCGACCGCCGGCTCGCGCAGCGGCGTGCGCTACGAGCCCCTCGGGGTCATCTTCGCGATCATGCCCTGGAACTTCCCGCTGTGGCAGGTGGTGCGGATGGCCGCGGGCGCCCTCGTGGCCGGCAACGTGGTCGCCTTCAAGCACGCGCCCAACGTCCCGGGGTGCGCCCTCTACCTCGAGGACCTCTTCGCGCGCGCGGGCGCCCCGCGCGGGGTGGTGACGAGCCTCTTCGTCGAGCTCGACCAGGTCCCGACGGTCATCGCCGACGACCGCGTCGCCGGGGTCACGATCACGGGCTCGGAGCGCGCCGGGCGCGCCGTCGCCCAGCTCGCCGGGGCGAGCCTCAAGAAGTGCGTCCTCGAGCTCGGGGGGTCGGACCCCTTCATCGTCACCGCCTCGGCCGACCTGGGTGCCGCGGTCGCCGCGGCGGTGAGCGCGCGCGTCCAGAACAACGGTCAGGCCTGCATCGCCGCCAAGCGCTTCATCGTCGTGCGCGAGCGCGCGGGGGAGTTCCTCGACGCGTTCGTCGAGGCCATGGGCGCGGTCGCGATGGGCGACCCGATGGACGCCGCGACGACGCTGGGACCGCTCGTCTCGCGGGCCCAGCGCGACCTGCTGGCGGACCAGGTGGCGAGCTCGCTGGGGCGCGGGGCCCGGGCGCTGGTGGGCGGATCGACGCCCGCGGGCCGCGGCTTCTTCTACCCGGCGACCGTGCTCGTCGACGTCCCGGCCGACGCCCGCGCCGCCACCGAGGAGCTCTTCGGGCCGGTCGCGGTGGTGCAGGTCGCCGAGGACCTCCCCGACGCCGTCGCCCTCGCCAACGCGACCCCCTGGGGGCTCGGCGCCTCGGTGTGGACCGACGACCCCGACGAGATCGACCGGGCGATCGAGACCCTGGAGGTGGGGATGGTCTTCGCCAACGCCGTGGTCGCCTCGATGCCCGAGCTGCCCTTCGGCGGCACCAAGCGCTCGGGCTACGGGCGCGAGCTCTCCGTACTCGGCGCGCGCGAGTTCACCAACGCGAAGTCCTTCTACGTGGCGTGACCACCTACTACTTCGACCACGCCGCCTCCGCCCCCCGCCGGGAGGCGGTGACCGCGGCCATGGCGCCCTGGCTCCACGGCGTGGTCGCGAACCCCTCGGGGGCCCACCACGCCGCCCGCGCGGCCCAGCGCGCCCTCGAGGACGCGCGCGAGGCGGTGGCCGCCCACCTCGGGGCGACGCCCGGCGAGGTCGTCTTCACCGCCGGGGGCACCGAGTCGTGCCAGCTCGCGGTCGTCGGACGGGCCCTGTGGGCGCGGCGCACCCGCGGCGCGGCCCGTCTCGTCGTCTCGGCCGTCGAGCACCACGCCGTGCTCGACGCCGCCGACTGGGCGGCGCGCGCCCTGGCCGGGGTGAGCGTCGAGCGCGCGCCGGTCGACCGCGACGGCCGGGTCACGTCCGAGGGCCTCGCGCCCCTCCTCGGCGAGGGGGTGGACCTCGTCTCGGTGATGACGGCCAACAACGAGACCGGTGTCCTCGAGCCGCTCGAGATGGTGCGCGACCTCGCGGCCCGGTGGCCGGGCTGCGCGACCCACACCGACGCGGTGGCCGCCGCGCCGTGGCTCGACCTCGCCCGGGCGAGCGCCGGGTTCGACCTCGTGTCGGTGTGCGCCCACAAGATCGGCGGCCCGGTCAACGCGGGGGCCCTCGTGGCGCGCGGCGCGGTCGGGCTCGACCCGCTCGTGCCCGGCGGCGGCCAGGAGCGCGGCCGGCGCGGGGGCACCGTCGACGTGGCCGCG
>JAKBNI010000139.1 GCA_021831125.1 Actinomycetes bacterium | reverse complement strand
CCAAGCGCTGGCGGCCGGAGGTCCTGGCGAGCCTCGGGGAGAAGGAGACGACCCACCGCGCGCTCGACGACATCCGCGAGTCCGTGCGCGAGCTCGCCCACTACCGAGACGTCCTCTTCGAGCTCGCAGCGCCCGACGCGCCGTGAGCGACGAGCTGCCCTCCGTCGCCGAGGTCATGGCCCGGCTCACCGCCGCGGGCCAACCCTTCGAGATCGAGCCGGCCGTCGTGAACGGTGTCGAGATGCGGGTCTGGAAGAACGCCCCCCACGACCTGCGGTGGGTCCTCGACGCCTCGCTCGCCCACGCGGAGCGCGACTTCCTCGTCTACGAGGACCACCGGCTCACCTTCGATGAGCACTACCGGGCCGCCGCGACGTTCGCCCGCCGGCTCGTCGCCGACGGCGTCGCTCCCGGGGACCGGGTGGTCATCGCCGCGCGCAACCTGCCCGAGTGGGTGGTCGCCTTCTGGGGGATCGTCGCCGCCGGGGCGGTCGCCGTGCCCCTCAACGCCTGGTGGTCGGGCGACGAGCTCCTCTACGGTCTGGAGGACTCGGGGGCGCTCGTCGCGGTCGTCGACGAGGAGCGCCTCGAGCGCCTCCGCCCGCACCTCGGTGAGGGTGGCGCCCTGAGGACGGTGGTGGTGGTGAGCGAGGACCCGCGACGTCCGGCCCGTCTGGGGGACGTGACGGGGTCGGTGGCGGTGCGCGACTACCACGACTTCGTGGGCCCCGTCGCGCCCGACGCCACGCCCCCGACCATCACGTTCGCGCCCGACGACCCGGTGACGATGTTCTACACCTCGGGCACCACGGGTCGCCCCAAGGGGGCCGTCGGGACCCACCGCAACGCCGGGACGAACCTCATGAACCTCTTCTTCCGGGCCCAGGTCGTCGCCGCCCGCACCCCGGCCACGCCCGCCCCCTCCCCCTACCCCAGCGCGAACCTGCTCAGCGTGCCGCTCTTCCACGCGACCGGCTGCCTGGTGACGATGATGTCGAGCCTGCTCACCGGCTCGAAGATCGTCATGATGCACCACTTCGACGCCCGTCGCGCGCTCAAGCTCATCGAGTCCGAGCGGATCACCTCCTTCGGCGGGGTGCCCACGATCGCCATGCAGGTCATCGACCACCCCGACTTCGACCAGTTCGACACCTCGAGCGTCGCCAGCGTCTCCTACGGCGGCGCCCCCGCCCCGCCCGACCTCGTCCGGCGGATCCGCGAGAAGTTCCCGACCGGTCAACCCGGCAACGGCTACGGGCTCACCGAGACCTCGGCCGGGGTCTGCTTCAACATCGGTCCCGACTACGTCGCGCGCCCCGATAGCTGCGGGCCGATCGTGCCGGTCTGCGAGGCGGCCGTCGTCCCGGAGGGCTTCGCCGGCCCCGAACCCGACCCGAACCGGCCCCAGGGTCCCGACGTCGTGGGCGAGCTCTGGATCAAGGGCCCGAGCGTGGTCTCGGGCTACTGGAACAAGCCCGAGGCCACCGCGGAGTCCTTCACGAGGGGCTGGCTGCACACCGGCGACGTCGCGCGCATCGACGAGGAGGGCTACGTCTACATCGTCGACCGAGCCAAGGACATGATCATCCGCGGCGGCGAGAACGTCTACTCGGTCATCGTCGAGGCCGCCCTCCACGAGCACCCGGCCGTCGCCGACTGCGCCGTCGTCGGCGTCCCCCACCCGACCCTGGGCGAGGAGGTCGTCGCCGTGGTGGTGGTCCGTCCCGGCAGCGAGGTCACGGCCGAGGAGCTGACGAACCACGCGTCGGCGCGCCTCGCCCACTTCGAGGTCCCCACCCGCATCGTGGTGCGTCCGACCGCCCTGCCGCGCAACCCCCAGGGCAAGGTGCTCAAGCGCGAGCTGCGCGAGTGGCTCGCCCACCCCGAGACGGCGTAGGCGGGCCGACGCGCGGCCCTGGCGCCGCGCCTACTTGTTCGGCTGAGGCGTGTAGCGCAGGTAGGGCTTGACCGTGGTGAAGCCCCTGGGGAACTTCTCGGTCGCCTCGGCGTCGGTCAGCTTGGCGCCCACGATCACGTCCTCGCCGGCGCGCCAGTCGAGCGGCGTCGCCACCGGGAAGGCCGCCGAGAGCTGCAACGAGTCGAGCACGCGCAGGATCTCGTCCACGTTGCGCCCGGTGGAGGCCGGGTAGGTGAGGGTGAGCTTCACCTTCTTGTCGGGCCCGATGATGAAGACGCTGCGCACCGTCATGGTGTCCGAGGCGTTCGGGTGGATCATGTCGTAGAGACCGGCCACGGTCCGGCTCTCGTCGCCGATGATCGGGAAGTTGAGGGGGGTCCCGGTCACGTCGGCGATGTCGCCCTTCCAGCGGTCGTGCGACTCCACCGAGTCGACCGACACGGCGATGAGCTTGGTGTTGCGCTGGTCGAACTCGGCCTTGCGCTTGGCGAAGCCGCCCAGCTCGGTCGTGCACACGGGCGTGAAGTCGGCCGGGTGCGAGAAGAGGATCCCCCAGCTGTCGCCGAGCCACTGGTGGAAGTCGATCGGGCCCTCGGTCGTGTCCGCCGTGAAGTTCGGTGCCTCGTCGCCCAGTCGGATCGCCATGTCTGCTCCTTGTGCCCTGCGCCGCCGGTCGG
>JAKBNI010000042.1 GCA_021831125.1 Actinomycetes bacterium | reverse complement strand
GCGGGATCGACCCCCCCGGGTGGCTGACTCCCACCCTCTTCGCGCCAACTCTTCGGTTCAGCCATCTCCGGGCACGCACCTCGGAACATGAGCCCTCACAGCGCGTTGTTCAACAGGCTCCTAGGGCCCCGACCGAGGCCGCCGGGACCGAGAGCCCGGCGGCCGATATCGCGCGGGCGGAGAGCGAGTCGGTCATCGTGAGACCACGAAAGCCCATCGGTCCGCGCAGGTACCGGTAGACGACCGGCGACAGGCTTGCCGGCTCGGCCGTGAGCCCCGGCACGCGCGCGTTGGCCACCATGACCGCAGGGACCCCGGCGGCGACGGCCGCGGCGAAGGGGGCGAGGTCGCTGGCCACGAGCTGGGGCCAGGGCCGGGTGGCCGCCGGGCCGTCGTCGGTGTTGCCCGTCGCCCCGCCCAGGCCGGGGAAGTGCTTAACGACCGCGGTGACGCCCGCGGCCGCGAGGCCCTGGGCGAAGGCGGTCCCGTCGGTCGCGACGGTGGCCGCCACCCCGGAGAACGAGCGCAGCCCGTCGGGGTCTCGCGGCCCGGGGTACACGGCGCGCGGGTCGACGTCGAGCACCGGGGCGAGGTCCACGTTCAACCCGGCCGCGAGCATCGAGGCGCCCAGGCGCTCGCCGGCGAGGCGGATCCTCGTCGGGCCCCAGTTCCTCCCCATGGACCTCGCCCACGGGGGCGCCGCCACCAGGTTGGTCAGGCGCGCGACGCCGCCTCCCTCCTCGTCACTCATCACGAGCATCGCCAGGCCTCCGGGCGTCATCGCCTGGAGCCGGGTGACGACGGTCGCGAAGGCGGCCGGGGCGCTCTGGCCGAAGACGAGCACCGCCCCGAAGCCGGCGTGGGCGGCCGGCCCGAGCGCCCCGACGTGGGCGGCGTCGATCGAGACGGCGACCACCTCGTCGGCGAGACGTGGGAGGCTCCACCCGGCCACCAGGCGCCGCGCGCACACGAGGGCGTCCGCGGGCGAGGTGACGGCCGTGGTGGTCGTCACCGGAGGAGCGGTGGTCGAGGTGGTCGTCGAGGTCGTGGTCGAGCTCGCCCCGACGAGCCCCGGGACGGACCACGCCGCCGCCGCCACGCCCACCCCGAGGAGGCCGGTCAGGGTCCGGAGGGTTCGCCGCACCACCTCACGCTACGGGTGAGCCGGGCCCGGCCCCCTGTCATTACGCTGAGTGACCGTGACAACCCTCACCCCCGCCGTCTTCGTCGGTCACGGCAACCCGATGAACGCCCTCGAGCACAACCGCTACACCGAGGCGTGGTCGCGCTTCGGCGCCTCGGTCGCGCCCCGCGCGGTCCTCGTGGTCTCGGCCCACTGGTTCGTCAACATCACCGCGGTGACGGCGATGGCCCGGCCCCGCACCATCCACGACTTCTACGGGTTCCCCCCCGAGCTCTTCGCCGTCGACTACCCCGCCCCGGGCGACCCCGAGGTCGCCGCGCGCGTGAGCGAGGTCGTCAAGCCCTCCTACGTCGGACTCGACGCCGACAGCTGGGGCATCGACCACGGCACGTGGTCGGTCCTGGTGCACATGTTCCCCAACGCCGACGTGCCGGTCCTGCAGATCTCGATCAACGCCCAGATGTCCTTCGACGAGCACCTGGCCCTGGGGGCGCGGCTGCACCAGCTGCGCACCGAGGGGGTCCTCATCGTGGGCAGCGGGAACGTCGTGCACAACCTGCGGCTCCTCGACTGGCGCGCGCCGGGCGTGGGCGAGGACTGGGCGCAGCGCTTCGACGACGCGGCCCGCGAGGTGATGACCCACGACCCCGCCGGCCTCGGCGCCCTGAGTGGCCACCCCGACTTCGCCCGGGCCGTGCCCACGCCCGACCACTTCGTGCCCCTCGCCTACCTGGCGGGCCTCGCGGGCGCGGCGAACCAGCGGGCGCAGACCCTCGTCGACGGCTACGACATGGGCTCGCTGTCGATGACCGCCTACCAGCTGCCCGGGGCGACCCTCTAGGGTCCGCTCGCCCGACGGCGCAGCTCGTCCTCGACGAGCGCCGGGTCGAGCCCGCGCGCGCGCAACAGCAAGAGGGCGTGGAAGTAGAGGTCCGCGGCCTCCTCCACGACGCGTTCGTCGCTCTCGGCGAGGGCCGCCACGGCGAGCTCGACGGCCTCCTCCCCCACCTTGCGGGCGTTGAGCGCCACGCCCCCGGCCAGCTGGCGGGCCACGTAGGACTCCTCGCCCGCCTCGGCCTCGCGCCGCAGGACCCGCCGCCACAGCCAGGGGCTGAAGCACGAGGTCGATCCCTCGTGGCAGGTCGGCCCGGCCGGGTGGGCGCGCACGAGCAGGGCGTCGTCGTCGCAGTCCGGCACCACCTCGACCACGTGCAGCACGTTCCCCGAGGTCTCGCCCTTGCGCCACAGTCGCTGACGCGAGCGCGAGTAGAAGTGGACCTCGCCCGTCTCGCGCGTGCGCGCGAGCGCCTCCTCGTCCATCCACCCGAGCATCAGGACCCGGCCCGTCGCCTCATCCTGGACGATGGCCGCCCGAAGGTCGCTCACCCGATCACCTCCCGTAGTCGTACCCCGCAGGCGACGACCGCCTCGCGCAGCGACCCGAGCCCGCCCGGGTCCTCGTGGACGATCGACGCGACGAGCGCCGCGTCGGCCACGGCCAGCGCCTCGGCGACGTGACGAGCCGACCCGGCGCCCCCCGACGCGATCACGGGCACCCCCACCGCGTCGCGGACCCGCGCGGTGAGCTCGAGGTCGTAGCCGGTGCGCCGGCCGTCTTGACGGATCGAGGTGAGCAGGATCTCCCCGGCGCCGCGGGCGGCCGCCTCCCTCGCCCAGGGCACCACCGCCACGGAGGTCGCGACACGACCGCCGTGGGTGTGCACGACCTCCTCGCCCGCGTCGATCGCCACGACGACGGCCTGGGAGCCGAAGCGCTCGGCCACTTCGGTCACCAGCCCGGGGTCGGCCAGCGCGGCCGAGTTGAGCGAGACCCGGTCCGCGCCCGCCTCGATCACCCGGGTGGCGTCGGCGAGCGTGCGGATGCCCCCGCCGACGGTGAAGGGGATGGTCACCACGTCGGCCACCCGTTCGACCACCTCGGTGAGGGTCGCCGTCTCCTCGGGGGTCGCGGCGATGTCGAGCAGCACCAGCTCGTCCGCGCCGCCCTCGCTGTAGTGACGGGCCAGCTCGACGGGGTCGCCCACGTCGCGCAGCCCCACGAAGCTGACGCCCTTCACCACGCGGCCGTGGGCGACGTCGAGACAGGGGATCAGGCGGGGCAGAGGCATCGCTCGAGGAAGGCCAGCCCGGCCGGCCCGCTCTTCTCGGGGTGGAACTGGACGCCGAGGAACGACCCGGCGCGGATGGCGGCGACCTCGCCCTCGGCGAAGGCGACGGCCGCCTCGCTCTTCGCGACGTAGGAGTGGGCGAAGTAGAAGGTGTCGCCCCACGGCGAGACCTCGCACCAGCCGAGGCGCGGGACCCGCGAGGCGCTGAGGCGCACGACCTCCCCGGGGGCGAGGCCCAGCCCCTCGACGCCCCCGTCCTCCTCGCTGTGCCCGAGGGCCAGCTGCAGCCCGAGGCAGATCCCGAGGGTGCCACCCCCGGCGTCCACCCGGCGGGCGAGGGCTCCGGCCGCCCCCGTCGCGCGCAGGTGGGCCATGGCGCTGCGCGCCGAGCCGACGCCCGGCAGGATCACGAGGTCGGCCCCCTCGATGGCGTCGCCGTCGCTCGTCACGACCCCGCGCTCGCCGAGGTGCCCCAGCGCCGCCAGCACGCTGCGGGTGTTGCCCGCCCCGTAGTCGACCACGACGACGCTCACAGGGTCCCCTTGGTGGAGGCGACCTCGGTCCCCGTGCGCGCGAGCGCCTCGCGCAGCGCGCGGCCCACCGCCTTGAAGGCCGCCTCGGAGGTGTGGTGGGCGTTTCGCCCGCTGGCCGTGACGTGCAGGGTGATCCGAGCGGTCTGGACGAGGGACTCGAGGGCGTGGGCGACCATCCCCTCGTCGGGCTCGACCGCGATCGCGGCGGTGGCCCGCCCCGACAGGTCGACCACGGCGTGGGCGAGGGCCTCGTCCATGGGGATGCGGGCCTCGCCGTAGCGGGCCCGGCCGCGCCGGTCCCCGAGGGCCCGGTCGAGCGCCTCGCCGAGCGCCCGCATGGCGTCCTCGACGGTGTGGTGGCTCCCCGTCTCGAGGTCCCCGACGCCCTCGAGACGAAGGTCCATCCCCGCGTTGAAGGCGAGCTGGGTGATCATGTGGTCGTAGAAGCCCTGCCCGGTGTCGACGAGCACCCGACCCTGCCCGTCGGGGCGCAGCCGCACCGAGAGGCGCGTCTCGGCGGTGGCGCGCTCGTGGCGGGTCCAGGGCTCGGCCGGGGTCGCGCCCGAGAGCGCGGCCGCGAGGCACTCGAGGAGGAAGTCGTTGTCGACCTCGTCGCGCACGCTGACCCGCAACCCGCCGGGGTAGGCCCTCGTCACCGCTCCGTAGGGCAAGAGGCGCTCGACGAGCGCCTCGGGCTCGTCCATCGGCACGAAGAGGAAGTTGGCCGCCGAGGCGAGCGGCGCCAGTCCCAGCGCGGCCATCCCCTTGGCCAGCCGCTCGCGTTCGGCGAGGGTCCCCGAGACGTCGACCGGCGTGGCCAGGGCGGCCAGCGCCAGGGCCGCCGACAAAGAGGACACCGACAGGGGCGCCTGGCGCGAGGCGACGGCCGCGATCGTCTCGGGGTCGGCGAGCGCGTAGCCGACCCGGGCCCCGGCCAGGCCGAAGGCCTTGGAGAAGGTCCGCAGCACGATCGCCCCCCTCGCGAGCCCCTCGCGCGCGTCGAGCCCCGCGTACTGGGCGTAGGCCTCGTCGAGGACGAGCTGGCCCGAGGTGGTGGGCACCTCCACCATCTCGCCGGTCGGGTTGTTCGGGCGACAGACGAAGACGAGGTCGGCCCCCCCGGGCTCGTCGACCAGCGTCGCGCCGGCCATGAGCGCGGCGTAGCGGTACATCGAGTAGGTGAAGCGAGGCACCGTCGCCACCGTGCCCCCCGCGGCGTAGAGGCGCGCGAGCAGGACGATGAACTCGTCGCTGCCCGCTCCGAGGGCGACCTGGTCGAGGCCGACGCCGTGGTGCTCGGCGATCGCCCGGCGCAGGGGCTCGTATCGACTCCGGTCGTACTCGTTCACCTCCGCGAGGGCGCGCGCGAGCGTCGCGGGCCGGGCGCTCGGCGGCGGGACGGCGGCGACGTTGCCGTCGAAGCGCACCACCCGCGCGGGGTCGAGGCCGACCCGCTCCGCGATCGCCTCGGTCGAAGGCGGCCAGCGGTAGCTGTCGAGGATCTCGGGGGTCATCGCCGCGCCGTCCGCCTGTGGGCCTCGAGTCCCTCGAGCTCGGCCAGCGCCTCGATCGTCGGCGCGAGGCGCGCCAGCCCCTCCTCGGTGACCCGCTGGACGGTCACGCACTTCATGAAGCTCTCGAGGCCGAGCCCGCCCGTCGATCGCGCCCAACCCCCCGTCGGCAGGACGTGGTTGCCGCCGGTGGCGTAGTCCCCCGCCGGCACGGGCGCGTAGGGGCCGACGAAGACCGCTCCGGCGTTGCGGATGCGCCCGGCGAGGGACTCGGCCCGGGGCCCGAGCAGCGCCACGTGCTCGGCGGCGTGGGCCTCGACCGCCTCGAGCGCGGCCTCGAGGTCCTCGCCCACCCACACGACGTGGCCCTTCGAGTCGGGGCCGTGCTCCATCTGAGCCGCCAGCTCCTGGTCGATGATCCCCTGGTCGAAGCCCTCGTCGGCCACCACCACCACCTCGCTCGGCCCGGCGGGCAGGTCGATCGCGACGTCGCGACTCACGAGCAGCTTGGCGGCGTTCACCGCGCCGCCGCCGGGACCGACGATCTTGTCGACGGGCGCGAGGGACTCGGTGCCGTAGGCCATCGCCGCGATCGCCTGGGCGCCGCCGATCGCCCACACCTCCTCGACCCCGAGCAGGGCGGCGGCCGCCGCCACCGTCGCCGCACCCCGAGGGGGGGTGCACACGACGATGCGCTCCACCCCGGCCTCCTGGGCCGGCACCGCCGTCATGACGAGCGAGGAGACGAGTCCCGTCGGGACGTAGATCCCCACGGAGCGCAGCGGCGTCCAGCGCCGCTCCAGGGTCACCCCGGGCGACACCTCGAGGAGGAGGTCGGTGGGCCGCTGGGCGGCGTGCCAGGTGCGCACGTTGCGCGCCGCGGCGAGGACGGCCTCGGTCGGCAGGTCGCCGTAGGCGACGGCCCGTTGGGGCCGCTCGAGGCTCGTGCCGTCGAGGCGGTTCGACCAGTCCGCGACGGCGGCGTCGCCGCGCTCGCGCACGTCGGCGACGATCCCCTCGACCGTGACCGACGCGTCGGGCACGATGGAGCGGCTCACGGCACCATCCTCTCCACGGGCAGCGTGAGGATCGAGCTGGCCCCGGCGGCCTCGAGGCGGGGCAGCAGCGACCAGATGTCGGCCGCGGGCACGAGGGCGTGCACCGCCACCAGGCCCGAGCTCGCGAGGTCCATGACCGTGGGCGAGCCGCGCGTCGGCAGGATCGCGGTCACCTCATCGAGGCGGTCGCGCGCGACGTTGCACAGCAGGTACCGGTTGGCCCGGGCCGCGACCACCGAGCCGAGCACCGTCGTGAGGGTCCGGCGCGCCTCGCTGTCGCCGTCGGCCGGACGGCCCACGAGCACCGCCTCGGACTCGAAGAGGACCCCGATCGAGCGCAGCCCGTTCGTGCGCAGCGTCGAGCCCGTCGAGACGAGGTCGACGATCGCGTCGGCGAGCCCGAGCCGCGGCGAGATCTCGACCGCACCGGCGACCGTGACGACCTCGGCCCCGACGCCCCCCTCGGCGAGCCCCTTGGCGGCGAGGTGGGGGTGGGTCGTGGCGACGCGCCGGCCCTCTAGGTCCCCGAGCGACCGCGCGGGGTCGGCGTCGGGCACGGCCGCTTGCAACGAGCACGTCCCGAAGCCCAGGCGCAACAGGACCTCCACGTTCGACTGGCGCTCGGCCACCAGGTCGAGACCGGTGATGCCGCAGTCGACGACGCCGTCTTGGACGTACTCGGGCACGTCGTCGGCCCGCACGAAGAGCAGGTCGATCTCGGCGTTGCGGCAGTGGGACTGCAGGACGCGCTCACCCGGCTCCTGGGGGGCCACGCCGCTCGCCTCGAGCAGCGCCCACGACGGCTCGCGCAGGCGCCCCTTCGAGGGCAGCGCCAGGGTCAGGCGACGGCTCATCGGCGCCCCTCCTTCAAGACGGCTCGGTAGCCGCCCTCGCCGTGGTGGAGCCACTGGGCCACCCGGGTCACCGTCGCGGTGGAGGCACCGGTGCGCCGGCTGATCTCTTGGTAGGGGACGCCCTCGTCGACCAGGCGCGCCACGTGGAGCCGCTGGCCCATCGCGTCGAGCTCGGTCAGGGTGCACAGGTCGCGTAAGAACGCCGCCACGGTCGCCGGGTCGCGCAGTCGGCTGAAGGCGTCGACGAGGTCGTCAAAGCGGTGCGACGTCTCGGGCGTCGTCCCGGCCGGGAGGACTTTTCCACTGGTCATGACATCATGCTAATATGCTAGTTCGCTACTATGCAACTACTCCCGGCCGTCGACGTGCTCGGCACCGACGCGGTGCGCCTCGAGCGCGGCGACTACGACCGCGTGCTGTTCCGGCTGCCCCTCGAGCCCTTCGTCGCCCGCGTCGCCGCCACCGCCCCGGCGATGATCCACCTCGTCGACCTCGAGGGCGCCCGCGACGGCCGACTGAGGCCCGAGGTCGTCGAGCTCGCCGCGCGCGCCGCGGACCCCATCGCCCTCCAGGTGTCCGGCGGGCTGCGCTCGGTGACCGCCGCCCGGGCGGCGCTCGCGGCCGGGGCCGCGCGCGTCGTGGTCGGGACCGCGCTGTGGGCCGGACCCGGAGCCCTCACCGACTTCGTCACCGCTCTGGGCGATCGCCTGGTCGCGGCGCTCGACGTGCGCGACGGGCGCCTCGCGGTGAGGGGCTGGACGACGAGTGCCCTCGGGCTCGACGAGGCGCTCGACGCCTGCGTCGGGGCCGGGGTGACGCGCCTGCACGTCACCGCCATCGAGCGCGACGGCACCCTCGCCGGACCCGACCTCGCCCTCTACGAGCGGGTCTGTGCGAGGGGGCTGGCGGTGGTCGCGGCCGGTGGCGTGCGCGACGACCGCGACCTCGCCGCCCTCGAGGCGGTGGGCTGCGAGGCGGCGGTCATGGGGATGGGCTTGCTCGCACGCCTGGGGGTCGAGCTGGAGTGAGACCAGCAATTCCATTCACTGTGCAATAATTACAGGGTGAATCATAAGGTTCCCCCGACCACCCGCGACGACGTCGTCGACGCCGTCCTCTCGGCCAGTCGGGTGCTCGTGGCGGTCGCGGCCCGATCGCTGGCCGAGGTGGCCGACGAGGTGACTCTCCCCCAGTACCGGGCGCTCGTCGTACTCGCCTCGCGGGGACCGCTGAATGTCGCGGGCCTTGCCAGCCACCTCGGTGTCACGCCGGCCACCGCGACGCGCATGTGCGACCGCCTGGTGCGCAAGCGCCTCATTTCCCGGACCCACGAACGCGGCGACCGGCGCAGCGTGCGCGTCGACCTCAGCGCTCGGGGTCGCACCCTCGTCGACGAGGTCTCCGATCGCCGACGCCGGGAGATCAAGGAGCTCCTTCGCTCGGTGCCCGCGAGCTCACGCGGTGAACTGGTGCGCGCCCTCGGTCTGTTGCGCGACGCCGCGGGCGAGGTTCCCGAGCAGTCCTGGTCGACCGGGTGGGACCTATGAGGGTGCGTGCGGGCGCACTCAATGCGCTGCGTCGGCGCTCGAGCCAGTGGTTGCGCACCTCGATCACCCGCTGGCTGGCCGGAGCGACCTACACCAAAAAGTGGCTGGTGCTGGGCACCCTGATTGGGGTCATCTCGGGCCTCGGCGCCGTCGTCTTCTACGAGTGCCTCAAGCTCGCGACGCACTTCTTGATCGTCGACCTGGGCGGCTACCAGCCGGGCAGCCCCCGCGGTGAGGGCAACGTGCTGCCCTGGACGCACTTCACGCGACCCTGGGCCATCCCCTTGGTCGCGGCGGGCGGTGCGCTCGTCGCCTCCGTGCTCGTCTTCACCATCGCCCCCGACGCCGAGGGTCACGGCACCGACGCAGCGATCGCCGCGGTCCACCACAACCCCCGAGGAATCCGTGTGCGCACGGTCGTGGTGAAGATCGTCGCCTCGGCGTTCACGATCGGCTCGGGCGGCTCGGGCGGACGTGAAGGTCCCACGGGCCAGATCTCAGCTGGATTCGGGTCGCTCTTGGCCCGAGTCTTCGACCTCTCGCCCTCCGACGCGCGTCTCTCGGTCGCGAGCGGCATCGGCTCAGGGATCGGCGCCATCTTCGGCGCGCCTCTGGCGGGCGCGGTGCTCGCGACCGAGATCCTCTATCGCGATGACTTCGAGGTCGAAGCCCTCCTCCCCTCTTTCATCGCCTCGATCGTCGGCTACGCCCTGTGGGGCAGCGTCGAGGGATTCGGCCCACTCTTCGGCTACCAGAACCACTACCACCTCCACGACGCGCTCCAGTTGGTGTGGTTCGCGGTACTCGGAGTCATCGCCGGAGTAGTCGGTCTGGCCTACGCCAAGGGCTTCTATGGCCTCGCCGGCGCGTTCGCTCGCACGCGGCTGCCCCGCTGGGTGCGCCCGGTCATCGGGGGGGCGCTCGTGGGGCTGATGGGCCTCGTGATGCCCGAGGTCCTTGGCACAGGCTACGGCTTCATCCAGCAGATATTCGGTCACGGACTGCTCGCGATCCCCCTGTGGATCGTCGTACTGGCGCCGCTCGCGCGTATCGCGGCCACCGGCCTGTCGATCGGTTCGGGTGGCTCGGGCGGGATTTTCGGACCCGGGATGGTCATCGGGGGCTTCCTCGGCGCGGCGTTGTGGCGGCTCTTCGAGCCGATCGCCCACGGCCTGGGTCCGAGCGCCACACCTTTCATCATCGTGGGGATGATGGCGTGCTTCGGATCGATATCACGCGCACCGCTCGCCGTGATGCTCATGGTCGCCGAGATGACCGGCTCGCTTTCCCTGGTTGTGCCGGCGATGCTGGCGGTGGGTCTCGCGACGCTGGTGGTGCGGCGCAGCGACGACACGATCTATCGCAGCCAGTTGCGCACGCGCGCCGACGCCCCCGCCCACCGCCTGGTGAGCGGGATGCCCCTGCTCGAGTCACTCGACCTCACCCGAGCGGCCCGTCCGCCGCGGTGCGTGGTGGGCGACCGACTGGAGGTGGCGGCCGCCCGCCGCCTGCTGGCCGAGCGGGGCGTGCACGAGGCGCCCGTCGTGGACGACGACGGACGCTACGTCGGCCGCACGGACGCGACGGCGCTCGAGGCGGCCGACGACGACGCACCCGTCGCCACGAGCGGCGCCGTCGACACGACGCACCCGCCGGTGCTGCGCAACCGCCACCTCGGAGTCGTCCTCGAGTCGCTCACGGCCTGGGACGTCAGCTGGCTCGCCGTCGTCGACGACGACCGCAAGGTCGTGGGCACCATCTCGGTCTCCGACCTCGTCGCCGCGTACCGCTTCGCCCTGCGCGATGTCCTCAACCGGGCCAGCCGCGTGGGCCTCGACGCCGGCACCGCCGACATCGTCGTCGAGGGGGCGTCGCCCCTGTGCGGGCGGAGCCTGCGCGACGCCGGCCTGCCCCACGGGACCCTGGTCACCGCGATCGAGCGGTCCCGCCAGGTCCTCATCCCGACCGGCGACACCACGATCGAAGCCGGCGACCGGCTGAGCGCGCTCGGCGCGCCGGACGACCTCGCCGAGCTCGAGACGATCGCCCGGCCCTAGACGGCTCCCGAGGCGACCATCGAGGGCGCCGGGGTGAGCGAGCCGCCCCGGGGCTCGACGGTGATCCCGAGGGCGCTCGGCGTGGCGTCGGCCAGGGTGAAGGCGACCGAACGCGGCGCGCGCCCCATCACCCCGATCGAGACCGGACGGCCGGCGACGATCCCCCAGAGCTGGTAGGTCCGCCCCTCACCGAGCGGGGCGAGGGTGTCGCGCACGAGGTAGCCGTGGCCGTCGGGCAGCAAGACAAAGGTCGCGAGGTCGTGGCCGGTCGAGGAGGTGAGGGTCACCACGCGATGTCCGGGCGTGGCCAGCGCCGTCGCGACGGCGCCCCGGCGGGCGCTCGCGAGCGCGCTGGTGAGAGAGCCAACCCGCGCGCTCTCGTGCGCGAGCCCGACGCCCAGGGCGACGACGGCCGCGGCGGCGACGAGCGAGACGGCCGCGAGAGCTGAGCGGGCGCGCCCGAGCGCGCGCGGCGGCGCCGCTCTCTCGTCGCGGGCGAAGACGAGCGGCGGCGGCTCGATGGGGGCCGGGCGCTCGTCGAGCCGCGCGGCGATGCGCTCCCAGAGGCCCTCGGGGGCGACCAGGCCGGTCGTGCCGAGGGCCGTGGCGACCTCGCGCAGGTCGTCGAGCTCGCGCTGGCACTCGGCGCAGGTGGCGACGTGCGCCTCCACCTCGCCGCGCCGGTCGAGATCGAGCGCGTCGAGGCTGAGCGGGGCGAGCAGGTCGTGGGCCTCGGCGTGGTTCATAGCTCGACTCCTTGCACGCCACGACGCTCGAGCTCGCCGCGCATTCGCCGCATCCCGCTGCGGATCCGGCTCTTGATCGTCCCCTCGGGCTCGTCCAGGATGCGCGCCACCTCGACGTAGGTGTGGCCCTCGAAGTAGGCGAGCTCGATCGCCCGGCGCTCCGGATCGGGCAAGGCGGCCAACGCCGCAGCGACCTGCTCGCTCACCACGGCGTCCCACGCGCGCTGGGCCACGTCGGGGGCGGGCGAGAACGAGCGCGTGGCGTCGGCCGCCTCGCGCCGTCGCGCCGCCGAGAGGGCCCGCACCGCGTCGACGGCCCGACCGTGGGCCATCGTCATGAGGTACGCGCGCAGCGACCCGCGGGTCGGGTCGAAGCGCTCCGGCGCGTTCCACAGCCGCAAGAAGACCTCCTGGGTCACGTCCTCGGCCTCGGCACGGCTGTTGAGGACGCGACTCGCCAGGCCGAAGACGGCGCCGCCGTGACGACGGTAGACCTCGGCCAGCGCCGCCTGGCTGTAGCGCGCGACGTGGGTGACGAGCTGGGCGTCACTGGCCTCGGCGATCTCCTCCATGCACCTTCCTTCGTCGCCGCGCGCGCGCCGGATGGCAGAACTCGTCATCCGACCCCGGCGACGTGCCGAATACCCGACGACCCTACCCACCCCCTGAGGAGGAACCCATGACCCCAGACCCCCGAGCGCTCACCGAGCTGCTCGACGAGTCCCAGGACCTACAGGCCGACGCCCTGCGCCCGACCCGCGAAGCCCTCGAGGAGCTCGTCGAGCTCTCCCACGACGCCCCCGAGGAGGACCCGGCGCAGCGCCTCGCCTTTCACGAGGCCCAGCGCGAGGCCCTGGCCCGCGCCGTCGGGATGACCACCCTCGGCGCCGTGGGCGGGATCGCCCTGGTCGGCGCGCTCGCCTCGCCGGCGTTCGCGACGTCGTCGCGCGACGTCCAGATCCTCCAGACGGCAGCCTCGATCGAGAACCTCGCGGTCTCGACCTACGCCACCGCGCTGACCCTGGACTACATCGGCGGCGCCTCGGCCAACCCCGTGGTGGCGAAGTTCGCCCGCACGACGCGCGCCCAGCACGCCGAGCACGCCGCCGCCTTCAACGCGGCGCTGCGCGCCCTGCGGGCCCCCGTCCAGCGCAAGCCCGACCCCGCCTTCGTCCCGGTCGTCGACAAGGCGGTGAAGAGCCTCGCCGGGGCGTCGGCCGCGGCCGGCACCAACGCCGTCGTGGGCCTCGCGATCGAGCTGGAGAACATCGCGGCCGAGACCTACGTCAAGGACACGACGCTGACGTCCTCGACCTCGAACCGGGCCCTGTTCGCCAGCATCATGGGCGTCGAGGCCCAGCACGTGGCCGTCCTGCTCGCCGTCCAGGCCCTGCTCGGCGCCGGCGAGCCCCAGCTGATCTCGCTCGACCCGGGCACGGCGGCCCACCTGCCGGCCGCGGCCGGCAAGGTCGGCTTCCCCCACCCCTTCTACCTCACCAGTAGTGCCGCCCCCGCGAGCCAAGGAGCCCTCAAGTGACCACGCAGAACCCCTTCACCGGAAGCGAGCGCGAGCTGCTCGCCATGACCCGAGAGCTCGACGAGCTCCACAACGACGTGGGCATGCCCGCGATGTGGGCCGGCGTCGAGCGCATGGTCGAGGCCGCCCACGAGTCGGCGCCCACGCGCGCCACCAGTCGGCGCACCTTCCTGCTCGGGGCCGGAGCCGCCACCGTCGGGACCGCCGCGCTGATCGGCGCCGGGGTGCCCGGCGTCGCGGGCGCCCTCACCCGCGGGCGGCCCGGCACGGGCGCACCGGACGCGCGGGCGTTCCCGCCGGCGGGCCTCTCGGGCGACCTCGCGGTCGCCGCCGTGGCGGCCTCGCTGGAGAACCTGGCGGTCTTCGCCTACAGCGCGGGACTCGCCGCCGCCACCGCGGGCAAGCTCGGATCGGTGCCCCCCGCCGTCGCCACCTTCGCGACGACGGCTCGGGCCCAGCACACCCAGCACGCCGCCGCGTGGAACGCGGTGCTGAAGAGCCACGCCAAGGCGAAGGTCACGGTGACCAACCCGACCCTCACGCCGGTGGTGAAGGGCGACTTCGCCAAGGTCACCGACGTCACCGGGCTCGCGAACCTGGCCCTCACCCTCGAGATCATCGCGGCCGAGACCTACCAGAAGGAGACGGCCGAGCTGATCTCGAGAGAGGCGATCGCTCTGTCGGCCTCGATCCAGCCCGTGGAGATGCAGCACGTCGCGATCCTCTACTACGTGCTCGGCGAGTACCCGGGCGCCCAGAGCGCCGCGGGCGTGCCCCTCGCCTTCAGCTCGACCGCGAAGGCGGCCTAGCCGTGGGGCCGCGCCGAGCCCTCGCGGTGACCGCGGCGACCCTCGCCCTGGCCCTGGCGGCGGCCGTCCCGGCCGCCGCCCTGGGCGGGGCGCCCGCCGCGTCGGTGCGCACCCTGCCGGCGGTCCGGACACACCGTCGCGCCCCAGCGCACGCGACGGTGATCATCTCCAACTTCATGTTCCACCCGATGCGCCTCGTGGTGCGTCCGGGCGAGCGCATCGTGGTGAGGAACAAGGACTCGGTCGTCCACACCCTCACCGCCACCGACGGTCGGTTCTCGACCGGCCACATCCCCGCTCACGGGTCCCGCTCGATCCGGGCGCCGCGCGTGAAGGGGACCTACCACTACTACTGCGCGATCCACCAGTTCATGACCGGGACGATCGTCGTCAGGTAGCCCCCCCACCCCCCGAGCCCCCTCCCCCGGGGGGGCCGGGGGGCTCGGGCCGGAACTCGGCCGGCAGCTCGATGACCGCCGTACGACCGCCTCCGGGGGTGTCCTCGACCCGGGTCTGCCCGCCGACGCGCGCGACGAGACCGGCGGCGAGGGCCCACGCCACGGCCCCGTCCTCGGGGACGCGCCGCACGCGGTCGACGACGGCGATCTCGACGCGGGCGCCGAAGCGCGCCGCGCTGACCCGCACGGAGTCACCCCGACCCCCTACGTCGAGGGACGACTGGAGGTAGGCGGCGAGGGCGTGGCCCACGGCCTCGGCGTCCGTGACGACCGCGACGTCGGCCTCCACGTCGCTGACGACGCGAGGGTCGCCCCCGACCTCCGCCACGGCGGCGGCCACCAGGTCCTCGAGCGCGACGGGGGCGACGACCGGCGCCACCGGCTCGGTCCCGCGAACGACGTCGAGCTGGGCGCAGAGGTGCTCGAGGTGGGAGAGGCCCTCACCCAGCCGAGCGAGCCGGTCGCGCTGCGCGCTCGCCGGCGCCGCGCCGAGCCCGTGCACGGCCGCCTCCAGCTCGCGCCGCGCTGCCGCGAGCTCACGCTCGAGGGTCACCCGCACCGCGTCGGCCAGGGCCGCCCGACGGCTCTCGCGCGCGAGCGCCTCGGTCGCGCGCTCGCCGGCCCGAGCCGTCTCGACGACCGCCAGTCCCACGGCGATTCGTCCCGCGAAGGCCCCCACCAGGGCCCGGTCGTCCTCGCTCAGCGAGACCCCTTCGAGGGCGAGGTCGTGGGCCGCGTCCACCGGCACCACCAGGGCCCCCGCGAGGCCGTCCGCCGGCGCCCCGACGTGCACCACGACGTCGCGCCCCTCGGGACGCGTCTCGATCAGCGACACCCCGGACGCGCCGAGAGCGTCACCGAGCGCCGACAGGAGGGGCTCGAGGACCGACAGCGAGGTCCCGACCGCCAGGGCCGCCTGGGAGAGCACGCGGGCCTCGGCGCGCGCGCGTGAGGCCTCGGCGGAGCGACGCACGACCGAGGTGGTGAGCATGCTCGCGACGACCGCGAAGGCGAGGTAGCCCACGAGCGCCACCGCGTCGTCGACGTGGTTGACGCTCAGCGTGTGCACCGGTGGCACGAAGTAGTAGTTCTCGAGGACGGCCGCGGCCAGGGCCGCGCCCACCCCGACGACGACCCCGCCGAGGGAGGCCAGCGCGAGGACGACCACCAGGTAGGCCAGGTAGACGGTCGAGATCGAGACGCTCGAGCGCACCGCGGCCAGCGCCGCGGTGAGCGCCGGGAGCACCACCAGCGCGGCGCCGACGGCGACGAGGCGCCGCGACCCGGCCACCGCGCCGGCCCGGCGCCGTC
>JAKBNI010000041.1 GCA_021831125.1 Actinomycetes bacterium | reverse complement strand
GTGCATGTAGCCGATCGAGTACAGGTGGATCAGCGCCGAGATCCCGGTGACGAAGAGCGCCATGGTGATCGAGAGCGGGTCCACCAGCAGCGAGGCCGGCACGTGGAGGCTCCCCACCGAGATCCAGGTGAACAGGTGGACGCTGAACTCGCGGTTGTGGTGGTGGAGCAGGACGACGAAGGCCGCGACCGCCAGCGCGAAGCTGGCCCCGACGACGCCGGTGGTGAGCGCCCCCACGGCTCGCTCGGGGGCGCGGCGGGGCACGCTCATCGCCACGAGCGCCCCCACCAGGGGCAGCAGGAGGATCAGGGTCGCCAGCGCCGCCATCTCAGCCCTTCATCTCGGTCAGCTCGTCCACCGAGGTCGAGTGGCGCCGCCTGAAGACGGCGACCACGATGCCGAGCCCCACGGTCACCTCGGCCGCGGCGACCACCATGACGAAGAAGACGCTCGCCTGGCCCCCGATGTCCGAGAGGGTGCGCGCGAAGGTCACGAAGGTCAGGTTGACGGCGTTGAGCATCAGCTCGACGCACATGAACATGATCAGCGCGCTGCGCCGGGTCAACAGGCCGTAGGCGCCGATGCCGAAGAGCACGGCCGCGAGCACCAGGTACCAGGCCGCCGGGACGTTCACTCGGCCTCCTCGGTCACGCGCTCGCGCCGGGCGAGGACGACGGCGCCGATGACCGCGATGACGAGCAGCGCGGCCGTGGCCTCGAAGGCGTAGAGGTAGGTCGTGAAGACCGCCGTCCCGAGCTGGCGGACGTTGCCGGTGCCCTTGACGAGCGACGAGCCCGACACCGAGGTCGCCCCGGTCACCCAGTGGGAGCTGGCGAGCAGGGCGATCACCCCGCCGACGGTCACGACGACCCCGAGGGCGGCGAGGGGCCGCTGGCCGACCAGGGGCTCGACGTGGTCGTGACGGCTGCGCCCGACCCCGAGGAACATGATCACGAACAAGAAGAGCACGACGATCGCCCCGGCGTAGACGATCACCTGCACCGCGGCGAGGAAGTCCGCCGACTGGGCGATGAAGGCGACCGCCACCCCGAAGAGCGTGAGGATCAGGCTGAGCGCGGCGTGGACGGGGTTGCGCACGGCGAGCACGCCGAGCGCGCCCACCACGATGAGGAGGGCCGCCGTCACGAAGACGACGATCGAGGGCAGGGCGTAGGCGGTGGCGCTCACGAGCCCCTCTTGCGCCTCGGGAGCCGCTCGCGCAGCCGCTCGAGCGCGGCCGCCGGGCCGCTCAGGTCGGCGGGCACGTCCGCGGGCTGGAGGTGGCGAACGAAGGCCCGCCGCAGGGGCTTGGTGCCCGTGGCGGCGTCGTCGCGCCGGCCCGACTGGCCCCCCTCGGGCGCGCGCTGCCCGTAGCCGAGCTCGCCCGACCACTGCACCACGCCCTCGAACGCGGCGTCGCCCGCGGGGGACGTGGCGCGCATCCACCCGCCGGTCATCGCCGCCTCCCCCTCGCGCCAGTCCTCCCAGGGCAGGCGCTTCGGGTTGCCGTCGTCGTCGACGAGAAGCTCGGCCTTGGTGTAGATCGCGTCGGCCCGGTTGGTGAAGGAGAACTCGAAGAGCTTCGACTCGGTGATCGCCTGGGTCGGGCAGGCCTCGACGCACATGTCGCAGTGGATGCAGCGCAGGTAGTTGATCTCGTAGACGTAGCCGTAGCGCTCCCCCGGGCTCACCGGGTGGTCGGGCGGGTTGTCGAGACCGCGCACGTGGATGCAGTTGGCCGGGCAGACCCCCGCGCACAGCTCGCACCCGATGCACTTCTCCATCCCGTCCTCGAAGCGGTTGAGGACGTGGCGCCCGTGCTGGCGGGGCTGCTTGGGCCGCTTCTCCCCCGGGTAGCCCACCGTGACCCGCGGGCGCGCGAGGTGCTTGAAGGTGAGCTTGAAGCCACCGAAGAAGTCCGTGCCGCGCGCCACTACCCCTCCTCCCGCTCGGTGAGGGCCCGCAGCCTCTCCTCGGGGAGCGGCCGCCGCCCGACGGGCTCGAGGACCGACTCGGGCCCGGTCGCGCGCGACGCGCCGCGCTCGAAGGCGATCGCCAGCACCACCGAGGCGAGCAGGACGGCGGCGGCCATCACGAACCCCCAGCCCGGCGCCACCAAGAATCCGGCCACGATGAGCATCCAGCCCAGGCTGAGCGGGATCAGCCGCTTCCAGCCCAGGTCCATCACCTGGTCGTAGCGCAGTCGTGGCAGCGCCGCGCGGAACCACACGTAGCAGAACGCGAAGAGGCCCACCTTCACGAGGAACCACAGGATCGGGAAGACCCAGCGCAGGTGGGGCACCGGCGGCACCCAGCCGGCCGGGCCGCCGAAGAAGAGCGTCACGATGATCGCCGACATCGTGATCGTGTTCATGAACTCGGCCATGTAGAACAGGGCGAAGCGAATCGAGGAGTACTCGGTGTTGAACCCGCCCACCAGCTCGCTCTCGGCCTCGACCACGTCGAAGGGCGGCCGGTTCAGCTCGGCGGTGATGGCCATCCAGAAGATGACGAAGGGCACGACGCCCAGGCGGATCACGTTCCAGTGCCAGACCCCCTGGCCCTGGGCGAGGACGATGCCGTGGGTCGTGAGCGAGTGGCTCACGAGGATCACCGTCACGACCGTGATCCCAAGGGCCGCCTCGTAGCTGATCATCTGGGCGCTCGCGCGCACCGAGGAGATCAGCGGGTACTTCGAGCCCGACGACCAGCCGGCGAGCATCACGCCGTAGACCGATATGCCCGACATCGCGAGCATCACGAGGATCCCCATCGGGGGGTTGGCGACCTGGAGCTGGACCGCGTGACCGGCGATGTGCAACGTCCCGCCGACGGGCACGATCGCGAAGGTCACCAGGGCCGGCACCAGCGAGAGGTACGGGGCGAGCTTGAAGACGAGCCGGTCGGCCTCGGCCGGAACGAGGTCCTCCTTGAAGAAGAGCTTGATCCCGTCGGCCAGCGTCTGGAGCAGTCCGAACGGCCCCCAGCGCTGGGGACCGATACGGCTCTGCATGTCGCTGATGGCCTTGCGCTCGAACCAGATCATCATCGTCACGGCGCCCATCCAGGCGGCGAAGCCGACGACGACCTTGATGAGGACGATGAGGATGACGACTCCGGTGACCCCGTGGGCGAAGAGCGGGTCCGCGCCGGCGATCACCGCGCCTCCACCTTCACCTGGGTGATGACCGCGCCCGGGTCGGCGAGGGCGGCGACGTCGCCCGTGGCGCCGAGCGCCCCGAAGGCCACCTCGAGGACGCCGCGGGGCACCTCGTCGTCGCGGGCCACCACGAGCTCGACCTCTCGGCCCACCGCTCGCACGAGCAGCCGCCCGCCGGTGTCGAGCCCCAGTCGGTCGAGGTCGCCGGGGTTGAGCCGGGCCTCGGCGGGACCGACGAGCGCCGCCAGCGCGGGCGAGCCGGTCACGGCGACGCCGTGGTCGTAGAGGCGCGGCGCGACCCTGAGGGCCAGGCCGTAGGCGTCGCGCCCGGGCACCGCCGGCGTCGGGGCCGGGCCGAGGTCGGCGAGGGTGGGCGCGGCGAGGGTCGGCGCGGCGCTCGGGGTGAGCTCGGCGACGTCGCCGCCGGGCTCTCCGAGGCCAACCCACTCGGCCGAGCGGATCCCCGGGAAGGCCATCGGGTCGAGCGCGCGACGTGGTGCGGGCGCGCTCGGGCTGCCGGCGAGGCGGCCCTCGCTCGTCGCGTCGACCAGGACGGTCAGGGCCGGGTACCCGGTCGAGGACTCGTAGGCCCGCGCCGCCCCCTCGACCGAGTCCATCGCCAGGTCGCCACCGAGGGCCCGGGCCAGCTCGGCCGCGATCGCGACGTCGGGCCAGGCCGCGCCCGGCGCGACGACCTTGGGCACGACCGCGCTCACGCGGCCCTCCAGGTTGGTGACCGTGCCGGCGCGCTCGTGCTGGACCGCGGCCGGCAGCACGACGTCGGCGTGGGCGAGGGTCGCGCCCCCGTGACCGGTCACGACCACGACGTCGGCGCGCTCGAGCGCGGCCTCGGCGCCCGAGCGGTCGAGGACGTTGCCCAGGAGGTCGCCCAGGACCACGACAGCCCGCTGGGCGCCCTCGCGCAGAGCGGCGAGTTGGGCGAGCGTGTCGCGCCCCGGGGTCCCGAGGGCGCGTCCCGGGCGAAGCCCGGGCGCGAGACCCGCGTCGATCGCCCCGCGCACGTTCCCCCGACGCGACGCCACGAGGAACCGGGCGCGCGGGAGGGCCTCGGCGAGGCGGGTCAGCGCCCGCTCGACGACGGCGGGGTCCTCGGCCAGGTTCGTCCGCCCGGCGACGACCACGACCCCCTCGCCGTCGGCGAGGAGGCGCCGGGCGCGCTCGCGCGCGTCCTCGTCGAGGGCGAGGTCCGCCGGCGCGCGCCCCGCGTCGAGGATCGCCTCGACCACCCGGTGGGCCTCGCCCGGGCGCACCGGGATCGAGACCGTCGCCAACGGGTGCAGCGCCGAGGGTCCGACGGCCAGCTCCACGAGGTCGTGACCGGGGCGCACCAGCGCCCCGCGCAGGCGCAGGAAGAGGACCGGCAACTCCTCGCGCGGGTCGCCGCACAAGGTGAGCACCACGCGCGCGCCACAGGCGTCGTCGATCGTGGCCCCGGGCAGGGCGAGCATCCGACGCGCGTCGAGCCCGTCGCCGTACTGGGCGTCCACGTGCTCGGTGCGCAGCACCTCGCGCGCCACGCGCGCCCAGGCGTAGGCGGACTCGTTGGTGAGCGCCGCCCCGCCGACGACCCCGACCCCACCGTCCTCGCGCGCCGCGCTGAGGAGGGCGGCGGCGTGCGCCAGGGCCTCGGCCCAGCTCGCCTCGACCAGCACGCCGTCGCGGCGCACCAGGGGGCTCGTGACGCGCGCGCGCGGGTCGAGGGGGTCGTCGAGCCCCTCGTGGCCGTCGACCGCGTCGAGGGTGAAGCGGCCCTTGTCGCAGAGCCAGCCGTGGTTGACCGGGTCCGAGTCGACGCCCAGCACGCGGGTGAGCCGGTTGCCCGAGGACTGGACCGCGACCCGACAGCCCACGGCGCACTGGGTGCAGGTGCTCTCGACCTGATCGAGGTCCCAGGGCCGAGCGGCGAACCGGTAGGGCTTGGCGGTCAGCGCCCCGACCGGGCAGATCTGGACGGTGTTGCCCGAGAAGACCGATCCGAAGGGGTGCTCGGGCGAGGGCGCGACCTCGATGAGGTCCCCGCGACCGGCGAAGGCGATCTCGGTGTCGCCGGCGACCTCGGCGGAGAAGCGGGTGCAGCGGGCGCACTGGATGCAGCGCTCCCGGTCCAGCAGCACGAGCGGGCCGATCTCGATCGGCTTGACGTAGTGACGCTTCTCCTCGACGAAGCGCGTCTCGCCCGGCCCGTGGGTGAGCGTCTGGTCCTGGAGCGGGCACTCGCCGCCCTTGTCGCAGACCGGGCAGTCGAGGGGGTGGTTGGCGAGGAGGAACTCGAGCACGCCCTCTTGGGCCTTCTTCGCCTTGGGCGAGTCGGTCGTGACGACCATGCCGTCGTTGACGTGCTGGTAGCAGGCCGGCTGGAGCGTCGCGCCGCGAGGGCCCTCCACCTCGACCAGGCACATGCGGCACATGCCGACCGGCTCCATGCGGGGGTGGTAGCAGAAGCGCGGGATGTAGGTGCCCGCGCGCTCGGCGACGTCGATCAACAGCTCGCCCGGCGTCGCCTCGACGGCGCGTCCGTTCACGGTGACGGTGACAGAGGTGCGCGTCTCAGTCAAAGGGGCATCCTTGGGTCTCGACGTGGGCGAGGAACTCGTCCTTGAACATCTCGATCGCCGCGTGCACCGACGAGGGGATCGACGGGCCCAGCACGCAGATGGTCGTCTGCTGGGGCGGCCAGGTGAGCCCGGGGGCGATGTTGTCGCACAGGTCGAGCAGGAGGTCGAGGTCCTCGGCGCGCCCGCCGCCGTGCTCGAGTCGGTACATCGCGCGCTCGATCCAGCCCGAGCCCTCGCGGCACGGCGTGCACTGGCCGCACGACTCGCGCGAGAAGAACTTGGTGATCCGCCAGGCCGCGCGCACCGCGCACGTGGTGTCGTCGAGCACCACGACCGACCCCGAGCCGAGCATCGACCCCTGGGCGCCGACCTCGTCTTGACCGAGGGGCAGGTCGAGCTGGTCGGGCCCGAACCACGGGGCCGAGACCCCCCCGGGGATGAACGCCTTGACCGGCCGGTCCCCCGGCACCCCGGCGCCGAAGGCCGGGTCGTAGATCAGGTCGCGGAAGGTGTTCTTCACCATCTCGACCTCGTAGACGCCGGGCCGGTTCACCCGGCCCGCCAGGGCGAACAGCCGCGTCCCGGTCGATCGCCCGGCGCCCAAGGCGGCGAAGGCGGCCCCGCCGTTGAGCACGATCCAGGGCAGGTTCGACATCGTCTCGACGTTGTTCACCACGGTGGGCTCGCCGTAGAGGCCCTGGGCGGCCGGGAAGAAGGGCGGCTTGATCCGGGGGAAGCCCCGCTTGCCCTCGAGCCCCTCGAGCAGGGCCGTCTCCTCGCCGCAGATGTAGGCGCCCGCGCCCGGGTGCACGACGACGTCGAGCGAGAAGCCCGAGCCGAAGATGTCCCGTCCGAGCGCCCCGTGGTCGTAGGCATCGTTGAGCGCGGCCTGGACCCGCTCGAGGCCGAGGGCGAACTCCCCGCGCAGGTAGATGAACGCCCGGTTCACCTGCAGGGCGTAGGCCGCGATGATGACGCCTTCGACCAGCTGGTGGGGGTCGCGCTCGACGAGCAGGTGGTCCTTGAAGGTGGCCGGCTCGGACTCGTCGCCGTTGACGACGAGGTACGCGACCTCGGAGGGGCGCAGCATCGACCACTTGCGCCCCGCGGGGAAGCCGGCGCCGCCGCGACCGAGCAGCGAGGCCTGGTCGACCTCGGCCGCCACCTGCTCGGGGTGCATCGCGAGGGCCTTGCGCAGGGCCTCGTAGCCGCCCGTCGCGAGGTAGCGCGCGAGGGTGTGGGAGTCCTCGAAGGCGAGCCGTGAGGTGACGATGCGCGGCGCGTCGAGCACGGCCATCAGTTCGCCTCCTCGAGACGGCGGGCGCGCGCGGCCTTGGCGGCGGCCCGTTCGGCGGCGACCACGTCGTCGGGCACGCGCAGGCCGCCGTTGCGCCGCACCCGCACGAGCGTGCCGTGGTCGGGTATCTCGTGCTCGCGGCGGCCCTGGCGGACCTCGTCGATCACCGCGTCGAACGCCTCGGGCGTCGTCGCGCGCACGTAGCGGTGGTTGACCGTCACGCACGGCGCGTGGCCGCAGTCGGCCAGGCACTCGGTCTCTTCGAGGGTGAAGAGGCCGTCGTCGGTGGTCGAGCCCACCGCGCAGTCCAGGCGCGCCGACGCGTGCGCGAGCAACTCCTCGCCGCCGGCGAGCAGGCAGGCGATGTTGGTGCACACCCCCACCACGTAGCGACCCACCGGCTCGAGGTGGAACATGTCGTAGAACGACGCCGTGCCGCGCACGTCGGCCGGCGTGGTGCCGGTGAGCTCGGCGACCTCGTCGATCCCCTCGGGCGAGACGTAGCCGTCCTGCTCTTGGACGAGGTGCAACAGGGGCAGCATCGCCGAGCGAGGGCGCGGGTACAGCGCGACCAGCTCCTCGGCGCGCTGGCGCAGGTCCACGCGAAGGTGACTCACCGGTCCACCTCGCCCATGATCGGGTCGACCGAGGAGATGACGGTGATCGCGTCCGAGACCATCCCGCCGCGCATCATCAGCGGCACCGCCTGGAGGTTGACGAAGCTCGGCGCGCGCACGTGCATCCGGAACGGGTGGGGTCCGCCGTCGGAGACGAGGTAACAGCCCAGCTCGCCGCGGGGCGACTCGATCGCGGTGTAGACCTCGCCCACGGGGACCTGGAAGCCCTCGGTGAAGAGCTTGAAGTGGTGGATGAGGGCCTCCATCGACTCGTCGATGCGCGCGCGCGGCGGCGGGGTCACCTTGGCGTCCTGGACCCGGTAGTCGCCCCGGGGCATCCGCTCGACGCACTGGCGGATGATGCGGATCGACTCGCGGATCTCGTTGAGCCGCACGGCGAAGCGGTCGAAGTTGTCCCCGTAGGTGCCCACGATCACGTCGAAGTCGACCTGGTCGTAGGCGAGGTAGGGCATCGTGCGGCGCAGGTCCCACGCCACCCCGGTCGAGCGCAGGATCGGGCCGGTCACCCCAAGGGCCATCGCCTCTTCGGCCGAGATCGGCGCGACGCCCTCCATCCGACCCCGGAAGATGGGCTGGCCGGTGAGCAGGTCGTCGTACTCGTCGGTGCGCTCGAGGATGGTGTCGCAGATGACCGTCACGTCGTCCTCCCACCCGTCGGGGAGGTCGGCCGCGACCCCACCGGGACGGATGTAGTTGTGGTTCATCCGCAGCCCGGTCGTCTTCTCGAAGAACGCGAGGATCAGCTCGCGCTCGCGGAAGCCGTAGATCATCATCGAGGTCGATCCGAGGTCCATGCCGTTGGTGGCCAGCCACACGAGGTGCGACGCCACGCGGTTCAGCTCGGCCATCAACATGCGGATCCACACCGCGCGCGCCGGGAGCTCCACCCCGAGCAGTGTCTCGACCGCCGTGCAGTAGCCCAGCTCGTTCGAGATCGGGCTCAGGTAGTCCATGCGCGTCACGTTCGTCGAGCCCTGCATGTAGCGCAGCGTCTCGCCGGTCTTCTCCATGCCCGTGTGCAGGTAGCCGATCACCGGCTTGGTCCGCAGCACGTACTCCCCGTCGAGCTCGAGCATGAGCCGCAGCACCCCGTGGGTGGAGGGGTGCGCCGGGCCCATGTTGATGATCATCGTCTCGTCGTCGCTGCGCTCGACGTCGACGTCGCGGGGGTCGAGGGCGAGGCCCGTGCCGCGCAGCACCGCCCCGACCTCGCGGCCGAGCTCGTTGAGGTCGGTCGCCCGGCGCTCGAGGAGCCCCTGGGGGCCCTCGGAGGTCTCGGCGGTGAGCCGCTCGACCCGCTCGGCGACGCGCACCGTGGTCTCGTGGGTCACGTCGCTCACCGCGGGCCCGGCGCTTCCTTGAACTGGACCGGGACCCGGCCCACGGCGTAGTCCTTGCGCAACGGGTGGCCCTCCCAGTCCTCGGGCATCAGGATGCGCGTGAGGTCGGGGTGGCCGTCGAAGAGGATCCCGAGGAGGTCGAAGGCCTCGCGCTCCATCGCCTCGGTCCCGGGGTAGACGCCAAAGAGGGACGCGACGCGCGGCTCGCGGTCGCCGGCCTGCACCCGCACGCGCACCCGACGGCGGGTCGAGACGCTGAGCAGGTTCACCACGACCTCGAAGCGGGTCGCCCCGACGCCCTCGGGCAGGTCCCGGCCGGGGTGGCCCAGGTAGTCGACTCCGCACAGGTCGGCGCAGACCTCGAAGCCGTCCTCGCGCCAGGCGCGCACCAGGTTGAGGTAGGCGTCGGGCGTCGGGAAGCAGGCGACGTCGCAGGCGAGCGCGTCCGCGCACGCCACGCCGGGGGGGGCCGTGGGGGGGAGGGGGATCACGTGGGCGTTCCCAGCCTCACCGCCACAGGGACCTCGGGGGTCCAGCCGTCGGAGTCCGCCACGGGCGCGGTCTCGCCCCCGCGGCGGCGCAGCACCTCACCGGTGCGGATCTTCTCGTGGAGGGTCAGGATCGCGTGCATCAGCGTCTCGGGGCTCGGCGGGCATCCCGGCGCGTAGACGTCGACGGGCACGATCTGGTCGACGCCCTGGACGATGGCGTAGTTGTTGAACATCCCGCCCGACGAGGCGCACACGCCCATCGAGATCACCCACTTGGGCTCCATCATCTGGTCGTAGACCTGGCGCAGCACGGGGGCCATCTTCTGGCTGACCCGGCCCGCGACGATCATGAGGTCGGCCTGGCGCGGCGAGTTGCGAAAGACCTCCATCCCGTAGCGCGCGAGGTCGTAGTCGGCCGCCCCCGCGGCCATCATCTCGATCGCGCAGCACGCCAGCCCGAAGGTCGCCGGCCACACCGAGGCACGCCGGGCCCAGCGGACCATGTCCTCGAGCCGCCCGGTGAGGAAGTTGTGGTGGAGGTCCTCGAGGGCCATCAGGCCACCCGCTCGCTCTCGGCGCCGACGCGCTGGATCGTCGAGGAGGTCGTGCGTGTGGGCATCGCGCGCACGAGGTGCTTGACCGGCCCCCAGGTCAGCGCCCCCTCGCTCACGAGGAAGAGCAGGGCACCGAACACCGTGGCCGAGAAGATCAGGACCTCGACGAGCCCGAACGCCCCGAGCTGGTGGAAGACCACGGCGAAGGGGTACATGAAGACCACCTCGATGTCGAAGATCACGAAGATCATCGCCACCAGGTAGAAGCGCACCGGGAAGCGCTGGGGCGGCTCAGTCTCGGGCACGATGCCGCACTCGTAGGGCGCGAGCTTGGCGTCGGTGGGGCGCTTGTGGGGAGCGAGCACGGCCGAGACGACCAGGGAGCCGGCGACGAAGACGATGCCCAACGCGAGCATCACCAGCAGTGGGAGGTACTGGCTCACGTCCATCTTTTCTACCAGGTCCGCGGGCCTCCCTCCGACGCGCGAGGACCGGCGCCGCGCGCCCTCGCGCCTAAGGTGTCCGGGTGCCCGACCAGCCCCTGTCGAGTGTGGCCGCGACCCCCTACGACGTCGTGGTGGTCGGAGCCGGCCCCTCGGGCTCGGCCTGCGCCTACTGGCTCGCGCGCGCGGGGTGGTCGGTGTGCCTCGTGGAGAAGAAGGAGTTCCCGCGCGCGAAGACCTGCGGCGACGGGCTGACGCCGCGCTCGGTGCGCCAGCTCGCCGACATGGGCCTCGAGGGCGCGGTGGCGGCCCACGGCCACCGCTACGGCGGCCTGCGCGCCCACGGCTTCGGCGCCACCCTCGAACTGGCCTGGCCCGAGCACCCCCGCTTCCCCGACTACGGCTACACGATCACCCGCTTCGACCTCGACGGGCTGGTGGCCGGCCACGCCCGCGACCACGGCGCGGTCGTCGTGACCCACGCCGAGGTGACCGACCTGCTCGAGCCCTCCCCCGGTGCGCCCGGCCGACTCGGGGGGGCCGGCGGAGTGGTCGTGCGCGACGCCGCGACCGGCGAGCGCGCCGAGCTGCGCGCGCGCTACGTCGTGGCGGCCGACGGGCAGAACTCCCGCCTCGGCCGGGTCCTCGGGGTCTCGCGCAACCGCCGCTGGCCCATGGGCATGGCGCTGCGGGGCTACTACACCAGCGAGCGCCACGACGAGCCCTGGATCGACTCGTACCTCGAGCTGCGCGACGAGGAGGGCCGCCCCGTCCCGGGTTACGGCTGGGTCTTCCCCCTCGGCGACGGCCGGCTCAACGTGGGCGTCGGGCTGCTCTCGACCGCCGGCGCGTGGCGCGGGGTGAACACCACCAAGCTCCAGGAGCGCTTCGTGGCCCAGGTCGGCGCCGACTGGGGACTCGACGCGTCGACCTCGCTCGGGGCGCCGACGGGTGGCCGGCTCCCGATGGGGTACGCGCGTGGGCCCCGCACGGGGACGAACACGCTCGTGGTGGGCGACGCCGCCGCCGCCATCAACCCCTTCAACGGCGAGGGCATCGCCTACGGCTACGAGACGGGCCGGCTCGCCGCGGCCGTGCTCGGCGAGGCCCTCCTCGCCGACGACGCGACGGCGCTCGAGGGGTACGACTCGCTCCTCGAGGCCCGCTACGGCGACTACTACCTTCTCGCGCGGGCCTTCGTGCGCCTGCTCTCGGAGCCGCGGGTCCTCGCGGCCTGCGTCGGCGCCGGACTACGGGTCGCGCCGGTGATGCGAGAGCTCCTGGTGGTGATGGCGAACCTCATGCGCGACGACGAGCCCGGCCCGGCCGAGCGTGGCTACCGCGCCTCGGTGCGCCTGGCGCGCGCCCTGCCCGAGTCGGTCTGGACCGCGCTGTTCGACGAGGAGTCCTAGGCCGCGCGCGCCGAGGGGGCGCTCACGCGCGACTGGATCGTCGCGACGAGGGCGTCGAGCAGTCCGCGGGCCTGGTCGAACGACGGCACCAGGGCGTCGAGGGTGACCTCGTAGTGACCGTGGGTCACCACCGCGACGACCAGCTGGAGGCGCACGCTGAGCAGCGGCACGTCGAGGCGCACGTAGCCCCCGCGCGCGAAGACCGACGACAAGAGCGTGCGGGGCCGCCAGGACACGGCCCCCGGGGGGGGCGCGGTCGACTGACCCTCCTCACCCAGCAAGAGCGCGGCCTGGGAGTCGACGAAGCAGCGGCCGAAGCCCGCGCGACTCATCTCGGCGGTGTCGCGGCGCACCATCGTCGTCGTGCGGTAGTACTGGGCGACCGAGGCGATCTCGCCGCCCCCGCCGAGGTTGCTCTCGAACACCGCCGAGGAGACCTGGTAGTCGGGCTGCTGACCGGCCGCCCCGTAGATCCGGTCGGCGTGGTTGGAGACCCCGAGACAGCTCTGGAAGACCGAGGCGGCGGCGGCGAACACCCGGTTCGCGCTCGCTCGCGCGCTGGGGGCGGTGGTGGTGGTCGAGGTGTACACCTTCGAGGCCGGCGGGACGATGTAGGAGATCACGCCCTCGCTGTTCGCGTACCACCCCGGGGGGAGGTCCGCCAGGGTCAGGTTCGCCCCACGGGCGCTCGCGAGCTCGTCGGGCCCGTGGCGCACCAGCCAGGCCACGGCGCCCGCGGCGACCGACGCCACGAGCACGGCCGCGGCGACCACGGCCAGCGCGAGACGGGGCCGGCCCCGGCGCACCACCCCGCCGTGGGCCTCGACCATCGCCGCCAGCGCGTCGAACCCCTCCACCCCACGCCGGCGCCAGAGGTAGCGGACCCCGCCGACGGTGGCGGCCAGCCCCACCCGCCCGGCCGCGCGCACGAGCTCCACCTCGGAGAGCTCGCTCCAGGGCGTCTGCCAGGCGACCGGCGGCGCCCCGGCCAGCTGGGTGAGGGCCGCGTCGTCGAGGAGCAGGGTCACCGGTTCGGTCGGGCCGTTCGCCACGAAGGGCGGGCGGACGCTCCAGCCGGCGCTGGCGACGGCGCTCACGGGCGCAGGGAGCGGGCCACCTCGCCGGCGGCCTCGGCCGTGCGCGCGAGGTCGGCGTCGCCGTGGGCGAGCGAGGTGAAGAGGATCTCGTAGGCGCCGGGCGCGAGGGCGACGCCGCGCTCGAGCATCCCGTGGAAGAACCGGGGGTAGAGCCCGTTGGTGGCGAGGGGGCGGACCTCGCGGGCGTTGGTCGGCGCCGCGAACTCCTCCTCGGCGAGGTAGACCCCCGCGAGGGGGCCCACGGTCGGGACCCGGCAGTAGAGCCCGGCGTCTCGCACCGCGTCCTCGATCGACCCCGCGAGGCTCGCCACGCGCGCCGCGAGGCGGGCGAGGTCGCCGGGGCCGACCATCGAGAGGACCTGGAGCCCGGCCGCCGTGGCGAGGGGGTTGCCCGAGAGCGTGCCCGCCTGGTAGACGGGCCCCTCGGGCGCCAGGGCCGCGAGCGTCTCGCGGCGCCCGCCGAAGGCCCCGACCGGCAGGCCCCCGCCGATCACCTTGCCGAAGCACCACAGGTCCGGGGTGACCCCGAAGTGCTCCTCGGCCCCGCCCCGGGCGAGGCGGAAGCCGGTGATCACCTCGTCGAAGACGAGCAGGGCGCCGACCCGGTCGCACTCGGCGCGCAGCCCCTCGAGGAATCCCGGGATCGGCGCGACCAGGCTCATGTTGCACGCGACGGGCTCGACGAGCACGCAGGCCACCGTCTCGTCCAGCGTGGGCACCTCGTTGTAGGGCGCGACGAGCGTGTCGGCGACGGCCCCGGCGGTCACCCCGGCCGAGCCGGGCAGCCCGAGCTGGGCCACCCCGCTCCCGCCGGCGACGAGGAGGGCGTCGGAGTGGCCGTGGTAGCAGCCCTCGAACTTCACGACCCGGTCACGGCCGGTCACCCCGCGCGCCAGGCGCACCGCGCTCATGACGGCCTCGGTGCCCGAGGAGACGAGGCGGACCTGCTCGAGCCCGGCGACGGCGTCGGTCATGGCCTCGGCCAGGCGCACCTCGCCCGGGGTGGGCGCGCCGAAGGTCGACCCGTCGGCCGCGGCACGCGCCAGGGCGGCCACCACCTCGGGGTGGGCGTGGCCCACCAGCGACGCCCCGTAGGACTGGACGTAGTCGAGGTAGCGGGTGCCCTCGACGTCCTCGACGTAGGCCCCCTCACCGCGCGCGACGGTGTAGGGCACGCCCCCGACCGAGGCGAAGGAGCGCACCGGGGAGTCGACGCCGCCGGGGATGACCGCGCGCGCGCGCGCGAACCACTCGTCGTTGGTCACGACAGGGCCCCGGCCAGCTCGCCGGCGAAGTAGGTGAGGATCGCGTCGGCGCCGGCGCGACGGATCGCGGTGAGCTGCTCGAGCGCGACCGCGCGACCGTCGATCCAGCCCCGCTCGTCGGCGGCCTTGATCATCGCGTACTCCCCGCTCACCTGGTAGGCGAGGACCGGCACGTCGAGCGCCCCGCGCAGGTCGCTCAGCACGTCGAGGTAGGCGATCGCCGGCTTGACCATGACCATGTCGGCCCCCTGGTCGACGTCGGCGCGCGCCTCGAGCAGCGCCTCGCGCCGGTTGCGCGGGTCCTGCTGGTAGCCGCGCCGGTCGCCGCCGCCGGCGATCTCGACGGCCACCGCCTCGCGGAAGGGCCCGTAGAGGGCGCTCGCGTACTTCGCGCTGTAGGCCAGGATGGCGACGTCGCTGAAGCCGGCCCCGTCGAGGGCCGAGCGGATCGCCCCGACCTGACCGTCCATCATCCCGCTCGGGGCGACCACGTGCGCCCCCGCCCGGGCCTGGGCGAGGGCCACGCGCGCGTAGAGCTCGAGGGTGGCGTCGTTGTCGACCGCCCCGCGGGCGTCGAGCACCCCGCAGTGGCCGTGGCTCGTGTACTCGTCGAGGCACAGGTCGGCCATCACGACGAGGTCGTCACCGACGTCGGCGCGCAGGCGCGCCAGGGCCACCTGGACGACGCCCTCGGGGTCCCACGCCCCTGAGCCGGTCTCGTCCTTCGCCTCGGGGACCCCGAAGAGGATCACCGCGCCCACCCCCGCTCGCGCCAGCGCCTCCACCTCGCGGCGCAGGGAGTCCAGGGTGTGCTGGGAGTGGCCCGGCAGGGAGAGGATCGGGCGGGGCCCGTCACGGCCCTCGGCGACGAACAGCGGGGCGATCAGCCGCGACGCGGAGAGGTCGGTCTCGGCCACGAGGCCGCGAAGGGCGGCGCTGGCGCGCAGACGGCGGGGTCGCTGGGCGGGGAACACGGGGCCAGCCTATTGGGCCCCTCCGGGGGCCTCCCGACGCGGCACGAGGCGCGCGAGCGTCTCGGTCGCCCCGGCCCCCCAGGCCACCACGACCCGGGGGTGGTCGGCCGCCACGGCGGCCCGGGTCGTCTCACCGGGCACCACGACCCACGCGTCGGGCTCCACCGAGCCCGCCACGACCGCCCACGCCGAGGGCGCCCCGACGACGACCACGTCGGCCACCGCCAGCCGGTGGCGTTCCTCGGGGCCGAGGGCGAGCGGGACCGTCTCGTAGCACTCGACGAGCGTCCAGGTCAGGGCGCGCGCCGTGAGTGACTCGGTGAGCTCGCGCCGCCCGGCGCGCGCGCCCAGCACCAGGACCGGCCCCTCGTCGATCGCCCCGACCAGGGCGAGGGCCCCGGCGTCGCCGACGGTCGCGCACGCGAGCCCGAGGGCCTCCAGGGCCCGCGCGCTCGCCGGGCCCACCGCGGCG
>JAKBNI010000040.1 GCA_021831125.1 Actinomycetes bacterium | reverse complement strand
GGGCCGAGAGCAGGACCGTCGCCCCGGCGGCCACGACGTCGGCGAGCAGCCGGTCGAGGAAGTCGCGGCCCTCGTCGTCGAGCGAGGCGTAGGGCTCGTCCAGCAGCCAGAGCTCGGCGCGTCGCACCAGCAGCCAGGCGAGCCCCAGCCGACGGCGCTGGCCGGCCGAGAGGCGCCGCGCCGCGGTCTGCGAGCGGGCCGCGAGACCGACGCGCTCGAGCGCGGGGTCGATCGAGTCGAGGGGTCGGGCGAGGGCCCGCGCGGCGAAGACGAGGTTCTCGCGCACGCTGAGGTCGTCGTAGAAGGAGCCCTCGTGGCCCAGCCAGCCGACCCGCCGGCGCAGCGCGCGCCGGTCGCTCGTGGCGAGGTCGATCCCACAGACGACGGCCCGCCCGGCGCTCAGCCCGACGAGGCCGCCGAGCAGGCGCAGGAGGCTCGTCTTGCCGGCGCCGTTGGGGCCGGTCGCCACGGTCAGCGTCTCGGGCTCGACCACGAGGTCGACCCCGGCGAGCAGGGGGTAGCCGGCGGAGGTGACGACGGCCCCCTCGAGGGTCACCACGGGCACGTCGAGCGGCCCCTCAGCGCTGGAGGGCCTTCGCGTCGGCGTCGACCATCAGCTCGATGAGATCGGTGAAGCCGACCCGGTGGCGCCAGCCCAGCTCGCGGTTCGCCTTGGTCGAGTCGCCCACCAGCAGGTCGACCTCGGCCGGGCGCAGGTAGCGGTCGTCGACCACGACGTGGTCCTCCCACCTCAGCCCCACGTGGGAGAAGGCCACCTCGCACAGCTCGCGCACCGAGTGGGTCTCACCGGTGGCGATGACGAAGTCGTCGGCGCTCTCGCGCTGGAGCATCAGCCACATCGCCCGCACGTAGTCGACCGCGTAGCCCCAGTCGCGGCGGGCCTCGAGGTTCCCCAGGCGCAGCTCGGTGTCGAGCCCGGCGGCGATGCGCGCCGCCCCGTGGGTCACCTTGCGGGTGACGAACTCGATCCCGCGCCGGGGCGACTCGTGGTTGAACAGGATCCCGCTCGAGGCGTGCAGGCCGTAGCTCTCGCGGTAGTTGACGGTGATCCAGTGGCCGTAGACCTTGGCGACGCCGTAGGGGCTACGCGGGTAGAAGGAGGTGTGCTCGTTCTGGGGCACCGCGCGGACCCGGCCGAACATCTCCGAGGAGCTGGCCTGGTAGAAGCGGATCTCGGGGTCGACGATGCGGATGGCGTCGAGCATGCGGGTGACCCCGAGGGCCGTCGACTCCCCGGTCAGGACCGGCTGGGCCCAGGAGGCCTGCACGAAGCTCTGGGCGGCCAGGTTGTAGACCTCGCGGGGGCGGTACTCGCGCAGCACGCTGATGAGCGACACCTCGTCCATGAGGTCGCCCGAGACGAGGGTCAGGCGCTCTTGGACGTGGCTGATGCGCTCGATGTTCACCGTCGAGCTGCGCCGCATCAGCCCGACCACCTCGTAGCCCTCCTCCAAGAGGAGCTCGGCCAGGTAGGAGCCGTCCTGGCCGGTGATCCCGGTGATCAGCGCCCGCTTGACCATGGTCCTCCCAGAGTGCGCCGATTCGGACCGTCGGAGTCTACCGGGGCCCCGGGCCGCCCCCCGGGGCGACGTCTAGCCTCGGGCGGTGGCGCGCGTCGGGGTCGTGAGCTACCGCCTCGGCGGGGTCGACGGGGTGAGCGTCGAGGCCGCGAAGTGGGTCGGGGCGCTGCGCGCCCTCGGCCACGAGGTCGCGACCGTCGCCGGCGAGGGAACGGCTGACCACCTCGTCGCGGGGCTCTCCCACCGCGCGACGGGGCCCGTCGACGAGACGGCGCTCGCCGCGTCGCTCGAGGACTGTGACCTCGTCGTGGTGGAGAACCTCGTGTCGCTCCCGTTGAACCCCCGGGCCGTCGAGGCGACCTACCGCGCCCTCGCGGGGCGCGCCGCGCTCTTTCGCCACCACGACCTCCCCTGGCAGCGACCCGAGGGCGAGGGTGCGCCCCCACCGCGCACGGGGCCACGGTGGCGCCACGTCACGATCAACGAGCTCAGCCGCGCCGAGCTCGCCGCGCGCGGCGTCGCGGCGACGACCCTCTACAACGCCTTCGACCTCGACCCACCCCTCGGGGAGCGCCGCGCGACCCGCGAACGGCTGGGGGTGGGTGAGGAGCCTCTCCTCCTCATGCCCTCGCGCGCGATCGCGCGCAAGAACGTCCCGGGCGCCCTCGCCCTCGCCGAGGCCCTGGGGGCGACCCTCTGGATCCTCGGACCGGCCGAGGACGGCTACGACGAGACCCTCGAGGGCCTCGTCGCCGCGAGCGCGGCCCCGGTGCGCCGGGGCCGGCCCGTGGGCGTCGGGGTCGCCGACGCCTACGCCGCCTGCGACCTGGTGGTCGTCGCCTCGACCTGGGAGGGCTTCGGCAACCCGGTGATCGAGTCGGTGGCGCACCGCCGAGCGCTCGCCGTGCACCCCTACCCGGTACTCGCCGAGATAACGGCCCTCGGCCTCGCCTTCCTCGACCTCGCCGACGTCGCGGCCGTCGCCGCCGAGCTCGCCGCCCCCGACCACGCTACGCGCGAGGCCAACCTCGCCCTCGCCCGGGCGCACTTCGACCTGGCCGACCTGCCCGGGCGATTGGCGCCCCTCGTGGGGGACCTCCTCGCGACCAGCCGGTAGGCTCGGGCCGATGGTCCTCAACGACGAGCGCCCCCTCTCGAGCGAGCGCACCCCTCCCCCCGAGCGGCGAGACCACCTGCTCGCCGTCGCGCGAGCGGTCTTCGCGAACGGCGGCTTCCAGGCCACCACGATGGACGAGATCGCCCACGAGGCCGGCTTCACCAAGCCGATCCTCTACCAGTACTTCGACTCCAAGACCGAGCTCTACCGCGAGGTCGTCACCCACACCGCCGAGACCCTCCTCGCCTCGCTGCACGCGGCCGTCGGGGACGCCACGACGCCGCGCGAGCGCATCGAGGTCTCCTTCAAGGTCTTCTTCGACATGGTGGTCGAGGAGACCGACGCCTTCCGGATCCTGTTCATCCACTCCCACGAGGGCGAGACCAAGGGCGACCTGCGGACCTTCGAGGCGGCGCTCGTCTCGTTCATCGAGCCGCTCATCGCGGTGCGCATCAAGCCCGACCACCGCCGCCAGTTGGCCGCGGGCGTCGTGGGCATCGCCGAGGGCGCCGCGACGGCCTGGCTCATCCAGCAAGAGGCTCGCGGCTGGCCGCCGCCGCGTCCCGGCGTGGCCCAGCGCCTCGCCGCGCGCAGCGCCACCCTCGCCTGGGGCGGGCTGCGCTCGATCCAGATCGACTAGGCCCGTGTCCCGAAGGCCAGTTGGCGGGCGATGACCCACAGCTGGGCGGCCGTGTCGTCGTAGACCGACTGGTCCCCGCCCGCCGGGTCGGTCACGTCGTGGCGCTCGTCGGGCTCACGCGAGGCCACGTGTCCCACCTGCGCCGAGAGCGACTCGCCCTCGGGGGCCTCGGCGATGAGCTGGCCCACCGAGACCGTCTTCCTCGTCGCCTCGGGGAACTCGAGGCGGATGTGGCGGACGTGGTCGGCCTCGGCCGCGAGGATCGCGTCGGCCCAGGCCACGTCGCCCACCCCGAGGCGGTGGCTGCGGTGCAGGGTGAGGAAGGACGCGTCGACCTCGGGCAGGGAGGCCATCGCCACGAGGGTGCGCGCGCTCACCCGGTCGCCCTCGCCGGCGAGGGTGCCGGCGCTACGCACCGACCAGCCCCGCCCCAGGTCCTCGGCGAGCGTGTCGAGCATGGCGGCGAGCATCGGGGAGCGGGCCACGTTGCCGGTGCACACGACGAGCAGCCGCGCACCTGGTCCCACCCCCTCAGGGTAACGACCGGCGAGCGACGGCCCGAGGGCGCCGGTCGCTCAGTGGTGGGTGAGAAAGATGACCGCGAGGCTGACGCCGGCCACCACCGCCCACACCCCCGCGCCCAGGGCGAGCGGTCGCACGCCGGCGCGGCGGATCGCCGCGAGGTCGGTCGAGAGGCCGATGCCCGCCAGCGCCACGGCGATCATGAAGGTGGCGAGCGAGCCGAGCGCCGAGGCGAGCGTCGGGGTCAACAGGCCGAGCGAGCTCACCGCGACCGCCCCCACGAAGGCCAGGATGAACCAGGGGAAGGACGAGGCCGCGGCGCGGAACGAGCCGGTCGAGACCTCGGCCGCCCGGGCCCGGCGCAGGGAGAGCACCAGGGTGATCGGGATGATCGCGAGGGTGCGGGCGAGCTTCACCACGATCGCGTAGGAGGTCGCGCCGTGGCCGAAGGAGGTCGCGGCCGCCACGACCGAGGAGACGTCGTTCACGGCCGTGCCGGCCCACAGGCCGAAGGTGTGGCTCGAGAGGTGCAGGGCGTGGCCGAGGAGCGGGAAGAGCAGCACCGCCGCCACGTTGAAGGTGAAGATCGTCGCGATGGCGTAGCTGACGTCGCGCTCGCGCGCGCGCAGCACCCCGTCGGTCGCGGCGATGGCCGAGGCGCCACAGATCGCCGTGCCCACCGAGATGAGCGTGCGCAGGTCGCCTCCGACCCCGAGGAGCCGCCCGAAGAGCAGGGCGCCGAGGTAGGCGCCGACGAGGCTCGCGGCGAGCACCGGCAGCGACGACGCGCCGATCGAGGCGACCGCCGCGAACGAGAGCCCGAAGCCGAAGAAGACGACCGCGAGCTGGAGGACCGGGCGGGCCGCGACGCGCATCCCCGGCCGCAGCGCCGGCGTCGTGCGCCCGGCGAGGGCGATGAGGGCCCCGATGAGGATCGCGAAGACCGGCGCCCCCACGGTCGGCGCGAACCGGGCGAGGCCGGTCGCGACCAGTCCCACGGCCACCGCCAGAGCGAGGCCCGGGACCGCGTTCATCGCCGTGCGGGCCCTCGTCGGCGTGCTCGTGAGTGCGACCGTCTCGTCCATGGGTACGAGCCTGGCGGGCCACGACCCGCCCCCGCTCCGCGACTTCGGGCGAAGGTCATAACATACGCTTATGACGAAGTGGCCCGACCTCGACGGCCTCGCCCTGCTCGCCGCGGTCGCCGAGACCGGCTCGATCTCCCGGGCGGCCGAGGGCGCCGGGGTGACCCAGCCGGCCGCGAGCCTGCGGCTCAAGCGCCTCGAGTCCTCGCTCGGGCTCACCTTGTTGGAGCGCACGACCTCGGGCACTCGGCTCACGCCCGAGGGGGCCGCCGTCGTGGGATGGGCCGCGCCGGCCCTCGACGCGGCGCACGAGCTGCTCGACGGGGCCCGCCTGCTCGCGACGCGACGACGCCACCACCTGCGCGTGGCGGCGAGCCTCACGGTCGCGGAGTACCTGCTGCCGTCCTGGCTTAGCGCCCTGCACGCGAGCGACCCCGACATCGCCGTGTCGCTGCACATGGCCAACTCCTACGAGGTCGAGGAGTCCTTCTCGCGCCGGGCGATCGACCTCGGCTTCGTCGAGGGCGCGCGCATCCCCCCAGGACTGCAGGGGCGCACCGTCGCCCACGACGAGCTCGTCGTGGTCGTCGCCCCCGACCACCCGTGGGCCCACCGGCGCCGAGCGATCGACGCCGCGCTGCTCGCGCGCGCCGAGCTCGTGGCGCGCGAGCCCGGCTCAGGGACCCGCGAGGTCCTCGAGCGCGCCCTCGCCCGCCACGGCCACGCCCTCGCGCCGGTCACCGAGCTCGCCTCGACGACGGCCATCAAGGCCGCGGTCGCCGACGGGATCGGCGTCGGGGTCGTCGGTCGGGCGGCCGTCGCGCGCGAGCTCTCCGAGGGCCGGCTCGTCGCCGTGGCCGTCGCCGACCTCGACCTGCGCCGGGCGATTCGCGCGGTGTGGCCGCGGGCCGCTGCGCTCTCGCCGGCGGGCCGGCGCCTGCTCGCCTCGATCCGGTCCCCGGCCGCCGCGCGCGACTAGGGCGTCCTGACCACGGGCGCCCGCCCGAGGCTCGACACCGTCGCGACCGCCGCGGCCCCGACGAGGGCGACGAGCGAGCTCACCGCCAGCGCCCCCGACCACGCCCCGGTGCCCCCGACCGCGAGCGCGCGCACGCCGACGGCGACAGCAGTAACGGCCAGGGCGTCGCCGACGAGGGCCGCCGCCCGGGCCACCCCCAGGGCGACACGTAGTTCGCGCTCACCCCAGCGCGTCGCGGCGAAGGCCCGTCGCGCGTCGCGGACGCACCACGCGGCCGCGGCCACCGACAGCGCCCCGAAGGCCACGAGCACCCCGTGGCGCCCCGCGCCCAGGAGGTGGAGGTGACCCGCGGCCCGTCCGCTCGACGAGGAGCGGCTGAGCCCGACTCGGCCCGCGACCCGTCCGAGGAGCGCCCCCACGACGAGCCACCCGGCCCCGAGCGCCCCGGGGCGCAGGGCCGCGACCAGCGTCGAGCGATCTCGACGTCGCGCCCCCGCGACGACGACGCGCACCCAGTAGTAGGCGGCGGCCGCCCCGGCCGTCGCACCCACGACGGTCACGACGACGGACCCCGCGTCGTAGAGGTGCAGAGCCCAGCCCGTGAGGCCCGGCACCGGGCGGTCGCCGACCGCGCGGGCGAAGACGAGGAGGCTCACGAGTCCGGCGACCCCCGCGGCGAAGGAGGTCGCCACGGCGCGGCGCCGGCGCTGCTCGAGGGGACCCGACCCCGGACGCGCCGCACGGGCCCACTGGCGCGCGAGCGCGAGGACGAGGTCCGCCACGACGCTCGCACCGACGGGACCCTCGGCGAGCGTGGCCTCGAGCTCCACGCCGTAGCGCGCGCGAAAGGCCGGCGGGAAGAGCGCGGTGACGAGGCGGGCGAGGCGGGCCGTCACAGCGCCCCCGTGCCGGCGGGGCGCGCTGCGGCGCCCAGGCGGCGCGACACCTTGGTGGAGAACGCGCGCATCGAGGCCACCTGCTCGGCGAGCGCCTCGCGACCCCGCACGGTGAGGGCGTAGGGCCGTCGCCGAGGGTCCTCGCTCGCGAGCGGCTCGACGAGGCCGCGCTCCTCGAGGCGCGCGAGCACCCCGTAGAGCGTGCCGGGACCGAGGGCGGCCCCGTACTCCTCGCGAGCGGCCGTCATGATCGCGTAGCCGTGCCGCGGCCCCGCCGCGAGACAGCCCAGCACCACGAGCGCGGGGTCCCGCCAGCCGGGTCCGGTGGTCGACCGGGGCATGGGTCCTCCTTCTATATCGTTGCGCGTACTATAGCGTATAACGATACATATGTCCGGGCGTCGTACCTACGGGTGTCGGGGTGGCCGACCTCGCCCGGTCGCGGATGGCTCAGAGCCGTGACAGCGCCTCTTCGGCCTCGGCGCGCCCGGCGAAGGGGACGATCGCGAAGACCCGCCACCCTGCCACCCGATGGAGGTGGCAGAGGGTTCGCTCATCCCTCGAGCCGGCCCTCGAGGCGTCCGTCACCCGCAGTCGTACGAAGACCCGTGGGACCCATGCTCCAGTGGTCGGCCTCACCCGACAGGCCCATCGCCAGCAGACGCGCGAAGGTCGCGACGACCTGGTTCCAGCCCTGGCCCTGGTTCGGTATCGCGTCGTCACCCCGACGTACGTCGCCGGCGAGCAGCTCCCCTACCGCGTTCACGTCCCGCGCTGCGAACGCCGCCGCGAGGCCGTCGGGGACGACGCCGAGCCCGGCGCGGGTAGGCAGGGCCGCGCAACTGCACTCCGGCTCCGGGCACCGCGTCATCACCACACCCCGCTCGACTTCCCAGCCGCAGTCCGCACTCGCGATCACGTCCTGCGGCTGACGGGGTAGGGCGAGAGCTGCCGGGGCGAGATCACGTATTCAGCGAGGCACTCTGACCGGTCGGCGGCGGCGCCCCAGGGCCACTCGGACCCGGTCACCTGCGCCGAGACCTACCGTGGAGCCACCACCACCAACGACGCGGCCCGGGCGGCCTCACCGAGCCGCTCGTCATAGACGACGATGCCCTCGAGGTCGTCACCGATCTCCATCGCCGTGGCCAGGTGCAAGGCGTCGAGTGAGCGAAGCGACCAGGGCTCGAGGCGTGCGGCGGAGGCGTAGGTCGTGACGCTCGGCAGGACGAGCGAGACCGCCTCCAGGGCGTCCTCGACGACCCCGGCGGCGATTCCGAGGCGTGCGGCGGACCGCATCGCCTCGGTGTGCAGAAGTTGGCTCGACCAGAACCCCTCGTGCGCGGAGAACCACGCGCGCAGACGTGGCGACTCCTCCTCGAGCGCGACCAACTTCAAGATGGCGGACGTGTCGAGGTACCACGACCCGGGTTAGTCCTCGTCGCGAAGCTCGCCGAGGACCTCGGGGGTGGGACGCCCGACGGACACCGCTGCGGGCAAGTCGCTCACCTCTCGACGCGCCGCCGTGACCCGGCCCGACGCGACCAGGGCCACCGCTCCGGTGACGGCCGACGGCGCGCTGAGTACCGCCACGAGGCGACCCCGGTCGGTCACGCCGATGACCTCGCCACGCTCGACCCGGCGCAGCGCCGCCAACGTGTGCCGTTGGAGCTCGCGAACACCGATGGTCTTCATATGGACCACATGTAGCACATGACCGGCGGGCGCGGACCCTCGCCGTCGGCGACGACTTTCCCCTCAGCGGACGTGTTCGCCAGAGATCGCCCGGGCGATGATCACCGGCTGGGCCTCGCTCGCGCCCTGGAAGTCCGTGCAGGTCGTCGAGTCGCGGTGCCGGCGCTCGACGGGGTGCTCGCGCACGCAGCCGTACCCGGCAAGGATCTGAGTCGCGTCCTCGACGACGTCGGTGTCTCCCCGAGGCGGTCGGGAGAGGGCACCGGCGCGCGTTACGAGAACCACTCACGCCGGCGGGGGACTCCTCTACGACGACCGGGAACGAGGGAGTGGACGAGTCGAGACACCACGCCGCGAGGACGAAACGTCCCCACGCGGCCGGCGGAGCGCCCGGTCAGGCGGCGCCCGCCGCTCCCCACCCGCGCGGGTGGCTCGCGGATCGACGCGCCCGTCTTCATCAGACCACGCGAAGGCGCACCCGCAGGCGGATCCCGTCGACCTCGACGATGAGGACGCGCCAGCCCGTCGCCGCGCCCGCGCGCACCCGCACCCGCACGACGAGCACCCGGCCGTCGTCGTGGGTGAGGGTCAGGGACGCTCCGGGCTCGTCGAGGGTGAGTCGAGGCCGGCCCGCGAGGCCCACCCCGAGGACCCGCACGCTCACCGTGCGCCCGACACGCGCGACCCCGAGAACCCGGTTGATCTCGGGACGCGGGACCGTCGTCGTGGTGGTCGGGGGTGGAGGCGGGGCCGCGACGGTCACGGTCGTCGGCGGAGAGGTCGCGGGCGCGTACGTGGCGTCGCCGGCCTTGGTCGCCGAGACCACACAGGTGCCCGGGCCGGTGGCACTCAGGACGTCACCGGAGAGCACGCAGCCCGCGCTGCCCGGGTCGACGAGGGTGAAGGTGAGGGCCCCCGCCCCCGAGCCGCCGCTCGCCACGAGGGTGAGGGGGGTCCCCACGGTCGCGCTCGTCGTGGTCACGTTGAGGGGCGCCTGGGTCGCCGCCGGGGGATGGAAGGAAGGGGTGGTAAACGAGACCACCCCACCGTCGAGAGCGAGGGACGAGGTCGCGTCCATCGCCTCGAACTCGACGTAGTAGGTGGTGGCGGGGCGAAGCGGCACGATCGCGCTCAGGGTCGTCGTGCCACTCGCCGGGGCCAGCGTGCCGGGACAGGTCCCCGAGACGAAGGGGGCTGTCGAGAGGCAGAACTGCGTACTGGTGACCGTGTCCGACGCGGGGTTGGCGAGGCTCGCCAAGAGCTGGGCCGCGAAGGGCCCGACCGCGCGGGGCACCAAGGTCGTGACACCGGCTTCAGGGGTCAGGGTGAGGGGCGCGACGGCCGAGGCCTGCGTGGTCCAGCTCGGGATCGAGGCCGGATAGAAGGCGGGGTTCCCTGCGGTTCCAAAGAACACGCCACCTCCGAAGGTCGGCGGCGCGCCAAGGAACGTCACCGAGGACAGGTCGTCGTCCCCGAAGGCGCCGCCTCCAATCGACGCGACCGAGTCGCCGACGGTGACCGAGTCGAGCTTCCAGTTCTGGAAGAAGGCGTAGGCACCCACCGTGACCACCGAGTTGGGAATGGTGACCGTGCCCAGGGGGTTGCTCTCGAAGGCTTCCGCACCGATCGTGGTGACCGAGTCGGGAATGGTGACCGCAGAGAGGTTGGCGTTGAGGAAGGCCCGATCCCCAATCGTTGTGACCGAGTCGCCGATGGTGGCCGAGTCAAGGTTGGGGTTGAAGGAGAATGCCGAAACCCCAATCGTGATCACCGAGTTCGGGATGGAGACCGAGGTGAGGCTGTCGTCCTCGAAGGCGTGGTCGCCAATAGTGGTCACCGAGTCGCCGATGGTGGCCGCGTTGAGGTTGTTGTTGAACTGGAACGCGGAGTCCCCAATGGTGAGAACCGAGTTCGGGATGTAAACCGAGGTGAGGTTGTCAACCTCGAAGGCGCCGGCGCCGATCGAGGTCACCGAGTCGCCGATGGTGACCGCACCCATGTCGTTGGCCGCGAAGGAGGAGCTCCCAATCGCCGTCACCGAGTTCGGGATCGAGACCGCAGCGATCGTGTTGTTGGAGAAGGCGTTGGCGCCAATGGAGGTGACCGAGTCGGGAATCGTCACGGACGTGAGCCCGACGCTATTGAACGCGCCGTCGCCGATGGCGGTCACCGGATCGCCACCGATGGACGACGGTATGACGAGGGTGCTGGGACAGGCCCCGTCGCACCCGGTGAGGGTCAGGTCACCGTTGCTCACGCTGAAGGTGAAGCCGCCGCTCGGAGAGGTCACAGTGGAGGCGGCGGCACTCCCCAGGGGAACGACGATCGCCGAGGCGACGAGCCCGACGAGCGCGGCGACGTTGCGCGCCCGGTGGCCCAGGAGGCCCCGGCCGCTCGCGACGACTCGAGTGAGTACGGGTGCTTCCGTGAGTCGGGCGGACCTCCGGAGCGCGGTTCGAGGGGTGGCGGGCACGCGGACCTCTTCGTCAGTGGGTCGAGAGACTGCGCGACGATGTTAGCCAAGGGACCCGGCAGACCACGGACACCACGGCCTCGACACGGTGCCGAGAACCGACCGACGAGCGAACCCGCCAGAGGGCCGGGGGCGAGGGGTGCGGCCGCCCCGCACCCGGGCACGCGGCCGGTCAGCGGACGTGCTTGCCCGAGATCGCCCGGGCGATGATCAGCTGCTGTATCTCGCTCGTCCCCTCGAAGATCGTGTAGATCTTCGAGTCGCGGTGCCAGCGCTCCACGGGGTACTCGCGCACGTAGCCGTAGCCCCCGAGGATCTGGATGGCGTCCTCGGTCACCCGCACGGCCGTCTCGCCGGCGAAGTACTTCGACATCGAGCCCTCACCCGAGGTGAAGGTCTTGCGGGTCGCGGCCATCCAGGCGGCGCGCCACACGAGGAGCCGGGCCGCGTCGACCGAGGTCTTCATGTTGGCGAGCTTGAAGGCGATCGCCTGGTTCTCCACGATGGCCCGGCCGAACTGCTTGCGCTCCTTGGCGTAGTCGAGGGCGTACTCGTAGGCGGCCCGGGCGATCCCGAGCGCCTGGGCCCCGACGGCCGGGCGGGTCGCCTCGAAGGTGGCCATCGCCGCCTGGCCCGAGGAGCGCTTGCCCTCGCGCGCGCGCGCCAGGCGCTCGTCGAGCTTCTCCTTGCCCCCGAGCAGGCACCGGCCCGGCACCCGGCACTCCTCGAGGACGACCTCGGCGGTGTGGCTCGCGCGGATGCCCATCTTCTTGAACTTCTGGCCCATGCGGATCCCCGGGGTCCCCTCGGGCACGACGAAGGAGGCCTGGCCCCTCGCGCCGAGCTCGGGCTCGACCGAGGCCACGACCACGTGGGTGTTGGCGATCCCGCCGTTGGTGATCCAGGTCTTGGTGCCGTTGAGCACCCACTCGTCGCTCGCCTCGTCGTAGCTGGCCCGGGTGCGCAGCGAGCTGACGTCGCTGCCGGCGTCGGGCTCCGAGACGCAGAAGGCGGCGAGCTTCACGTCCTCGGGGGTGCCGTAGCACTGGGGGACCCACTCCATCTGCTGCTCGGGGGTGCCGTTGGCGACGATGCCGGCGACCCCGAGCGAGGTCCCCATGAGGGCCATGCACAGACCGGCGTCGCCCCAGGCCAGCTCCTCGAGCGCGACCATGAGCGAGAGCCCCGTCGGGTCGGCGAGGGCGCTCATCATGAACTCGAGCCCGTAGATGCCGATCTGGGCGGCCTCTTGGATGAAGGGCCAGGGCGTCTCTTCGCGCTCGTCCCACTCGGCGGCGATCGGGCGCATCTTGTCGGCGGCGAAGCCGTGCACCCAGTCGCGTAGGGTCACCTGGTCCTCGTTGAGGTCCATCGAGAACTCGCCCATCGCCACCTACTCTCCCAAAGGGTTACTCATGGGTAACCCACGCTAGCAAATCCCCCCGGACACGACGAGGCGGCCGCCGGGAACCGGCGGCCGCCTCGGTGCGCCCTAGACGAGGGCGACGCGCTTGGCGAGCGGACCGCGCTCGCCGGCCTCGATGTCGAACTCGACCTTCTGACCCTCGACGAGGGTCCGACGACCGTCGCCTTGGATCTCGGAGTAGTGGACGAAGACGTCGGGCTGTCCCTCGACGGCGATGAATCCCCACCCCTTCTCGTCGTTGAACCACTTGACGGTTCCTGCGGCCACCGGGGCCTCCTTCGATTAACGCTTCTCGGCCCACCTCGGGCCTGGAGGGAACCACCACGGCAACCTCGCGGACCACGCTACCTGAGGGCCCCACCGGCCCACAAGGCGTCTAGGCCCGTCGCACCACCGTGCCGGCGGGGCCGTCCTCGACGACCCAGCCGCGCTCCTCGAGCTGGTCGCGGATTCGGTCAGCGTCTCCGAAACGCCGCTGGGCCCGGGCCGCGTCGCGCTCGGCGACGAGGCGCCGGGTGACGTCGTCGACCCCGTCGGTGCCCGCGCGCAGCCCGAGACCCATCGCCCCGAAGAGGGTGTTCACCGCCTGGGCCAGGCGACGGGCCGGGCCGTGGCGGCCCTCGTCCTCCATCTGGTGGGCCGCGGTCACGGCCTCGAAGAGGTCGGCGACCGCGAGGGGCGTGTCGAGGTCGTCGTTCAAGGCCGCCGCGACGCGCTCGTAGAGGTCGTCGGCCTCGTCGACGAAGTCGTGGCGGTCGTGGCGCTCGAGCCGGTCGGGCCCGGCGAGGGGCGCGAGACCGAAGCGCCGGGCGAAGGCGTCGAGGCGCGCGAGGGCCCGCTCGGCGTCGGCGGTCGTCGAGGGGTTGACCTCGACCGGCGAGCGGTAGTGGCTGCGCAGCACCAAGAGGCGATAGGCGCGCGGGTCGCTGCGTGCGGCGAGGTCGACGAGCGAGGTGAAGTTGCCGAGCGACTTTGACATCTTCTCGCCGTCGACGACGACCATGCCGTTGTGGTCCCAGTGGCGCGCGAAGGGCCGCCCGAGGGCCGTCGCCTGGGCCCGCTCGTTCTCGTGGTGGGGGAACTTGAGGTCCATCCCGCCCGCGTGCAGGTCGAAGCCCTCGCCCAAGAGGTCGAGGGCCATCACCACGCACTCGGTGTGCCACCCCGGTCGGCCCTCGCCGAAGGGCGCGGGCCACGACGGCTCGCCGGGCTTCGCGGCCTTCCACAGCGCGAAGTCGAGCGGCGAGCGCTTCTCGTCGTGGGGCTCGACGCGCGCGCCGACCCGCAGGCTCTCGAGCGGCTGGCCGGCGAGCAGTCCGTAGTCGCGCACGCTGGCGACCTCGAAGTAGACCCCGTCGCTCGTGGGGTAGGCCGCGCCGCGCTCGAGGAGGTTCTCAATCAGATCCACCATGCCCGCCACGTAGTCCGTCGCGTGGGGCACCTCGTCGGGCCGGGCCACCCCGATCAGGTCCATCGCGGCCCACCACTGGGCCTCGCACTCGGCGGCGACCTCCGCTTCGCCGCGCCCCTCGGCCCGGGCGCGGGCGATGATCTTGTCGTCGACGTCGGTGATGTTCGAGACGTAGTGGACGCCGAGCCCCTGGAAGGTCAGCCAGCGGCGCAGCACGTCCCACACCAGGGTGAAGCGGCCGTGGCCGACGTGGGGCGGGCCGTAGACCGTGGGGCCACAGACGTAGATCGAGACCCGCCCGGGGTCGCGCAGACGCAGGTCGCAGACCTCGCCGCGCGCCGAGTCGAAGAGGCGGATCACTGCTCTAAACTACGCCACCATGCCCGACCAGCCCACGGCCTACCGGGTCCCCGACAAGCCCACGGTGGACGGCCTGGAGTCGGTCTGGGGCGAGCGCTGGGACGCCGAGGGCGCCTACGTCTTCGACCGCGCGGCGAGCGCGGCGACGATCTACGCGATCGACACGCCCCCGCCGACGGTCTCGGGCACCCTGCACCTCGGCCATGTTTTCAGCTACACCCACGGCGACCTGATGGCCCGGTTCTTCCGCATGCGCGGGCGCGACGTCTTCTACCCCGTCGGCTGGGACGACAACGGCCTACCGACCGAGCGACGGGTCCAGAACTACTACGGGGTGCGCTGTGACCCCTCGCTCCCCTACGACCCCGCCTTCGAGCCCGACGAGACCGCCGGCGACGGGCGCACGCCCGTCTCGCGGCGCAACTTCGTCGAGCTGTGCACGCGGCTCACCGCCATCGACGAGGAGGCCTTCAAGGGGCTCTGGAAGTTCCTCGGGCTCTCCGTCGACTGGACCCTCGAGTACTCGACGATCTCGCCCCACGCCCGGGCGATCTCCCAGCGCGCGTTCTTAGAGATGCTCGATCGCCGCGAGGTCTACGCCAGCGTCGCGCCGACCCTCTGGGACGTCGACTTCCAGACGGCCGTCTCCCAGGCCGAGCTCGAGGACCGCGAGCGCCCCGGGGTCTATCACCGGGTGGCGTTCGAGCGGGTCGGCGCCGAGGGGACCATCGAGATCGAGACGACCCGGCCCGAGCTGCTCGCGAGCTGCGTGGCGCTCGTCTGTCACCCCGACGACGCCCGCTACGCCGGCCTCGTCGGCACGGCTGTGCGCACGCCGCTCTTTAGCGTCGAGGTGCCCGTCCTCGCCCACGAGCTCGCCGACCCCGAGAAGGGCTCTGGGATCGCCATGGTCTGCACCTTCGGCGACACGACCGACGTCACCTGGTGGCGCGAGCTCGAGCTCGCGACACGGGCCCTCATCGGCCGTGACGGGCGCTTCGGCCCCTGCGACTTCGCCGACCCGGCCTACGCCTCGGCCGACCCGGCGGCGGCCAACGCCCACTACGCCGAGCTCGTCGGGCGCACCGTCGCCCAGGCCCGGGCCGTCATCGTCGAGCGGCTGCGCGTGGCCGGGGCGCTCGTGGGTGACCTGCGCGAGATCACCCACCCCGTCAAGTTCTACGAGAAGGGCGAGCGACCCCTCGAGATCGTGACTAGTCGCCAGTGGTTCGTGCGCACCCTCGAGAACCGCGAGGCCCTCCTCGCCCGGGGCGAGGAGCTCGACTGGCACCCTGAGTTCATGAGGCATCGCTACCGCTCGTGGGTCGAGGGGCTCAACGTCGACTGGAACATCTCGCGCCAGCGCTTCTTCGGGGTCCCCTTCCCCCTGTGGTACCCGCTCGACGACTCCGGCGAGGTCGACCACGACCACCCGATCCGAGCGGCCCTCGCCGACCTGCCCGTCGACCCCTCCTCCGACACGCCCCCCGGCTACGCCGAGGCCCAGCGCGGCCGGCCCGGCGGCTTCGTCGGCGACCCCGACGTGATGGACACCTGGGCGACGAGCTCGCTCTCGCCCCAGATCGCCGGGCAGTGGGGGACCGACCTCTTCGAGCGGCTCTTCCCCTTCGACCTGCGCCTCCAGGCCCACGAGATCATCCGGACCTGGCTCTTCTCGACGGTGGTGCGCGCCCACCTCGGCCACGACAGCCTGCCCTTTGCCAACGTGCTCGTCTCGGGCTGGGTGCTCGACCCCGAGCGCAAGAAGATGTCCAAGTCCAAGGGCAACGCGGTGACCCCGCTGCCGCTGCTCGAGCGCCACGGCGCCGACGCGGTGCGCTACTGGGCGG
>JAKBNI010000138.1 GCA_021831125.1 Actinomycetes bacterium | reverse complement strand
CGCGCAGCTGGGCGAGGGCCGCCACGCGGCGCTCGAGGAGCTCGGGGGTCACCGCCGGGAGCGGCGCCGGTGGAAGAGACCGCCCGCGGGCTCGGCCACCGCCTCGCCGCGGTGCTCGGCCCACTGGCGCAACAGGGCCTCGGACTCGGCGTCGAGCTCGGTGGGCACCTCGACCTCGAGGTGGACGTAGAGGTCGCCCCGACCCCGTCCGTGGAGGTGCTCGACGCCCTCGTGGCGGATCCGGGTCACCGTCCCGCTCGCGCTGCCCGGGGCGACCTCGAGGGAGGTCGGCTCGCGCAGGGTCGGCACCTCGATCGTCGTGCCGAGCACGGCCTGGGCGAAGGTGACCCGGGCCACGTGGTGCAGGTCGTCGCCGTGGCGCTCGAAGCGCTCGTCGGGCGCCACGCGCAGGTGCACGAAGAGCCGGCCGTTCCCCCCGCCGCGCACCCCCGCCGGGCCGCGGTCGGCCAGGCGCATCGTCGAGCCGTCCTCGACCCCCGGGGGCACCTGGATGGTGAGGGTGACGGCCTCGGGACGGCGCCCCTCGCCCCGACACGACGGGCAGGGCGCCTCGATGCGCGTGCCCATCCCCCCGCAGCGCGGGCAGACCTGGGAGGTCACCATCTGGCCGAGGATCGAGTTGCGCACCCGGCGCACCTCACCGGCGCCCCCGCACTCGGGGCAGGTCTCGGGCGTCGTGCCCGGGGCCGCGCCGCTGCCCTGGCAGTCGGCGCAGCGCCGCGCGAGGGTGAGGGTGACCTCCTTCGCGGCGCCGAAGGCCGCCTCCTCGAGGGTGATCTCGAGGGCGACCTCGGCGTCGGGGCCGGGCTGGGGGCCGCGCCGGTCGGGCCGCACGCCCATGGTGCCGAAGAACATGTCGAAGATGTCCTGGACCGAGCCGGCTCCCGTGAAGGGGTCGCCCGGGCCGTCGGCCGAGCCGAAGCGGTCGTAGTTGGCGCGCCGCTCGGGGTCCGAGAGGATCTCGTAGGCCTGGTTGATCTCCTTGAAGCGGGCCTCGGCCGCGGGGTCGGCCCCGGCGGCGTCGGGGTGGTACTGGCGCGCGAGGGCCCTATAGGCGCGCTTGAGCTCCTCGGGCGAGGCGGTGCGCTCCACCCCGAGCACGGCGTAGAGGTCGGGGCTAGGCACCGGGCTCGCCCCCGAAGTGGCGGGTCAGCTCGTCCGAGACGGCCTGGGCCGTCGCCATGACCTCGCGGTACTTCATGCGCGTGGGCCCGAGCAGCCCGAGGGCGCCCACGGTCTCGCCCTCCAGGGTGACCGGGGCCACGATCACCGCGCAGGCCGAGAGCGGCTCGAGCCCGTGCTCCGAGCCGATGGCGACCGCGACGTCGGCGTCGAGGATGTCCTCGATCAATGAGACCACGACGAGCTCCTGCTCGAGGATCGAGAGGACCGCGCGCACCGTCTCCACCCCGTCGAAGGACTCGGCGACGCGCGAGGAGCCCCCGATGTAGACCTGCTCGCCCTCGATGGTGGGGGCCGCCTCGTGCAGGGCGCTCGTGGCCTCACGCACCAGGCGCGCCACGGCGTCGGTGCGGCTGGGCACCTGGATCCGCGAGGAGAGCGTCGTGCCGATGAGCAGGGCGTTGAGCTGGCGCGAGGCCTCGGCGACGTCGCCGGCGTCGGCGCCGGCCGGGTCCATCACGCTGTGCTTGGTCACGGTGCCGTCGGAGAAGACGGTGACGAGCAGGTGGTGGTGGGCGTCGAGGTTCACCAGCTGGGCCGAGAGGATGGTCGCACGCGAGTGGCCGGCCCCCACCACGACCGAGGTGTGGCTCGTGAGCGCGCTCAGCAGCTTCGAGGTCTGCTCGAGGACGTCCTCCATCTCGCCGCGCACGTGGGCGAAGAAGTCGCGCACCCGGCTCTGCTGGGCGGCCCCCACCGCGCCGCGCTCGAGGTGGTCGACGAAGTAGCGGTACCCCTTGTCGGTGGGCACCCGGCCGGCCGAGGTGTGGGGCTGGGCGAGGTAGCCCTCGCGCTCGAGCGACACCATCTCGGCGCGCACCGTCGCCGGGGAGACGTCGAGGTCGGTCGCGGCCGCCACCGCCGAGGAGCCGACGGGCTGGGCGGTGTCGATGTGCTCGGTGACGACGGCCTGGAGGATGGTCGCCTTGCGGGCGTCGAGGTCCCCGGAGACGACCGGCGACTTCTGGCGACGGGCCACGGCACCTCCTTCGTTGGCACTCAAGTCTAGTGAGTGCCAGTGGGGCGCGGTCAGTCCTCGTCGAGCTTCAAAGCGGCGACGAAGGCCTCCTGGGGCACCTCGACCCGCCCGAGGTTCTTCATGCGCTTCTTGCCCTCCTTCTGCTTCTCGAGGAGCTTTCGCTTGCGGGTGATGTCCCCGCCGTAGCACTTGGCGAGCACGTCCTTTCGCCGGGCCTTCACCGTCTCGCGCGCGATGACCCGCCCGCCGATGGCCGCCTGGATCGGGACGTCGAAGAGCTGGCGCGGGATCAGCTCGCGCAGCCGCTCGGCCATGCGCCGCCCGTAGTAGTCGGCGTTCTGGCGGTGCACGATCGTCGAGAACGCGTCGACCGGCTCGTGGTTGATCAACAGGTCCACGCGCACCACCGGGCTCGTCACGTAGCCGGCCGGCTCGTAGTCGAGCGAGGCGTAGCCCTTGGTCCGGCTCTTCAGGGCGTCGAAGAAGTCGATCACCACCTCGGCGAGGGGGATCCGGTAGCGCAGCTCGACCCGCTCGGTCGAG
>JAKBNI010000039.1 GCA_021831125.1 Actinomycetes bacterium | reverse complement strand
GCGAGCTCGAAGAGGACGTCTCGGTAGTGGGCGAGCTCGCGCACGGACTCGCGGATGTCGTCGAGCGCGCGGTGGGTCGTCTCCTTCTCCCCGAGGCTCGCCAGGACCTCCGGCCGCCAGCGCTTGGCGAGCTCCTTGATCGTCGAGACGTCGACGTTGCGGTAGTGGAAGTGCCGCTCGAGGGCCGGCATGTACTCCTGGAGGAAGCGCCGGTCGGTGCCGATGGAGTTGCCGCACAGCGGCACCGACCCGGCGTCGGGGACGTGGGCGGTGATGAACTCGAGGGTGCGCCGCTCGGCCTCGGCCACGTCGAGCGTGGAGTCGGCGATGGCCGCGAGCAGCCCGGAGCGCTCGTGCATCTCGCGCACGACGGGTGGCATCTCGGCGAGTTGCTCAGCGGTGGCGTGTATCACGAGGTCGGGCCCCTCGGCGACGACCGCCAGGTAGTCGTCGGTGACGAGGGTGGCGATCTCGACGATGACGTGGCGCTCGGGCTCGAGGCCGGTCATCTCGAGGTCCATCCACACGAGCACGAGTGCGACACTACCGAAACGCCACGCCCGGCTGAGTAGCCTCCCGGGAGTGGAGATCCCCGTGCACGTCCTGCGTCCCGACGCCGTGGTGCCCCGGGGGGCCCACCCCGGCGACGCGGGGGTCGATCTCGTGGCCGTGGAGGGACGGCGCCTGGCGCGTGGGGGCGGGCGGGCCCTCGTCCCAACCGGTATCGCGGTGGCGATTCCCGAGGGTTACGGGGGCCTCGTGCTGCCCCGCAGTGGGCTGGCCTCGCGCCACGGGGTCACGTGCGCCAACGCGCCCGGCCTCGTCGACGCCGGCTACCGCGGCGAGATCCAGGTGGCTCTGGTGAACCTCGATCCCGACGAGGACTACGAGGTCCACCCGGGCGACCGCATCGCCCAGCTGGTGGTGGTGGCCTGCGCGGCACTCGAGTTCGTCGCGTGCGACGAGCTGCCCGACTCGTCGCGGGGCTCGGGGGGCTTCGGCAGCTCGGGGCGCTAGTCGCGCTGGCGGGTCCGGAGCGGTCGGCTACACTGGGGGCACCTCGCGGACGTAGCTCAGTTGGTAGAGCGCGACCTTGCCAAGGTCGAGGTCGCCGGTTCGAGCCCGGTCGTCCGCTCCAGTCACCCTCGCGGCGATGCCGTGACCTCAGGACTTTCCATGCTGCGGCGCCGCACCCGGGGGTATCTGATATCAATGAGGGCCAGGCGCCGGGGGGCGTCGAACGCTTGTGAGGAGAGTCATGCAGCGAAAGTCACTATTCCGTCACGTGGCGGTGGTCGTCGGCGCGGGTGCGCTGGTCCTGTCCACCGGCGTCGTGGCGGGCGCGTCAACCTTCGGGGCGAAGTACAACGCCGCCGCCGCCAAGCTGGTCCCGGCGCCCTACAAGAGGGCGGTCCTCCAGGTCGCCACCGACGCGACCTACCCGCCGGACGAGTCGATGCATGGCACCACGATGATCGGCTTCGACGTGGACCTGATGAACGCCATCGCCACGACCCTCGGGGTGAAGATCAAGGAGAACAACGTCACCTTCGACAGCATCCTCGCGGGCATCAAGGGCGGCCGCTACCAGATCGGCAACTCCTCGTTCACCGACAACACCTCGCGCGAGAAGCAGGTCTACTTCGTCGACTACTTCCAGGCCGGTGAGGGCGTCTACGCCAAGAAGGGCGAGAAGGTCACCTTCAAGGGGCTCAAGAGCTTCTGCGGCCTGAAGATCGCCGTGGAGACGGGCACCGTCGAGCAGACCGACGCCCAGACGGCCGCCAAGACCTGCCCCGCCTCGAAGAAGGCCGTGGTCCTGACGTTCCCGACCCAGACGGGGGCGAACCTCGCGGTGCTCTCGGGCCAGGCGAACGTCGGCTTCGCCGACAGCCAGATCGCGACCTACATCGTGGCGACGAGCAAGGGCAAGTTCGAGAACGTCGGGAGCGCCATCAACGTCGCCCCCTACGGCATCGCCTTCCCGAAGACCGCGACCGGGCACAAGATGGCCCTGGCCACCCAGGCCGCGATCAAGGCGCTGATCGCGAGCGGCGTGTACCACGCGATCCTCGCGCACTGGGGCGTCACCCAGGGCGGGCTGCCGGCCAGCAAGGTCGTCATCAACGGCGCGGCGGGCTGACACGCACTGAGCTGAACAACCAGCGACGGACGTGAGTACGGACGGGGACGGCTCCATAAAGGTCGTCCCCGTCCGCCACGTCGGGCGGTGGGTCGGGGTCGCGGCGGCGCTCGTCGTCGTCGCGATGATCGTCCACACCCTGCTGTCGCGGCTCCCCACGGGCCAGAGGGCGTGCCAGGGGACGGGGGCGTCGCGGGTCTGCCACGCGGTCACCGAGTGGCGATTCTCGTGGGACATCGTCTTCCACTACTTCACCACGAGCGAGATCCTCCACGGGCTCCTGATCACCCTGGAACTCACCGTGATCGCGATGGCCGTCGGGATCGTGCTCGGGATGGTCCTCGCGGTGATGCGGCTCTCACCCAACCGGGTCCTGTCGGGCTCGGCCTGGACCTACACCTGGTTCTTCCGGGGAACGCCGGTGCTCGTCCAGTTGCTGGTCTGGTTCAACATCGCGATCCTGTATCCCCGCATTAGTCTCGGCATCCCCTTTACGGCCCTGTCCTTCTTCTCGGTGCACACCAACACCGTCTTCACCCCGCTCGAGGCCGCTTGCGTTGCCCTGGGGCTGAATGAAGCCGCGTACATGTCCGAGATCGCCCGCGCCGGCCTGCTCTCGGTCGACGAGGGCCAGGTGGAGGCGGCGACCTCGATCGGCATGGTTCGCCGCCAGACCCTGCGCTACGTGGTCATGCCCCAGGCGATGCGGGTCATCATCCCGCCCACCGGCAACGAGGTCATCTCGATGCTGAAGACCTCGTCGCTGGCGAGCGTCATCGGGGTGATCGAACTGCTCGGGGCGGCGACCAACATCTACTCGGCCAACTACGAGATCATGCCGCTGCTTCTGACGGCGAGCCTCTGGTACCTCGTGGTGACGACGATCCTGTCGATCGGCCAGTTCTACCTGGAGCGCTACTTCGGACGCGGGGCGCTGCGCACGCCGCCACCCACGCCCTTGCAGCGGATGCGCCACGACCTCGCGGGCATCGTGGCGAAGTTCCCGAGCCGCCGCGGGCTCGCCGGAGCGGTGGAGCGGTGAGCGAGACCGCGTCGCTCATGGTCGAGGCCATCGGGGTGCGCAAGCACTTCGCCGGCGTCGAGGTCCTGAAGGGCGTCGACCTCAAGGTCGGGCGCGGCGACGTGGCGTGTCTCATCGGTCCCTCCGGCTCGGGCAAGAGCACGTTCCTGCGCTGTATCAACCACCTGGAGAAGCACGACGCGGGCGAGCTGCTGGTCGACGGCCAGCTGGTGGGATACGAGCTGCGCAACGGCAAGCTCTACGAGCGCAACGACAAGCAGATCTGCGCCGAGCGGGCGCGCATCGGCATGGTCTTCCAGCGCTTCAACCTCTTCCAGCATCTGACGGTGCTCGAGAACATCACCATGGGCCAGGTGAGGGTCCTGCGGGTTAGAGAGGACGCCGCCCGGGCGCGGGCCCGCGAGCTGCTCGAGCGGGTCGGTCTCGCCGGGCGCGACGGCTACTACCCGGCCCAGCTCTCGGGCGGCCAGCAGCAGCGCGTCGCCATCGCGCGGGCTCTCGCCATGGACCCCAAGCTCATGCTCTTCGACGAGCCCACGAGCGCCCTCGACCCCGAGCTGGTCGGCGAGGTGCTCGACGTGATGAGGGACCTGGCGCGCTCGGGGATGACGATGATCGTCGTCACCCACGAGATGGGCTTCGCCCGCGAGGTCGCGAACACCGTCTACTTCCTCGACGCCGGGATCATCGAGGAGTGGGGCGACCCGCGCGAGGTGCTGGCCCATCCGAGCTCGCCCCGGCTCCAGAACTTCCTCTCCAAGGTCCTCTAACCGATCCCGCGCGTCGGTACCATGACCCGATGGAGTTCTCCGAGGTCGTGCGACGACGTCGGATGGTGCGCGAGTACGAGGACCGTCCCCTCGAGCGCGACGTCGCCGAGCGGGTGGTGGCGAGCGCGCTGCGCGCGCCCTCGGCCGGCTTCTCCCAGGGCTGGGCTTTCCTGGTGTTGACCGGGGCCGACGACCGGCACCGGTTCTGGCGTCACGTCCCGACGAGGGTCGAGAACACGCCACGGATTCAGAACGCTCCGCTCATCGTCGTGCCCCTGTCGCACCGCGACGCCTACCTCGAGCGCTACGCGAGGCCGGACAAGGGCTGGACGGACCGGGACGAGGCCCGCTGGCCCGTGCCCTACTGGCACCTCGACACGGCCATGGCGGCCCTGCTGATGCTGCTCACCGCGGTGGACGAGGGCCTCGGGGCGTGCTTCTTCGGTATCGCCCCGGAGAACGTCGGGCCCTTTCGGGCGGACTTCGAGGTGCCCGAGGAGTTCACGCCGATCGGCGCGGTGTCGGTCGGCTATCGCGCCCGGGACCTCGAGCCCCAGTCGCCCTCGGTGTCGGCGCGTCGGCGCCCCCTCGAGGACGTGGTGCACCGGGGGCGCTTCGGGCGCCACGAGGAGGCGACGTGACCTACCCCTACGCCGAGCGCTTCGAGATCCACCGCCGGCTACCCGAGGCGGGGGTCGCGCGCGACGCCGTGCTCGCCGAGCTCGCGGCGATGGCCGCCGCCGAGGACCCCACGTGGGAGACGGGACAGTGCTCGGGCACCATGTACTGCGGGGATCACGACCACTACGACTTCTTGAACCGCGCCTTCGCCCACTTCAGTCACGTGAACGTGCTCCAGCGCGACATGTGCCCGAGCGCCACCAAGTTCGAGGCCGAGATCATCGCCATGACCCTCGACATGCTGGGCGGTGCCGCCCTCGCGGGCCGTCCGGGCGGGCTGGTCACCTCGGGCGGGAGCGGGTCGATCGCCCACGCGGTGCTGGCCTACCGCGACGCCAACGCCGCGCGGACCCGCCGGCCCAACATCATCAAGCCCGAGACGGCCCACCCGGCCTTCACCAAGGCCGGCCACCTCTTCGGCGTCGAGGTGCGCGTGGCGCCCGTCGACCCGGTGACCACCCGGGTCGACCTCGACTGGGTGGAAGGGCACATAGACGGCGACACCGTGGCGCTGGTGGGCTCGGCCACCAACTACGGCTACGGAACGGTCGACCCCATCGGCGAGCTCGGCGCCCTGGCGCTCGAGCACGGGGTGGGCCTGCACGTCGACGGCTGCCTGGGCGGCTTCATCCTCCCGTTCGGGCGCGAGCTGGGCGAGGCGGTCCCGCCGTTCGACTTCTCGGTCCCCGGGGTCACCACCATCTCGGCCGACACCCACAAGTACGGCTACGCGCTCAAGGGCACGAGCGTGCTCTGCTTCGCCGACACGGCCCTGCGCGACAGCCAGTACTTCTACCAGACCGACTGGTCGGGGGGTAAGTACTGCTCACCGGGGATGGAGGGGTCGCGCTCGGGCGGCCTGCTGGCCGCGACGTGGGCGGCGATGGTCCACCTCGGGCGCGCGGGCTACCGGCACTACGCGCGCGCCATCTTCGACGCGGCGCGCGCCATGCGCGCCGCCGTCGAGGCGCACCCGTCGCTGCGCGTGCTGGGCGAGCCGACCTTCCTCTTCTCGTTCACCTCAGAGGAGTTCGACGTGTATCACGTCAACGACTTCCTGCGCACCCGCGGGTGGCGACTCAACGGCCAGCAGTACCCCAACGCCCTGCACATGGCCGTCACCCGCCCCCAGACCCAGCCCGGGGTGCTCGAGCGGTGGTCCGCGGACCTGGCCGACGCCGTCGCCTACGCCCAGGCCCACCGCGGCGAGCCGGCCCGCTCCGGGGCGATCTACGGTGGGGTGGCCGGCGGGTGGTCCGACGAGGCCGATGAGTTCATCCGGGCCGTGATGGCCGAGATGATGGACGAGCAGCTCGCGGTGCCCCCGTCCCCGTGAGCGACCTCTGCCTCGCGGTCGACCTGGGCACGGGGGGACCGAAGGTCGCCCTGGCGACCCTCGAGGGCGAGATCGTGGGCGTCGAGATCCACGCGGTGGCGACCCGCGTGGACGGCTCCGGGGCCGCGACCCAGGACCCCGAGGAGTGGTGGCGGCTCATCGCCGGGGCGTCGCGCCGTCTGGCGGGCTCCGTCGACCCCTCGAGGGTCGTGGCGATCGGGGTGACCGGCCAGTACGCCTCGACCGTGCCGGTGGACGAGGGCGGTGCGCCGGTCGGGGAGTGCCTCACCTGGCTCGACACCCGGGGCGTGGCCCACGCCCGTTCGGTCCTGGGCGGGCCGGTGATGGGCTACGCGCCGCTCAAGGTCGCGTCCTTCGTGCGCCGTAGCGCCGGCGCCCCGTCGGTCTCGGCGGGCGACCCCCTGGGCCAAATCCTCTACCTCGAGCGCGAGCGGCCCGAGGTCGCCGCGCGCACGCGCTGGTACCTCGAGCCGATCGACTACCTGACGGGCCGCATGACCGGGGTCGCCACGGGGTCGGCGGCCTCGCGCCTGGCGCTGTGGCTGACCGACAACCGCGACCTCGCGAGGGTCGGCTACGACGAGCGCCTGGTGCGCCTGTCGGGCCTGCCCGCCGAGAAGCTGCCGCCGCTCGTGGCGACCGGTTCGGTGGTGGGGGGACTCGTCGGCGCGGCGGCCGAGGCGCTGGGCCTGCGCGAGGGGACACCCGTCGTCGCGGCCGTGCCCGACCTGCACGCCGCCGCCCTGGGCGCGCGCGCCGTCGCCCCCTACCGGGCGCACGCGGCCCTATCAACCACCGCCTGGGTGAGCTGCCCGGTCCCGCGCAAGAAGACCGACGTCGTCCATTCGATCGCGACCGTCCCGGGACTGGGGGACGGGCGGTACCTCGTGATCGACAACCAAGAGACCGGTGCCCGAGCGCTCGAGTGGTGCCGGGACCTGCTCTGGCCCGGCGCCTCCTACGAGGAGATGACGACGCTGGCGGCCGGCGCGCCGCCCGGCGCGAGCGGCGTGCGCGTCGGCCCGTGGCTGGCCGGTGAGCGCTCGCCCGTCGAGGACAAGGGACTGCGCGCGGTGGTGGCGGGGCTCGGCGTGGCCACCGGTCGAGCCGACGTCGTGCGAGCGGTCATGGAGGGGGTCGCGGCCAACCTGGCCTGGCTCTTCTCGCACGTCGAGCGCTTCGTGGGGCGCCCCCTCGAGCCGGTGTCGCTCGTCGGGGGAGGGGCCGAGTCGACGCTGTGGTGTCAGATGGTGGCCGACGCGACGGGCCGACGCGTCGTGCGCACCCCCTCACCGCGGGTGGCCCAGCTGCGCGGGGTGGCCCACCTGTGCGCGATCGCCCTCGGGCGCACGACGCTGGCCGAGCTCGCCGCGCGCCCCGACGAGGGCGAGGCGTTCGAGCCCGTCGCCCGGACCGGGAAGAGCGACCTCGCCGCCCTGTACCGACTCGAGCGCGGCTGGCGGCGCGCGCGACGGCGCGCGCCCCCCCGTCTAGGCTGAGCCGACGTGGGGCTGGACCCGGCGATCGAGCGGCTCCTCGCCGAGGCGCGGGCCACGCCCGCGCCCGACCTCGAGTCGCTCACCCCCGACGAGCGCCGACGCCAGTTCCGTGCCGAGCTGGTGAACCTCGGCCGGGGGCCCGCGCCGATGGCGCTCGTCGAGGAGCGCAGCCTCGACCTCGTCGACCGCCACCTGGCGGCCCGCCTCTACGTGCCCCTCGACGAGGTCCCCGGCGCCGTGGTGCTCTTCGCTCACGGGGGCTCGTTCGTCGTGGGCGACCTCGACTCGCACGACTGGCTCTGCCGGCGCCTGTCGAGCGACCTGCGCCGGCGCCTCCTCGCCCTCGACTACCGGCTCGCCCCCGAGCACCCCTTCCCGGCCGCGCTCGAGGACGTGGTCGACGCCGTCGCCCACGTCGCGGCCCACCGCGACGAGGTGGGCCGGCCCGACGACCGGATCCTGCTGATGGGCGACTCGGCGGGAGCCAACCTCGTCACCGTGGCCAGCCGACTCGTGCGCGACGACGTCGAGCTCGCCGGCCAGGTGCTGTTATACCCGACGCTCGGACCCGAGGTCATGACCGAGTCGGCGCACCGCTACGGCTCGGGCTACCTGCTCGAGCTCGACCAGCTCGAGCGCGACTACGAGCGCTACCTCGACGGCGCCGACCCGACCGACTGGCGGGTCAGCCCGCTGCTCTGCGGCGACCTGGCTGGTGTGGCCCCGGCGATCCTCGTGGTGGCCGAGTGCGACCCGCTGCGCGACGAGGCGATCGCCTACGCCGGGCTCCTCGAGCACTTCGGGGTGCCCGTCGAGCTGCTCGAGGCCAAGGGGATGGTCCACGGCTTCATCCGCTACGGCGGGGTCGTCCCGAGCGCCCTGGCGGTCATCGACGACCTGGCGGCCCACGTGAGCCGGCTGGTGCGGGTCCCGTCGTGAACGTCCTGTTCGTCACGCTCGACCAGTTCCGCGCGGACAGCTACGGCGCCGCGGGCCACCCCCTCGTCGCGACCCCGACCCTGGACCGGCTCGCCGGCGAGGGGGCGCGGCTCACCCGCCACTACTCCCAGGCGGCCCCGTGCTCGCCCGGGCGCGCCGCGCTCTACACCGGCACCTACCAGATGAACAACCGAGTCGTCGCGAACGGCTCGCCCCTCGACCGGCGCCTCGACAACCTGGCGCGCGTGGCCCGGCGCGCCGGCTACGACCCGACCCTCTTCGGCTACACCGACCAGGGGGTCGACCCCGTCGAGGCGTTCGGGCCCGACGACCCGCGCCTCGACGACTACGACGGCGTCCTCCCGGGATTCTCGGTCGGGCTCTACCTGCCGAACTCCCAGGCCGGCTACATCCAGTACCTGCGCGCCCTCGGCTACGACGTGGGCAGCGGCTGGGAGGAGTCGGTCCTCGACGAGCCCTCCCGGCCGGCCGAGCACTCCCTCAGCGCCTTTCTCACCGACCGCTTCCTCGGGTGGCTCGGTCGCCAGGGGCCGGGCTGGTTCGCCCACCTCAGCTATCTGCGGCCCCACCCGCCCTACGCCGCGGCCGGGGAGTACTCGCGCCTCTACGACCCCCGTGACGTCCCCCCGGCGATCGACCCGGTCGAGGACGCCGCCCGCCACCCCCTGCACCGGGCGGCCCTGGGCTGGTCGCTCACCTCGGCCACCGACCCGGGCGACGTCGCGCGGCTGCGCGCGCAGTACTACGGCATGGTGAGCGAGGTCGACGCCCAGCTGGGCCGGGTCGTCGCCGCGATCGAGGCCCGGGGCGAGTGGGGCGAGACGCTCGTGGTGGTGACCTCGGACCACGGCGACCAGCTGGGCGACCACGGCCTCAAGGAGAAACTCGGGTTCTTCCCCGAGAGCTATCACATCATCGGCCTGTGGCGGGACCCGCGCCTGGCCCCCCGGGTCGTCGAGCGCTTCACCGAGAACGTCGACCTCCTGGCGACCCTGGCCGAGAGCCTCGGCCTCGAGCCCCCCTCCCAGAGCGACGGCCGCTCGCTCGCCCCGCTGCTCGAGGGCCGCGAGGTCGAGTGGCGCGACGCCGCCCACTACGAGTGGGACAGCCGGTACCTCTTGTTGTTGGGCGGGCGGGCGCCTTCGCCCGACACGCTCGTCCAGCGCAACCTCGCGGTGACCCTCACGGACGACCTCGCCTACGTGCAGTTCGGGGACGGGTCGTACCGGTGCTTCGACCTGGCGGTGGACCCGACCTGGCGCACCGAGTGCACCGACGCCGCGCGCGTTCTTCGCGCCGCCCAGACCCAGCTCGTCTGGCGCCAGCGCCACCTGCGTCGCGAGGGAACCGACCTGCTGCTCTCGCCCGAGCGCTACGGCAACTGGCCGGGCGACCTTCGCCCCGCGCTGGTCTAGGCCCGGCTGCTCACCCTCCCGGGGAGAAGGCCGGGCCGTCGAGGCGGTCCAGCGTCGCGAACTCCTCGACGGGGTGGCGGCTGAGCCGCGTGTGGCGGTGCTCGGGGTAGCCGAGCACCACGACGGCCGCCACGGCCATCGTCTCGGGGAGGTGAAGCAGCGCCCTCAGGGTCGGCTCGTTGCGGGTCCCCACCGTCGTAATCACCCCGCCGAGGGCGCGCTCGCGCGCCGCGAGCAGCAGGCTCCAGACGAAGGGGTAGACCGAGGCCCCGCCGACCAGGCCGTAGCGATCGAGGTCGCGGTCGGTGGCGGCCAGGCACGTGAGGTCCGCGGCGACCACGAGCATCGCCGGGGCGTCACCCATCGTCTCGGCGAAGCCGTCGGGCTTGGAGGCCGCCTCGGCGTGGGCGCGCTGGGTCGCCGCGGCGTGGCGGTCGGCCTCGCTCGCCAGCGGGGAGAAGGGGATCAGGCCGGCCAGGACGTGGGCGACGTAGTCGTGCCAGGCGTCGAGGTACGCCTCGCCGACGGCGGCCTTCAACGTCGGGTCGCGCACGACGACGACCCGCCAGGCCTGGCGGTTGCCGCCTGAGGGTGCGAAGCGCGCGTCGTCGAGGACCCCGTGGAGGAGGGCGTCGTCGACGGGTCGATCGGCGAAGCGGCGGATCGACCCCGTCGTCCGCAACGCCTCGCGCAGGTCCACGGCCTCACCCTAGGACCGCGTCGGCCCCGTGTCTAGGCGTCGCGGCGGGTGAGGACGGTGGCCGCGGCGACCGTCAAGACCACCGCGTAGATCCCCAGGACGAGCAGGGCGCCGCCCGCCGAGAACGCGTGGGCGGGCGGCGCCACCGACTCCATCGACTGGCCGAGCGTCGAGGGCTCGAAGCGTCCGATGGCGTTCTGCCAGCTCGAGGGGAGCAGGAACGTGACGATCGGCAGCACCAGGATGAGCGAAGTGAAGACACTGATGCACGCCGCGCTCTGGCGCAGAAGCCAGCCGAGCGCCATGCCGATCACCCCGAGCAGGGTCAGGTAGAAGCCGCCGAAGATCACGGCCCGCAGGACCGTGGGGTTCGACAGGGACGCGGTGGGCACGACGCCGGAGTAGATGGCCTGTCCCATGAGGAAGGTCACGAAGACGGCCACCTCGCTCACCACGAGGAGCGACGCCACGAGGACCACCAGCTTGGCGATCGCGACCTCGACCCGGCGCGGCGTCGCGGTGAGGGTGGCGCGGATCGAGCCCGAGGAGTACTCCGAGGTCACAAAGAGGGCGCCGATCACCCCCACGGCGAACTGGGCGAAGAGGGTCCCCCCGAGGCTCGTCGTGACCGGGTCGAAGCCGATGTGGGCCTCGGGGTGCGAGGTCCAGTGGGTGCGGATCGAGGCCGTGATGAGCGCGCCGATGCCGATGGTGAGCACGAAGGTGACCGCCACCCCCATGATCGACGAGCGCACGGAGCGGAACTTGATCCACTCCGAACGGGTCACCGAGGCGACGGAGGGGTGCGCGCTCACGACGCCCCCGACCCGTACTCGACGGCGCCGGCCGTGAGGGCCATGTAGACCTCCTCGAGCGAGGCGCGCTCGGGGGTCAGCTCGAAGAGCACGACCCCTTGGTCGAAGGCGAGCTGGCCCACCGCCTCGGCGGCGAGTCCGCCCACGCGCAGGGCGTCGTCGTTGGCCACCTCGACCGTGGCGCCCGCCGCCCGGAGGGCGCCCTCGAGTCGCTCGCGATCCTTGGCGCGCACCACGACCGAGCCCTTGGCCGCCGCGGTGAGGTCGCCCACCGAGCCCTGGGTGATGAGATGGCCCTTGCCGATAACGATGATCTGGTCGGCGGTGACCGCCATCTCGCTCATGAGGTGGCTCGAGACGAAGACGGTGCGGCCCTCGGCGGCGAGGGAGCGGAAGAGGTCGCGGATCCAGCGGATGCCCTCGGGGTCGAGCCCGTTCACCGGCTCGTCGAAGAGCAGGACCCCCGGGTCGCCGAGCAGGGCGGCCGCGATCCCGAGCCGCTGGCCCATGCCCAGGGAGAAGTCGCCGACGCGCTTGGTCGCGACGCTCGCCAGGCCGACGAACTCGAGCACCTCGTCGACGCGGGCGAAGGGGATCTTGTTGGAGGCGGCCAGCGCGCGCAGGTGGTTGCGCGCGCTGCGCCCGGGGTTGACGGCCTTGGCCTCGAGGAGCGCCCCGACCTCGCGCAGCGGGTCGCGCAGGTCGTGGTAGGGCCGGCCGTTGACCGTGGCGCGCCCGCGCGTCGGCCGGTCGAGGCCCATGATGACCCTCATCGTCGTGGACTTGCCCGATCCGTTGGGGCCGAGGAAGCCGGTGACGACGCCCGGCTGGACGACCAGGTCGAGGTCGTCGACCGCCACCGTCTTGCGATACCGCTTGGTGAGGTGCTCGAGCGCGATCATGGCGGGACCCTCGAGCCTAGCCAGGGGCCCGGCGGCGCCCGCTCGCGGGGCGTCCCCTAGGGTGGGCCCATGTTCAAGCGAGCCGTGATGATCGGACCGGACGAGGCCCTCCCGGGGCGCGCGGAGCCGCTGGAGGTCGTCCGCCCCCACCTGGTGCTGGGGACCTCGCTGACCGAGGTCCCCGAGGGGGCCGAGGTCGCCTACGTGGCGATGGGCTGCTTCTGGGGCGCCGAGCGGCTGTTCTATCGGCTCGACGGCGTGGTGACCACGGCCGTGGGCTACCAGGGCGGCTTCACCCCGAACCCGACGTACCGCGAGGTGTGCACCGGCGAGACCGGCCACGCCGAGGTCGTGCGCGTCGTCTTCGACCCGGCGCGGCTGAGCTACCGCGACGTCGTGCGCACGTTCTTCGAGAACCACGACCCCACCCAGGGCTTCCGTCAGGGCAACGACGTGGGCACCCAGTACCGCAGCGCGCTCTTCGTCCTCGACCCCGCCCAGGAGGCGGTCGCGCGCGAGGTGGCCGCCGCGTACTCCGATCGGCTGGCCAGTGCCGGTCACGGGGCGCTCACGACCGAGATCGCTCCCGCGGGTCCCTTCTACTTGGCCGAGGAGTACCACCAGCAGTACCTCGAGGCCAACCCTGACGGCTACTGCGGGATCGCCGGCACCGGGGTCAGCTGCCCCGTCGGGCTCGGCGCGCCCTAGCCGCCCAGGCGCGCGAGAATCGCCTCGGCCTCGCGCACCATCTCGGTGACGATGCGCCGGGCGGGCACCACCTCGGCGATCGCGCCGACCACCTGGCCGGCGGGGTAGCCCTCGCGCTCGGGGTCGACCCCGGTGGTCGTCTCGTCGCCCCCGAGGTGGAACGTGCCCTCACCCAGGGCGACCCCGAGCTGCTCGGGGAAGGGGCGCAGCGACGAGGGATCCCTCTCGTAGCGCTCGGTCGTGGCGTTGCGCAGCACCCGCATGGTCTTGCCGGTGAAGGCGCGCGAGACGACCGTCGCGTCCTCGGCCGACGCGAGGATCCGCTCGTGGTACCCGGGCAGGGCGCGCGCCTCGGGCGTGGCGATGAAACGGGTGCCCACCCACACGCCGTCGGCGCCCAGGGCCAACGCCGCGGCGAGCCCGCGGCCGTCGGCCACGCCGCCGGCGGCCACGACCGGGACGCGCCCGTCGACGGCGTCGACGACGAGCGGCACGAGCACCATGGTGGCGACCGCACCCGTGTGACCCCCGGCCTCGGTCCCCTGGGCGACGACCAGGTCACAGCCCGCGTCGATCGCTCGGCGGGCGTGCTCGACCTTGCCGCAGAGCGAGACGACCAGGACGTCGTGGCGGTGGCAGAGTTCGACCACGCGCGAGGGGACGCCGAGCCCGGCGACGAGCGCGCGCGCGCCGCCCTCGAGGGCGACCTCGGTCTGGGCGACGAGCGAGTCGGCGAAGGCCGTGAGCAGGTCCACCCCGAAGGGCCGGGCGGTCGCCGCGCGGGTGAGGGCGATCTCGTCGCGCAGCTGGCCCGTCGACATGGTCGAGGCCCCGAGGCACCCGAAGCCGCCGGCCTCGGAGACCGCCGCGGTGAGGGCGTTGTAGGCGACACCGCCCATCCCGGCGAGCATCACCGGGTGCTCGACGCCCAGCAGGTCGGTCAGACGGGTGCGCACGGACTCAACCTAGCGAGCGGGCGGACCGGCGAAGGAGCACCGCCCCGAGCAGCGCCGCGACCACCGAGCTCGCGAGGAGCCCGAGGTCCAAGGCGGCGTAGGTGGGGCTCGCCGAGCCGAAGAGGGACCCCGCGAAGAGGAGTGGCACGGTGAAGCCGATGGCGCAGACCACGGCCACTTCGAGGACGAGTCGCGTCGAGATCGTGGGGTGGGGCCGGTAACCGACCCGTCGGGCCAGGCCCACGCCGCCGGCGATGCCCACCACCTTGCCCACCAGCCGGATCGCCACCGTGGCGAGGACGAGCGTGAGGGTCGTGGGGCCGGAGAGCTCTCGCCAGGCGACCCCGCCCGCGACGAGGGCGAAGAGGGGCAGGACGACCGTCGCGGAGAGCAGGGTGGTGCGCTGTTCGAGGCGGTCGCACCAGGCGCTGCCCGTGTTGACGAGGCCCCCGGCGAGCACGCCGGCCAGGGCGGGGTCCACGTTGGCCCAGGCGAAGCCGAGCCACGTCGCGGCGATGAAGGCGACGGCCGGTCCCGCCCGGTCGAGTCGGCGGGCGAGGGGCGCCCCCGCGGCGGCGACGACGACGAGCACCGCGAGGCCGACGGGACGCGGGTGGGTGGTGCCGGTGACGGTGAGCACCACGACGCTGGCCACGTCGTCGGCGATCGCGAGGGTCAGCAGGAAGGTGCGCAGGGCCGGGGGCAGGCGCCGGCCCACGAGCGCGACCACACCGAGGGAGAAGGCGACGTCGGTCGCCATGGGCACGCCCCAGCCCCGCACCAGGGCGGCGCGGCCGAGAAGGTGGCCCAGGGCGACCGAGCCGAGGGCGGTCGCGGCCATCCCGCCGAGGGCGCCGACGACGGGCGCCACGGCGTGGGCGCGCGTCGTGAGCACCCCGCGGGTCAGCTCACGCGAGAGCTCGAGCCCCACCGCGGCGAAGAACACCGTCATGAGGCCGTTGACGACCAGGTCGTGCGCGGTGGCGACCTCCAGCAGGCCCGGGAGGCGCCAGGGGGTGCGGGCGGTGTCGAGGGAGAAGTACGACGAGGGCGAGGCGGCGGACCACACCAGGGCGGCGGCGACGCCCACGGTGAGGGTGAGGGCGGAGGCGTACTCGCGGTGCGCGACGCGCGACACACGGCGCGCGAGCGAGGCCATGGGCACGAGGCTACCGACGCGTCGCCGCGCTCGTCGGACCGGTAGCGTTGGCCCACCCGCCCCCCGGGCCCGACGCGACGAGGAGACGATGTCCAGCGGGACTTTCGTCAGTCCAGCCGTGAGCAAGCGCGAGCTGTACGTGATCTTCGGTGCGCTGATGCTCGGGATGCTCCTGTCGGCCCTCGACTCGACGATCGTCTCGACGGCCCTGCCCACGATCGTCGGTGACCTTCACGGGGCCAGCCGGATCAGCTGGGTCGTCACGGGCTACCTGCTCGCCACCACCGTGAGCACGCCGCTGTGGGGCAAGCTCGGGGACCTCTACGGCCGCAAGAACTTCTTCCAGTACTCGATCGTCATCTTCGTCGTGGGCTCGATGCTCTGCGGGCTCGCCCACTCGATGGTCGAGCTGATCATCTTCCGCTCGCTCCAGGGTCTCGGGGGCGGGGGGCTCATCATCGAGGCGCAGGCGATCATCGCCGACGTGGTGTCGCCGCGCGAGCGAGGCCGCTACGCGGGCTTCTTCGGGGCCGTCTTCGGGGCGGCGACCGTCTTCGGGCCGCTGCTGGGTGGGCTCATCGTGGAGTACTGGTCCTGGCGCTGGATCTTCTTCGTCAACCTGCCGGTGGGCATCCTCGCCCTCGTCGTCACGGCGGCGGTGCTGCCCAAGACGACGACGCGCGTCAGCCACGACATCGACTACAGCGGGTTCTTCGCCCTCGCCGTCTCCAGCGCGGCCCTCATCTTGTTCACCTCTCTCGGGGGCACCTCGCTCGCCTGGCTCAGCGCCCCGTCGGTGGCCCTGGTGGCCGTCGGGGTGGCCGCGGCGATGGCCTTCGTCTGGCTCGAGCGCCGCGCGGTCGAGCCGATCCTGCCCCTGAAGCTCTTCGCCAACCGGGTCTTCTCCTCATCGTCGGCCATCGGCTTCGTCGTGGGCTTCTCGATGTTCGGGGCGCTCACGTACCTCCCGGTCTTCCTCCAGCTCGTCCGGGGTGTGTCGCCGACGGCGTCGGGTGTGCGGCTCCTGCCGCTCATGGTCGGCTTGTTCGGCGCGTCCATCGCTTCGGGCGCGCTCGTCTCCAAGGGCTGGCGCTACCGCCCGTTCCCGATCGCGGGCACCGCGGTGATGACGGTGGGGCTCGGTCTGCTCGGCGTGGTCACCGAGGCCACCTCCAACCTGATGCTGAGCGTCTACATGGTGGTGCTCGGGATCGGCCTCGGCCTGGTGATGCAGCTGCTCGTCACCGTCGTCCAGAACGCCGTGCACCC
>JAKBNI010000137.1 GCA_021831125.1 Actinomycetes bacterium | reverse complement strand
ACCCTGGGCACGCTTGTCGCGAACCTCGGGTTCAGCGAGGTCGCCTTCCCCCACCCGGTGCGCGTCGGCGACACCCTCTACGGCGAGTCGACGGTCCTCGCCAAGCGCCTCTCGCGCTCGCGCCCGGGCGAGGGCGTCGTCGAGGTGGAGCACCGCGGCCTCAACCAGGATGGCCAGCTCGTCGCGACGTGCCGTCGCACCATGCTCGTGCGGCTGCGCCCCGAGGTCGAAGGGTGAACTGGGCCTCGCCGGGGCCGGCCTGGCTCTTCTGCCCCGCCGACCGCCCCGAGCGCGTGGTCAAGGCGATCGCGCTCGCCGACCTCGCGATCGTCGACCTCGAGGACGGGGTCGCCCCCGAGCACCGGCCCACGGCGCGCGAGGCGCTTCGCACGATCGAGGCCCCGCCCGAGCGCTACGTCGTGCGGCTCAACCCGGTGGGGACCCCCGACCACGCGCACGACCGCGAGGCCGCCGAGCGCGTGGGGGCCACCATCGTGATGCTCGCCAAGACCGAGTCGGCCGAGGACGTCGCGTCCCTCGCGCCGCTCTCGGTCGTCGCCCTGTGCGAGACGCCCCTCGGGCTGGGCCGGGTTGAAGAGATCGCGAGCGCGCCGAACGTGGTGGCGGTGATGTGGGGCGCCGAGGACTTGGCGGCCGGCCTCGGCGGGACCTCGAGCCGACGCTCCGACGGCTCGCTCGGCGACGTCAGCCGCTACGCCCGGGCCCGGACGCTGCTCGCCGCGCGCGTCGCCGGTGTCGCCGCCCTCGACACGGTGCACGTGGGGATCGAGGACGAGGCGGGGCTGCGCGTCGAGGCGACCGAGGCGGCGGCGATGGGCTTCGACGCGACGCCCTGCGTGCACCCGCGCCAGGTGGGGATCGTGCGCGACGCCTACCGGCCGACGCCCGAGCAGCTCGCCTTCGCGCGCCGGGTCCTCGACCTCTGGGTGGGGACCGAGGGGGTCGTGCGGGTGGACGGGGTCATGGTCGACGGCCCGGTCGTCGCCCACGCTCGCCGGCTCCTGCGCCGGGCCGGGGAGGCGACCGACTAAGGCCGCGGGCCGGTGCCCTCGGCGAGTCCAGCGGACGTCCCCGAGAGGACCTGGTGGTGGCCGAGGTCGAGCAGGCGTATCCAGCTCTGCTGGCCCATGGTGAGACAGATGAACCCGGCGAGCTCGACGAGCTCCTCGTCGTTGAAGTGTCGACGCAGCCGCTCCCAGAAGGCGTCGTCGGGGCTGAGCCGCCAGGTGATGGCCTCGGCGTAGGCGAGGGCGGCGCGCTGGCGCTCGTCGTAGTCGGCGCTCGTCTCGAAGTTGACCAGGTCGTCGACGAGGTGCTCCTCGAGCCCGCCGGCGCGGGCCCGCTCGGAGCGCTGGTTGCCGCAGTACGCGCAGTTGACCGAGCGCGACACGTAGAGCCGGCAGAGCTCCTTGAGCTCGTGCTCGACGACGCCCTGGCGAAAGAGCGCCTCCCAGGCGTGAGCGAAGGACCAGAACGCGGCCGGTGAGTGGGCGCGCACCGCCGAGCTCTCCGGGCGTGGGGTGCCCTCGGTGGCGCAGCGGCGCAGCTCGACGAGCACCTCCTCGGGCAGGGTCGCGAGGTCGGGGTAGGGGATCCGTGGTTGCTCGGCCATGGCGCTGAGACTAGAGCGGCCGGTCCCGCCACCCGGGGGTGGCGAGCGGCCGGACCCGGGCGAGCGCCAGTTCGGGAGTCGCCCGAGCCCCCGGCGCTCCCCGCGTGAGGGTGTCGACCCAGGTCAGGGCGCGAGGGGGACTCACAGGGAACTCACAGTTGACCCTCCCAACGCGCGTGGCCAAGACTCGTCGTGGAGGGCCCACCGCACCCCTAGACGCGGGCGGTGGTCGTGAGAGGGCGCCGGACGCACCGTCCGGGCTCTGCGGAGAAGCCGCTCGGGCCCCTCGGCCCGGGGACGCGGTGAGGTCAGCGGGTCGTCGTGGGAACGACGCGATGACCGTGGCGCGAGTGGGAGGTGAGAGCGTGAGGATTGGCCTCGTGGGCTTTGGCAAGACCGGCACCGCCGTGGCGTCGGTCGTCCTCAACCGGCCCGACCTCAGCCTCGAATGGGTCGTGCGGCGCAGTGACAAGCTCGAGCTCCGCTCGGTGGCCGAGTTCCTCGGCGTCGACGTGCCGGCGACCGGGTTGATCTACCCCTCGTCGGCGTTCAGCGCCGACGAGCTGCTCGACGTGCTGCCGGTCGACGTGATCGTCGACTTCTCCTCGGCGGCCGGCATCGACTACTACGGCGAGGCCGCGGCGCGACGGGGCGTCGCCATCGTGACGGCGATCTCGCACTACCCCGCGGAGAAGGTCGACCTGCTGGGGGCCCTCGGCTCCTCGACGGCGGTGCTGTGGTCGCCGAACATCACGGTGGGGATCAACTTCCTCATCCTCGCCGCCCAGACGCTTCGGCGGATCGCGCCGAGCGTCGACGTCGAGATCGTCGAGGAGCACTTCAAGTCCAAAGAGGGCGTCTCGGGCACGGCCCACGTGATCGCCGAGGGGCTCGACGTCGACCCGGGCTCGGTCAAGTCCATCCGCGCCGGGGGCATCGTGGGGGTCCACGAGGTGCTCTTCGGCTTCCCCCAGCAGACGGTGCGCATCCGCCACGAGTCGCTCTCACGCGAGGCCTTCGGCAACGGAGCGCTCTTCGCCGCCGAGAGGCTGGTGGGTCTCCCGGCGGGCCTCTACAAGATGGACGACCTGCTCCTGCCGTACTTCAGCGAGGGCGCCCCGG
>JAKBNI010000136.1 GCA_021831125.1 Actinomycetes bacterium | reverse complement strand
GCCGGCGCCGGCGCCGGCGCGGCGGCGGGGGCAGGGGCCGGGGCCGGACGGGCGCCCTCGAGCTGGGCGATGCGCTCGGCCGCCTGGCGCAGCTGCTGGCGCTGTTGGTGGACGAGGTCCTTCATCTGGCGAACCTCGCCCGAGAGCCGCTCCAGGAACTCGTCGACCTCGTCGACGCTGTAGCCCTTCAGGCCGACCTTGAAGGTCACCGTGTCGATGGCCTCGAGGGCCGAGGGGGCGTTGTCCGTGGTGTCCATCTCGCCACCCTACCGCCGGGCCCGTGGCCGGGCGGGGCGAGTCAGCGCCGCTGGTTGATGCGCACGAGGTTGCCCGAGGGGTCGCGCACCGCGCCGTCACGGATTCCGTAGGGCTGGTCGGTGGGCTCCTGGACGACCTCGACCCCCTTGGCCACGAGCGCGGCGAAGGTGGCCTCGAGGTCGTCGGTCTCGAGCACGACGTGGCCGAAGGTGCCCTTGGCCATCATCTCGGCGACGGTGCGGCGCTCGTCGTCGGTGAGGTTCGGCGTGGCCTCGGGCGGGTAGAGGACGATCGCCGTCGTGGGCTGGCCCGGCGGGCCCACCGTGATCCAGTGCCGGTCGCCGTAGCTGACGTCGAGGCGTACCTCGAAGCCGAGCGCGTCGCGGTAGAAGGCGACCGCGGCGTCCGGGTCGCTCTGGGGCAGGAAGCTCGAGTGGATGGTGAGGTCCATGATCGAAGGCTACGGCCGGACGCCCGGGCGCGCCTCTCGATTCCTGACCGGTCGGGTGACGAGGCGCGCCACGCACGGGTCGAGGCCGAGCCCGACCCCGCGCCAGCGCCGCGCGTAGGCGCCCGGGGGCTCGCCGACGAGCTCGCCGAAGCGCGTGGCGAAGGTGCCGAGCGAGCCGTAGCCGACCGCGCCGGCGGCCTCGGTGACCGAGACGCCCGCGCGCAGCAGCGCCATCGACCGCTCGACGCGACGGGTCATGAGGTAGCGGTAGGGCGGCTCGCCGTAGGCGGCCCGGAACGAGCGCGCGAAGTGGCCGGCCGACATCGCCGCGTCGCGCGCCAACTCCGCGACCGAGAGGGGCCGGGCGAACTCGCGGTCCATCCGGTCGCGCGCCCGACGCAGCCGTGCGAGGTCCCCGAGTCGCGCCGCCTCCCGCGCGCGCCCACCCGACGGACCCGCCACGGCTAGATGAGGACGTTGATGATCTCGAGCGCGACCATCGCGACCAGCACCGAGACGTCGATGCCGACCCCGCCGAGGCGCGGCCGGGGCAGGACCGCGCGCAGGGGGCGCAGCACCGGCTCGGTGAGGCGCGCGAGCACCCGCTTCAGCCCGCCGATGAACCCGTCGGAGGAGTGGGTCGGGACCCAGCTCAGCAGGGCCGTCAGGAAGAGGACCCAGATGTAGAGGTAGATCAGTTCGTGGACGAGGGCCACGGCGTCCCGCTTCGGAAGTTCGTCGTGCGCAGACGCTCCTTGGTCTCGGCGGCCACGTGGACCCCGTTGGGCACCACGAGGTAGAGCCCGCGCGCCAGGATCTCGATCCGCGCGCCCAGCGCGTAGGCCGTGCCGTTGGCGAAGTCGACGAGCCGTCGCGCGAGCGACGCGTCGGCGTCGGGGGTCACGAGGACGATCGGGCGGCCGGTGCGCAGCTGGTCGGTGATGCGCCGGGACTCGTCGTAGGTCTCGGGCGCGACCACCGCGACGTCGCTCTCGGCCGCCGCGACGCGCCGCGGTGGGTTGGGGTTCGGGATCGGCCGCACCCGGGGCGTCCCGGTGCCGCCGTCGATCACCGAGACCGCCCCGCCCGAGCGCGGGCGCGCGACCCGCTCGGGCGGAGCCGGACGCGGGGCCGGGGCGGGCCGGCTCACGCGCGGCGCGGGCTCGGGCTCCCACTCGGGCTCGTAGGGCTCGGAGAAGGGTCGCGGCGCCGGACCCTGGAGGTCGCCGTAGTCGTCCTCGACAAGGCCGAGGAAGCCCAGGAACCCCCGCAGTCGCTCGTTCATCTTCCCCTCCTTGGGCCCCGTGGGCCACGGTAGGTCAATGTTAGGCGAGCCCACCGGCGCCGCCCCGGGGCCCGAAGAGCGCCCGCCCCAGGCGCACTTCGGTGGTGCCGGCCCGACAGGCCCACTCCAGGTCCTCGCTCATGCCCATCGAGCGCTCGGGGAGCCCCAGGGCGTCGGCCAGGCGCGCGGTGGCGGCGAAGGCCGCCCGGGCCCCCGCGGGGTCGGGCGGGGCCACCACCATCAGCCCGCGGACCCCGAGTCCGGCCTCACGGGCCCGGGCCACGAGCCCCGGGACCTCGGACGGGGGCGCCCCGTTGCGCCCGGCGCGCCCCGTCACGTCGAGCTGCACGTAGACCGGCGCACCGGGCCGGAGCGTGGCGAGGCGCGCGACCTCGCGGTCGCGCGAGAGCGAGGCGACCAGGTCGGCGCACGCCGCGACGCGGGCGATCTTGTTCGTCTGGAGCGCCCCGAGGTAGTGCCAGGTCACCGCGAGGTCGTCGGTGGCCGCGCGCGTGGCGCACAGCTCCTCGACGTAGTTCTCGCCGCAGTGGGTGAGCCCGGCCGCCACCGCGGCGCGCACGGCCGGGGGCCCGAAGGTCTTGGTCACCGCGACCACGCGCACGCTCGCGGGGTCGCGCCCCCACTCGGTCATGCGCACGCGCACCGCCTCGAGGCGGGCGCGCACCCGTGCGCTCAGCTCCTCAGCGGAGGAAGCTGGGGATGTCGTCATCGCCACCCACGTCGAAGAAGTCGTCGTCGGAGGTGGAGGTGAAGATGTCGCTGCGCGGCCCCTCGGTCATGACGGGCTGGGCGAC
>JAKBNI010000038.1 GCA_021831125.1 Actinomycetes bacterium | reverse complement strand
CCGCGGGATCGACCCCCCCGGGTGGCTGACTCCCACCCTCTTCGCGCCAACTCTTCGGTTCAGCCATCTCCGGGCACGCACCTCGGAACATGAGCCCTCACAGCGCGTTGTTCAACAGGCTCCTAGGAACGCGCCCGAGGATCATCTGGACCGCCCGTGGAGCGCCGGCCGGCGCCTCGAGGCTCGTAGTCCACGATATCACCGCAGCACCGGCACTCTGTTGTGTTCAGGAAGTGGGCACAATCGGCCCCACCCCTGTCAACGGTGAGCCGATTGGGGTTCGACGTGTGCCGTGATCGCGCCACCGTCGCTCTGCGGAGGCACCTCGCCGAGCCGCTAGGAGCGGCCTTCCCGCACGGCCCACTGGCTTGTCCTTGCGCCGAAGCGCACCCTCGCAAAGATGCACCGAGTCACCATTGACTTTGCACTACCAAGAGAGTTAGGTTTGCAGCACAGAGTATTGACGCGGGAGCGAAGTGGACGGATCGCCTGAAGCGACGGGGGCCCCAAGAGGAGATGAGGGGAGTGCACTCGATCCTGAGCACGCGGCGAAGATCCTCGATGAGACTCGGCGACACGCGCGACACGTGTTCGACGTCTGGCCACCACTTCTCCTTCTTTCGGGAGCCGCAATCTTCCTCGTTGCCTATGGAGCAGCTTGGTGGTCGGTGCGCGGCCAGGTGCCGTACGGCGGCCCCACGGGCGGGGCGTTGGCGATCTTCTACGGATGCATCGTGGTCTGGGTCATCGTGGCGAGCGTCGTCATTCGACGCGCGACGAGGGGCGTCACCGGACCCTCCTTCAAACGGAGGCGTCGTTACCACGCTGGATACGGCAGCGTCCTGATCGCCGACTACGCCCTGCAGGGCGCCCTGTACCACGCCGGCGCGAGCCACTCCATCGTCTATGGCATCTACCCGACCACCGCGCCCTTCTTCTTCGCCGGTGCGGTCGTCGTGACAATGGGGGTGTTGCGGGAGGAGTCCCGGTCAATGGTCCTGGGTATGGGGCTCTTCGCGGTCGGCATCGGCGGCGCGTTCGCCGGGCCCGTCGCCGCGTGGCTGGTCTGCGGCATCGCCCTCGCCGCCGGGCTCGCAGGGTTCGCGGGGATTCGGCTCACCCAACAGCACCGCTGACGGCACGGTCGTGACCGAAGCAGAGCTCGACCCCCTGATTCACGTCCCGGCGCGACTGCGCATCATGGCGACCCTCGCGGCCCTCCCTGACGGCGACATGCTCTCATTCACTCGACTCCAAGACCAGATCGCCCTGACACCGGGCAACCTCCTCTCTCACCTTCGCAAACTGGAGGGAGCTCACTACGTCGCGAGTGTGAAGACCGGAAAGGGAAAGTCGTCACTCACGACCGTGACTCTCACGTCCCAAGGACGCCAGGCTCTCGAGGACTACACCACCGCGCTTCGAGAACTGCTCGACGACCTCAGGCAGAGTCGGCCACCGGACGGCCCATGATCCCCCGTCGCCGAACGGGTCTTCCCCTGACTCCGTTGACAGCGTGACCCGTCCCAGAGTGAATCTCGACTCCACTCTTGAGTGCGCGACCTGGGGAAGGACCCCACCCGCGCGATCGGGCGCTCAGGGCCATTCATCACCCGAGCCCGGCCCTCAGGACTACGCGGGGGGAGGACACACCCCGGGCTGAAGGCGCCGTAGTCGCCGGTGCGTGGGGTCCTACCCGCGGAGCGAGACGGGGTCGCCCACGCGGAGCGCACCGGGGACTGCGACCTCGGCGTACACCCCGAGCAGAGCCTCCGACGCTTCGGCGAGCTCCTTGAGGATTCGCGGGGCGAAGGACAGCTCGCCCTGGGCGAGGGTGGTCATCACGCACCGCTCCGTCGGCCTGACGACGGTGAGCACCGACGTCCCGATCTCGAGTGTGCGCCCGACCCAGCTCTCCTCAACCCGACCCGACGCCCCGGGCACCTCGAGCACCACGTTGGGGCGGAAGCGGCGCCGATCGACCTGGTCGTGGGGTCGCCGCTCGTGGAGCCAGGCGAGCGAGGCGCTCGACACCAGGTGCAGCGCCGAGTCGTCGAAGTGCGGCGTCTCCCCCTCGGCGACCACGGTGACCTCTTCGCCCACGACCGCCCCGACCCAGGCCGGGGTCGTCGCGTCGTCGACCCGGCGTGCCTCCCCGTCGGGGAAGCGGATCCAGGCCCGACCAGCCTCGTCGACGAACGACGACAGGGTGAGGAGCCCCGGCATCCGGCGGAAGCGTCGCGTCGTCTTCCCGCTGCCGAGCTTGCCGTCCATTCCCCGCACCGCCCAGCGGCGGTCGCCCTCGAGCCCGCGATGCTCGCACTCGACGCTCTGGAGCCGCTCTCCCCCGAGGGACTTGACGGGGTAGCGCCACAACTCCACGACCCGGCCGACGGTCTCGGTCACGGGGGCCCGCCCCCGTCCATCCCGTCGGGCCCACGGGCGACCCGGGCGCTCGGGTGGCGCGTTGGCGCCGGCGGATGTCCCCCCACGTTTGCCGGCCTCAGCGCCGCGGGCGGAACCGGGCCGTGAAGTGGCGAAGGGCGCGCGGCTCGTAGGTCATCTCGTAGGGCTCGAGGCTCGGGGCCTCGCGCGCCACCGCCGTTACCACCTCGATGACGTAGTCCATGTGGCTCTGGGTGTAGGTGCGCCGGGGGATGGCCAGGCGCACCAGCTCCATGGCCGCGGGCCGCTCGCTGCCGTCGGGCTGTCGGCCGAACATGACCGAGCCGATCTCGCACCCCCGGATCCCCCCGGCCACGTAGAGCGCCACGCAGAGCGACTGGCCCGGGTAGTCGAGGGGGTCGAGGTGGGGCGCGAGCGCCCGGGCGTCGAGGTAGACGGCGTGACCCCCGATGGGCCGCACGACCGGCACGCCGGCACGCTCGAGCGCCTCACCGAGGTAGGCGGTCGAGCGGATCCGGTAGCGCAGGTAGTCGTGCGAGACCGCCTCGCGCAGGCCCTGGGCGATCGCCTCGAGGTCCCTGCCGGCCAGCCCGCCGTAGGTCGGGAAGCCCTCGGTGAGGATGAGCAGGGTGCGGCAGCGCTCGGCGACCTCGTCGTCGTTGAGCGCCAGCCAGCCCCCGATGTTGGCGAAGGGGTCTTTCTTCGCGCTCATCGTCATCCCGTCGGCGAGCGAGGCCATCTCGCGCACGATGTCGGCGACCGGGCGGTCCCCCTGGTCGGGCTCGCGCTCGTGGATGAACCACGCGTTCTCGGCGAAGCGGCAGGCGTCGAGGAAGAGCGGGACGCCGTAGCGGTGGCAGAGCGCGCTCGTCGCACGGATGTTCGCGAGCGACACCGGCTGGCCGCCCCCGGAGTTGTTGGTGATGGTGAGAAAGACGACCGGCACGTCGCCGCGGCGCTGCTCGAGGAGCCGCTCCAGGGCGGCGAGGTCCATGTTGCCCTTGAAGGGGTGCTGGGCGGCGGGGTCGCGGCCCTCGGGGATCACGAGGTCGAGCGCCTCGGCGCCGGTGGCCTCGACGTTGGCCCGGGTCGTGTCGAAGTGGGTGTTGTTGGGCACGACCTTCCCGGGCCCGGCGAGGACCGAGAAGATGATCTTCTCCGCCGCACGCCCCTGGTGGGTGGGGATGACGTGGCGGTAGGGGAAGAGCTCGGTCACGGCCGACTCGAACGCGTACCAGCTGGGCGAGCCGGCGTAGCTCTCGTCGCCGTGCTGGATTGCCGCCCACTGGTCCCGCGACATCGCCCCGGTGCCCGAGTCGGTGAGCAGGTCGATCAGCACGTCGCTCGAGTGCAGCCCGAAGACGTTGTAGCCGACCGACTCGATGGCCACACGGCGCTCGTCGGCGGTCGTCATGCGCAGCGGCTCCACCGAGTGGATCCGGAACGGCTCGATGATCGTGTGGTACCCCTGGTCCACGAGCCACTGTAACGCCAGGGTCGGCCCCCTCTCGGCGCCCACGGGCGCCGGCTCACCTCGTCGGCGCCGGTCCCCCCGCCCCGACACCGAGCCGGCCCGGACCGACCGGGATCACCGAGGTGACGAGCGCGTCGTCGTCGACGTCGACCCGGGTGATCGCACCGCCGGGCAGGAGTCGGAACTCCTTCGCGCTCGCCGCGTCGGCGACGAACGAGGTCGCCGGCCCCGTCCACACCGGCACCGGGCCGAGGTGGCTGGCCCCGGCGTGGTGGTAGTGACCGCAGAGCACCGCACGCACGTCGGTCCCCTCGATCGCCCGCGCGAGATCGTCGGCGTTGGCCAGGCGCAGCGCGGCCATCATCGCGATCGGCGAGGGCCGCGGCGGGTGGTGCATGACCACGAGCGATCCCTCCGGCGCCGGCTCGGCGAGCGCGTCGGAGAGGAAGTCCAACGTCTCGGCGTCGAGGCGGCCGTGGTCCTCGCCCGGGACCGTCGAGTCGAGGGCGACCACCCGCAGGCCCCCGTGCCAGGCCACCTGGTTGATCGGCCCCTCGTCGGGGGGCTCGCCGAGCAGGACGGAGCGGAACGGGCCGCGGCGGTCATGGTTGCCGGGCACATAGACGAGGGAGGCGCGCGCGGTGGCCGGACTCGCCTCGAGCGCGGCGACCAGGTCCCGGTAGGAGGGCTCGTCCCCCTCGTTGGCGAGGTCACCGGTGAGCAGAACCACGTCGGGTTCGATCCCCTCGTCCTCCAAGAGCGCGAGCGCGCTCGCGAGGTTCGCCGCCGGATCGACCCCCGGGGCGAGCTCCCCGGACCGGGTCAGGTGGACGTCGGAGAACTGGATCAGCAGGTGATGGGGCAGCGTCGGCCTCCCGGGACAGCGCCGACTCTACCGACCGCCTCGGGGCCGGTGGACCTCAGGCGACGTGGGCGCGGCGCGGCGCGCTCGCCGGCGGGTCGTCCTCGACCCGGGGCACGAGGGTCGTGACGCTCCTCCCGCCCTCCTCGGTCTGCACGGCGACCCCGGCGCTCCAGACCGCGCAGAGCAGGTCGGTGAGGGTCTCGCGACGGGCCCGGACCGCCTCGTCCGCCCGACGCGGGCGCAGCGCCACGACCGTCGGTTCCTCCTCGACGCCGATCTGGTTGATGAGCATCACTCCTCCGCCGTCTCTCGCCCGGCCGAGACCGGGGCCAGTCGGGAACGACCCCGAGCCTAGGTCCGCTCCGCCTCGCGCACGGGGACGTCGGGCCCCGCGTCGAGGTCCCGGCGGTACCCTCGACGGGTGATCGAAGAGATGACCGACGCCGAGGTCGAGGAGTTCCTGGCGACCCAACGGGTCGGACGGGTCGGCTGCCGCGACGGGGAGGACACCTACGTGGTGCCCGTGATCTACGCCTGGCACGAGGGCTGCGCCTACGCCTACACCACCGAGGGCAAGAAGGTGGCGCTGATGCGCCGTCACGGGCGCGTCGCCTTCGAGGTCGACGAGTACCGCCCCGACGGTGGGTGGCGCAGCGTCATCCTCCAGGGCGTCTACGAGGAGCTCGACGAGGCGGGCGCCGCGATGACCCTCGACCTTCTGCGCGCGCGCATGGCCGCCACCGGGGCCACGGGACGCGGCCCCTCCCGCGAGGCCGGGGGCTCGGGCCGGGCGCCGGTGGCCTTCAGGGTCCGCGCCGAGAGGCTCAGCGGACGGCGGGTCGAGCGGGGCTGACTCGCGCGCCGGGGACGGCGAGGGGTTCGGCGACGAGCAGGCACCCCGGGTCCGAGGCGAGCGCGTCCCCGTAGGCGGCGAAGGCCCGAGAGCGCGAGCCGCCACAGAGGTTGGCGTGGACGCAGCGCCCGCACGGGCCCGAGAACTCGGCCGCGCGGATCGAGCGCAGCAGTGGGTGGCGCTGGTAGATCTCGGTGAGGCGCGTCTCGCGCACGTTGCCGAGGGCGAGGGGCAAGAAGCCCGAGGGGTAGACGTCGCCGTTCGCGCCGACAAAGACGATCCCCTTGCCGTCGCGCGTCGCCGCGCTCGGCACGCGCGGGGTGGCCCGGGGCGGACCGAGCAGCTCGGCGAGGCGCCCCGACAGTCGGCGGTAGAGCGGCCCGCCGTCGGCGACGCGCCCGTCGGCCGCCCCCTGGGCGACCCGACGGAAGAAGGGCGCCTCCACGGTGCGCACCGTGACCCCGTAGCGCGAGGCGTCGACGAGGAACCGGCACACGTCCTCGTTCTCCCGCGGCGTCGTCGAGGGGATGGCCGACCCGCGGCCCGTCGTGATGAGGAAGAAGACCTCCCAGACGTCGGCGCCGCGCTCGGCGACGATCGCCGCGACGTCGGCGAGCTCTTCGAGGTTCGAGGGCATCACCGTCGTGTTGACCTGGGTGGAGAGGCCCTCGGCCACGAGGAGGTCGATCGCCTCGAGGGTCGCCTCGAAATGGCCCTCGATCCCCCGCAGCGTGTCGTGCGACCCGGGACCGGCTCCGTCCAGGCTGAGCGAGGCGCTCTTCACCCCGACCTCACGCAGCGCGCGCAGGGTCTCGGCCGAGAGCCGCGGGGAGACCGAGGGAGCGACCGCTACCGGGAGGTGGGCCTCGTGGGCGTGGCGGGCCAGCGTCACGAGGTCGTCGCGCATGAGGCAGTCCCCGCCCGTGAGCACCAGGATGGGGCGCGGGCTCCCGAGCGTCGCCAGGTCGTCGATGAGGGCGAGGCCCTCGGCGGTCGAGAGCTCGTCGGGCCCTCCGGCGAGCTGGGCGTCGGCGCGGCAGTGGCGACAGGCCAATGGGCAGGCCTTGGTCGTCTCCCAGAAGACGAGGAGGGGTCGGCGATCGAAGGAGAGGGCCCGGTGCGAGGGACCCGGCGAACCCCCGACCTCTTCCGCGTCGCCAGCCACGTCCAGGGACGCTACGAGCCGGGGCCGTCCCGCCACTAGCGACTTTGGTCCCGAGTGGACCTTCGTCCCGTCGGCCCGGGGCGCCCGACCCCTAGCGTGCGGGACGGAGCCACCGTGACCCGTCCCGACGAGACCGCCCACCCACCCCGCGTCCTCCTGACCGGCGCCACCGGCTACGTCGGCGGCCGCCTCGCGCCCGCGCTGCTCGAGCGCGGCGCCGCCGTCCGGGTCCTCGCGCGCACACCCGCGAAGCTCGCCCCCGCCCCGTGGGCCGACCGGGTGGAGGTCGTGGGGGGCTCGCTCGACGGGGACCTCGCGCCGGCGCTCGACGGAGTGGACGTCGCGGTCTACCTCGTCCACTCCATCGGCGAGGGCCCGCAGTGGGCTGCCACCGAGCTGCGCCACGCGCGGGCCTTCGCCCGCGCGGTCCGTCACGCCGGGGTCTCGCGCGTGGTCTACCTGGGGGGCCTCGGGCGCGACACCGACCGTCTGAGCGCCCACCTGGCGAGCCGCCACGCCGTAGGCCGCGCCCTCGCCGACTCGGGCGTCCCCACCGTCGAGCTGCGCGCCGGGGTCGTAATCGGGTCGGGATCGGCGAGCTTCGAGATGCTGCGCTACCTCGTCGACGTGCTCCCGGTCATGGTCACACCTCGCTGGGTCGAGACGCGCTGTCAGCCCATCGCCGTCGCCGACGTCCGCGACCTGTTGGTGCGCGCGGTGCTCGACCCGTCCGTCGGCCCGGGCGTCTACGAGGTGGGGGGACCCGACGTGCTCACCTACGCCGAGATGATGCGTCACTACGCGCGCGTCGCGGGCCTGCCCGAGCGGCGGCTGATCCGGGTGCCCCTCCTCAGTCCCCGGCTCTCGAGCCACTGGGTGGGCCTGGTGACCCCGGTCCCGGTGCCCCTCGCCGCCGAGCTCGTCGAGTCGCTCATCAACGAGGTCGTGGTCTCGCCCGGGGCCGTGGCGACCGAGGACCTCCTCGGGCGCGAACCCCTGGGCTTCGACGAGTCGGTCGCCAGAGCGCTGGCGGTCACGCGCGAGGGGGCCGCGCCCACCACCTTCACGGGCGCCGACTACGAGGTCTTCTCCGCCCAGTCGACGGACCCCGACTGGGCCGGGGGGACGGTGCTGTCCGACGTGCGCTCGACGACGGTGAGGGCGAGCCCCGAGCGCGTCTTCGCGGCCGTCTCGGCGCTCGGCGGCGCCACGGGGTGGCACGCCGGGGACGCCCTGTGGCGCCTGCGGGGCCTGCTCGACGCCCTGGTCGGCGGGCCCGGGATGCGTCGGGGCCGTCCCGCGCGCCTCGAGGTGGGCGCACCCCTCGACTTCTGGCGGGTCGAGGCCCTCGAGGCGCCCCGGCGGCTCGCGCTGCGCGCCGAGATGCGCCTGCCCGGGACGGCGCGGCTCACCTTCGAGGTCGCCCCCGGCCCCTCGGGCGGGTCCACCCTCACCCAGAGCGCGACCTTCCACCCGCGCGGTCTGCTCGGGCGCCTCTACTGGTACGCGGTGGCGCCCTTCCACCGCTTCGTCTTCCCGGGCCTGCTCGCGGGGATCGCGCGAGCGGCGCTCAGCCCGCCCTAGCGGGCGCCCCCGGCGCCGAGGCACTCGGCGGACGGGTCCCCACGATGACGTGGTCGGCGGGCACGTCGACCCGACGGGTGACCGGGCGACGCGACTCATCCCACCCGCTCGGGAACGCGAGGTCGCCGATCCGGCGCCAGAACCGCCCGGCACTCACGTTGTCGTGCTGGAAGGCGACCTCCCACTCGTCCCCGTGGCGGGCCAGCACGTCGAGGGCGAGGCGCGTGCCCACCCCCTCACCACGCACGACGGGTGAGACCCACAGAGCCGCCATCGACCACCGCGCCACCGTCACCGCCTCGCACAGGGCGAAGGCGATAGGCGCCGGCCGGGAGGTGTTGGGGTGGTCCCGCCAGACCGCGTAGCCCACGTGGTCGGGCGACGGGTACGCCTCGAGCGGCCCGTGGGCGTAGCGACCGTCCTCGTAGGGCAGGCCCCGAACCACGAGGGCCAGGTCGTGGCGGAGCAGCTGGAAGAGCCACGCCACCATCGGCCACTCGGCGTCCTCGACCCGGCGGATCGCCTCTGAGGGCCCGGGGTGTGGCGGTGCCCCGACTCCGTCGCTCTCCACCGCGTGTCGCCCGGCGCTCAGTCGTCCGCGTAGCGAGCGGACGTGAAGGCGATCGTCGTGGGCACGCTCAGCGCGAAGATCACCAGCATCAGGGTCACCTCGAGGAGGGTCGCGCCGCGCGTGTGGTCGTGGACGAAGGCGAACTCGATCATCCCGGACATGACGAGGTAGGCGAGCAGCGCCCAGCGGAAGATGCGCCCGAAGGTCGACCACGCGAAGCCCGCGATCCGGCTCAGGAGCACCAGGGACGTCGCCATCAGCGCGTACGCGAGGACGGTGAGGGCCGTCGGGACCAGGAGCGGCGCGGGGCGCGGGGCGTAGGAGGCGATGAGGATCCCCCCGACGATGACGCACCCCAGGGCCGTCGTCGAGAGCCACCCCACCGGAGGCATGGGCCGCTCGGCGTCGAGGGTCGCGGTCATCGCGACGCCACCCGGGTCATGATCACGAGGGTCGCGACCTGCATCACCCCGGTGACCCCCGCGGTGTAGACGAAGCGTCGCATGAGCCGGCCGATCCGCGCGCCGTTGGGCTCGGGCTTGTTCATCTCCATCAGGACGGCGATGTTCGCCGGCTCGAGGATGCCCAGCGCGATCACCGCCATGACCCCCACGACGATGAACGACGCGATCAGCCACGCGTGATTGGGGCTGCCCACCGCGAGGTTGCCCTGGACGCCGGCGATCTGGAAGCCCGTCGCGAGCGTCATGAGCACGATGGTGGGCATCAAGACGACCATCTTGGGCATGAAGCGCGCCGAGAACTCGGCCCGCGCCGGGACCGAGAGCCGCCCGAGGATGGGGCCCACGACGAGTCCGACGAAGAGGTCGATGGCCGTCCACAGTCCTCCACCGGCGACGTGGCAGAAGACGAGCCCCCACTTCCAGTTCTCGCCGATCGAGAGGGCGACGAAGACGACCACGGCGGCGCTCACCGGCAGAGCGCGTAGGGGGACCACCGAGACGGCGGGTCGTGGGCCCCGGCCACTCACCTCGTGCGCCGTCTCGACTCTCGCCACGTCACCCCCTGCTCGCGACGAGGCGACTCTAGCGAAACGGGCCGACCCGCGGAGACCCTAGAGCGAACCCAGCAGGGCGAGGGAGCGCTCGTTGAGTAGGCGGGCACTCGGCTCGTCGAACTCGACCCACGACGCGTCGCAGAACAGGTGGCGGCTCCCCGGGTAGAGGTAGAGCTCGCCCCCGTCGACCGACTCGATCAGGCTCTGCGCCTCGTCCATCTCGACCCAAGGGTCGGCCTCGGCGGTGTGCACCTGAAGCCCGAGCCCCTCGGGCCAGGCGAGCTCGATCGTCGCGAGCGAGAGCGCGCCGTGGAAGAGGAGGGCGGCGCGAGCCCCGGCGGTCGACTGGGCGACGTACTGGGCGCAGGCCGCGCCCAGGGAGAAGCCGGCGAAGGCCGTCGCCGCGGGGTGGGCGGCGGCGGCGCCCGAGGCGGCGCCGATCCAGTGGTCAATGCCCTGGGCGTCCACGAAATCGACGGCCTCGTCGAGGTCGGAGAACGTGCGCCCCTCGTAGAGGTCGGGGGTGTGCACGACGTGACCCTGATCGCGCCACCCCTGGGCGAACTCGGCGACGCCGGGCGTGAGGCCCAGCGCGTGGTGGAACAGCACGACCTCGGCCATGAAGCCTCCGTTCTTTGCGGGACCCTATCCCAGGGCCGTCACACGGGTACGGCCGACGACGGGGGGCGGCGAGTACATTGGCCCTGAGCCTCAGACCTCGGAGTGTGCATGGCCCTACGGCGGACCGCCTACCGCTACTACGAGCGCCGACTGGCCGCCGCTCTGCCCGCCGACCGGCTCCCGCGCCACGTCGGGGTGATCGCCGACGGGCACCGGCGCTTTGCGCGCGAGATGACCGACGGCGAGTACCGGGCCAGCTACGAGGCCGGCATGCGCAAGCTCGAGGAGCTCATCGAGTGGTGCGCGGAGCTCGGCATCGGCGCCGTCACCGCCTGGGTCCTCTCCACCGAAAACCTCGCGCGGCCCGCCGCCGAGCTCGACCCGTACTTCGAGGTCCTCACCGACCTCTTCCACCGGCTGCCGCGCGTGGCCCAACGGCTGCGCTTCACCCTCACCGTGAGTGGCAGCCTCGACCTCCTGCCGCCCGACCTCGCGCTCGCCGCCAAGACGGCGGCCGACAAGACGGCCGGTGCGGCCGCGCCGACCATGACCGTCAACATCGCCCTGTGCTACGGCGGCCGCCAGGAGGTCGTCGACGCCGCGCGCTCCCTCGTCGCCGACCTCATCGCCGAGGGGGTCGCGACCGAGGACCTGCCCGAGCGCATCGACGCCGAAGGGCTCGCGCGCAACCTCTACGCCGCCGACCTGCCCGACATCGACCTTGTGATCCGCACCAGCGGGGAGTCCCGCCTCTCGGGCTTCTTGCTCTGGCAGTCGGCCTTCGCCGAGTTCGCCTTCGTCGACCCCTACTGGCCGGCGTTCCGCAAGGTCGACCTGCTGCGCGCGCTGCGCGACTTCACCCGGCGCGATCGGCGCTTCGGCAAGTAGTCGTGTCGCCCTACGACGAGCGCTGCCCGGTCTGCGGGTTCCGCTGGAGCGCCGTCTCCCTCGCCGAGGTCCCCGACCGGGTGCGGGGCGCGGCCGAGGAGATCATCGCCACCCTCTCGGCGATGGGGCCCCGGGTCGGCGAGCGGATGGCGCCCGGGCGGTGGTCGGCCCTCGAGTACGGCGGGCACGTGCGTGACGTCCTCGTCTCGTTGCGCGAGCGGGTCCTGCTCGCCTGCGCCTCGCCCGAGCTCGCCGTCGCTGCGAGCATGTTCCGCGACGAGCGCGTCGACCTCGGCTTCTACGCCCGTGACACCCTCGAGGCCGTGGCGACCGAGCTGCGCGCCCTCGCCGCGCTCTTCGGGCGCACCGTGGCGAGCGTCCCGGTCGGCCTCGAGGGGCGCACCCTCCTGTTCCCGGGGCGCGACGAGCCGGTGAGCGTGACGTGGCTGGGCGCCCAGGCCGTGCACGAGTGCGAGCACCACCTCGCCGACGTGCGCGAGGACCTCGCCCGCACGATGGGCTAGGCGCGGCCCCGCGGTCCCTACACTTCAGCCGATGGAGGGGGACCACGAGATCATCTCGGCTAGGCGGCTCGAGGCATTCAGCGACGGGGTCATGGCCGTCATCATCACCCTCATGGCCCTCGAGCTGCGCCCGCCCGCGGGCGTGGCGTGGGCCCAGATCGACCACCGCCTGCCCAACCTGCTGGTCTACGTCCTGAGCTTCACCGCCGTGGCCATCTACTGGGTGAACCACCACCACCTGATGCGGGCGGCCCAGTCCATCTCGGGCGCCGTGATGTGGGCGAACCTCGCGCTGCTCTTCTGGCTCTCGCTCGTCCCCTTCGCCACCCAGTGGGTCGCCGACGCCTACCGCGAGACCGCGCCGGCCGTCGCCTACGGGATCGTCGCGGTCGGGGCGGCCGTCATGTACTACGTCCTCGTCCGGACACTTCTGCGCGCCAACCACCACGACCGCCGGCTGGTACGCGCGCTCGGGGTCGACGTGAAGGGGCTCCTCTCGGTCGTGCTCTACCTCACGGGAATCGGGCTCGCCTTCGTCTCGCCCTACCTGATGTACGCCTGCGCCGCGGTCGTCTCGGCGATGTGGATCGTCCCGGACCGCCGGCTCGCCGGGCGTCGGGCTAGGGGATCAGCGTCGTGAGGCAGAAGGGGTGGCCCGCCGGGTCCAGGTAGACGCGGAAGCGCTCGGGCGCCGGCTGGTGGGACGCCCGGGTCGCGCCCAGGACCAGCACGTGGGCCTCGCCCGCCTCGAGGTCCTCGACCGCGAGGTCGAGGTGGACCTGCTTGGGCGGGTCGCCGTCGGGCCAGTCGGGCGGTCGGTACCGCTCCACCCGCTGGGCGGTCAGCCAGCCGCCCGGCGTGGACACCGCGACGAAGCCGTCGCTGGAGAAGGTCACCTCGCCGCCGAGGACCGCCGCCCAGAAGGCCCCGAGCGCCGCCGGGTCGGCGCAGTCGAGCGCCACCGCCCCCCCAGCGCACCGGCCCGACCACGCCGCGACCCGAGCGCGCGGGTCCCGTCCCCTCGAATGCTTGCCGGCAGGCAACTACCCCTAGGCTGGGGCCGTGGCCGAGACCCTCCCCCGCACCCAGGTCGCGGCCCGGCTGCGCACGGCGATCGGTCGGCTCAACCGGTGCCTCCGGCTCACCCACCCCGACACCGACCTCTCCCCCAGCCAGTACGAGGTCCTCGCGGCGGTCACGCGCTCCGGCGAGATCGGCTCGGGCGACCTCGCCGCGAGCGAGGGGCTCAACCCCACGATGGTCTCGCGCATCGTCGCCAAGCTCGAGGCCGACGGACTGGTCGAGCGCTCCGCCGGCGAGGCGGACGCCCGGGTGGTGCGGGTCTCGCCGACCGCGCGGGGCCGGCGGCTCGTCCAGACCATGCGCGACGAGCGCACCGACGCCCTCGCGCGCGCCTTCGAGACGCTCAGCGCCACCCAGCAACGTCGACTGATCGAGGCCCTCCCCGCCCTCGAGGCGGTCGTCGAGACCCTGCGCGAGGGGCGATGAACGCGCGCGCCTCCGCGCGACGGACCTTCTCGTCGCTCTCGAACCCCAACTACCGCAAGTACTTCTTCGGCCAGACGACGAGCCTCGTCGGGACCTGGATGCAGACGACGGCCCAGTCGTGGCTGGTCTTCACCCTCACCCACTCGGCGACGGCGATCGGCTGGGTCGTGGCCCTCCAGACGCTGCCGGTCCTGCTGCTCGGTCCCTACGGCGGGGTGGTCGCCGACCGGGTCGACAAGCGCCGGCTCATGGTGGTCCTCCAGTCGATGATGGGCGTCCAGGCGGCCGTCCTCGCGGCCCTGACCCTCACCCACGTCGTGACCTACGCCGAGGTGTGCGCGCTGGCGGTCGTGCTCGGCCTCAACAACGCCTTCGAGAACCCGTCGCGCCAGTCGTTCATCCTCGAGATGGTCGGGCCCAAGGACCTGCGCAACGCCGTGAGTCTGAACTCGACGATGAACAACGTCGCCCGCGTGGTCGGTCCCGCCGTCGCCGGGGTCCTGATCGCCGCGGTCGGCGAGGGCTGGTGCTTCGCCGTGAACGCCCTCAGCTTCGTGGCGGTGGTGGCGTCGCTGATGGTGATGGACCTCGCGAAGCTCACGCCGGCGCCGCGCACCGAGCGGGCCCGCGGCCAGCTGCGCGAGGGGCTGAGCTACGTGCGCCACACGCCGACCCTCGCCGTGCCCCTCGTGATGATGGGCCTCGTGGGGATGCTCACCTACGAGTTCCAGGTGACCCTGCCGGTGGTGGCCGAGCGGGTCTTCCACGGTCACTCCGCGGTCTACGGCACCCTGATGGCGGTGATGGGGGTGGGCGCGGTCGTCGGCGGGCTCTTCACGGCGGCGCGCGGGCGCACGGGGCTCATGGCGCTGGTGCGCACCGCCGCGCTCTTCGGAGTGGCGATGGTCTTCGCCTCCCTCGCCCCGAGCCTCGGGCTCGAACTCGTCGCCCTCGTCGCGGTGGGCTTCACCTCGGTGTCGTTCCTCTCGATCGCCAACTCCACCCTCCAGCTGGGCACCGACCCCCAGATGCGCGGGCGGGTCATGGCCCTGTGGGCCGTGGCCTTCATGGGCTCGACGCCCATCGGCGGACCGCTCGTGGGGTGGATCACGAACACCGTGGGCGGTCGGATCGGCCTGGCGACGGGTGCGGCCGCGTGCGTGGTGGCGGCCCTCATCGGGTTGGTCGCGCGCCGACGCCTCGAGCGCCAGCACCGGCTCGTCTCGGCGGCCTAGCCCCGCCGAGGGGCGCGCCAGGTCGGCCGGCTCGCGGGGATCGCGACGACCCGCTCCACGCGTCGGGCCGCCTCGAGGACGACCCACTCGCTGTGGGGCCGGCCGATGACCGCGAGGCCCACGGGCAGCCCGTCCACCAGGCCCACCGGGACCGAGGCGATGGGCCAGCCGGCGATCGCCGGGGCCATCGTCGCCGGGCTCGCCAGGCCGGCGTGGTCACCCAGGGTCAGGTCGATCTTCCACCCCGGGGCGTAGGCCGGGGCGAGCAGGACGTCGGCCCCCTCGAGGGCCGGCTCGAGACAGGTGCCGACGGCCCAGGCCAGGTTGCGCGCGCGCGCGGGCGCGTAGGCCTCACCGGCCCGCCCCCCCGAGGCCAGTGCCGCGGCGAAGTGCTCGTGGCCGAAGTAGGGCATCTCCCTCGACGCGTTGAGCTCCTCGTAGTCGACGACGTCAGCGAGCGAGCGCACGCCCTCACCGGGCCGCTCGGCCAGGTACCCCGAGAGGTCGTCGAGGAGCTCACAGAGCAGCACCGTCAGCTCGTCCTCACCCTCGACCTCGCCCGGGGTCGCCACGTCCCGACGCAGCACCACGTCGAAGGCCCCGGCGAGTCCCGCCACCACGGCGTCGCAGTGGGCGTCGGTCGCCGGGTGGCCCGTGCGCCACGTCGTCGCGTAGGCGACGCGCAGAGGGGCCGCGGCCGTGTCCGGCGCGCTCTGACCCGCGAGCACCCCGAAGAGGAGCGCCGCGTCGTCGACCCGCCGGGCCATCGGGCCGGGGCTGTCCTGGCTGGCCGAGATGGGCACCACCCGGTGGGTCGGGACCACCCCGACCGTCGGCTTGAGCCCCACGACGCCGTTCACCGAGGACGGGCAGACGATCGACCCGTCGGTCTCGGTGCCGAGCGCGAGCGGGGCGAGCCCGGCCGCCACGGCCGCCCCCGAACCCGAGGACGAGCCGCCGGCGGTGCGGTCGAGGGACCAGGGGTTGACCACGAGCCCCCCGGTGGCGCTCCAGCCACTCGAGGAGTGACTGGAGCGGATGTTCGCCCACTCCGAGAGGTTCGTCGAGCCCAGCACCACCGCACCGGCCGCGCGCATCCGCGCCACGAGCGGCGACTCGCGCGCGGGCCGGCCCACGAGCGCCGTCGAGCCGGCCGCCCCGGGGAGGCCCTCCGCCTCGATGTTGTCCTTCACCAGGACGGGCAGCCCGTGCAGGGGGCCCCGTCGCTCGCCGCGGGCCCGCTCGGCGTCGCGGGCGGCCGCCAGGGCCCCCGCGTCGTGGGCCAGGGCCGCGATCGCGCGGAGCTCGGTGGCGGTGCCCGGCCCGTCGAGGGCCGCGACGCGCTCGGTGAGCGTCTCGACGAGCGCCGACGAGGTCAGCTCTCCGGCGTCGAGCCGGGCCGCGACCTCGTGGGCGCTCGCAAAGGCGAGCTCCGCACTCTGGGGGTGGGGATCGGTCATGGTCGAACTCTACGGTGGCGGTCGCGACCGCCGGGACCCCTGGTAGGTTTCGCCCTGGGGGAGCCCACGAAGGGAGTGTCATGAAGGCCTTCAGCCTGCTGGGTCTGCTCGCGGCGGGGGCGCTCGGCCTGTCGGCCTGCGGCGCCCCGGCGACCGTCAGCCAGGCGGTGACCTCGCTCGGGGCCTCGCCCTACCTCCAGCTCCACGTCACGGGCTCGCTCTCGAGCGCCGACCCGACCTACGCCAACGCCCAGAGCGTCGTGAAGGACCTCTCGCTCACCCTTGACTACGCCAGCACCAACGGCGCCAACCTCTCCGCGGCCGGCACCTCGGTCGACGGCGAGGCCGTGCTCGCCGTCTCGGGCACGACCGTGGTCGACGTGCGCTCGATCGGCGCCAACCTCTACGTCGAGTTCGATCTCACACCCCTCATCAGCCTGCCCGGAGTGAACGTGCCGCCGGGCTCGCTGGCGGCCGCCGAGCAGATGGTCGGTGGGCGGTGGTTCGAGATCCCCCAGAGTCTGATCACCCAGTTCGCGGCCGCCCATCAGCCCTCGGCCGCCCAGGTGGCCCGAGCCCAGTCGCTCGCCCGCGCGGCGATCAAGGCCCTCTCCACCCTCGTGGAGAGCGCCCCCGCCACGTCGTCGAACGGGACCTTCAGCGAGACCGGGACCCTGCAGTCGGTCGTGGACGCCCTCGCCCCGGTGCTCGGGCCGGCCACCGGCGCGACGGCGCCCACGGTGTCGGGCACCTACTCGATCAGCCTGACGACCTCGGGCACGACCGCGACGGGCGGGTCGGTCACGATCACCTCGTCGGGCACGAGCGCGCACCCGACCACCTCGCCGGTGACCGTCTCGATGCAGGCGACCGCGAGCCACGACACGCTGGACGTGGCGACGCCCGCCGGCGCGATCGTCGTCACCCCGTCGATGCTCTCCCAGCTCTCCTCGATCGGCGGCTAGGTGTAATGCCTAGGCACGTTGGTCACGTGAACTAAGGGGCCTCCTGGGCCAGTGTGGAGCTGTCCAAAGCACACACGAACCCAAGGAGGCCACCGTGCACCGTAATGCTCCCCTGACCCCG
>JAKBNI010000037.1 GCA_021831125.1 Actinomycetes bacterium | reverse complement strand
GCGCCGCGCGTGGCGGACCTACGCGCGTCACGCGGCGCGCCGACCGCCCGGCGTTACGCCGAGCTCGTCGGACGCGCCCGCGCGGCCGAGGCCGCCCTCGGCGAGCCCGACGGACCCCTCGCCCGGGCGGTGGCCGAGCAGCTCTTCCGTCTCATGGCCTACAAGGACGAGTACGAGGTGGCCCGACTCCTGCTCGCCGAGGCGGCCCGCGACGAGGTGGCCGCCGCCTTCGGCGACGGGGCGACGACGACCGTCCACCTCTCGCTCACGAAGCGCCAGCGCGCGCGTGGCGCGAAGGTGGCCTTCGGGCCCGGGTGGCGCTGGGCGCTCGCGGCCCTGCGCGCCGGGCGCGGACTGCGCGAGACGGCCTTCGACCCCTTCGGCCGCTCGGCGCTGCGCGTCGAGGAGCGGCGCGTGCGCGACGAGTACGTGGCCACCCTCGAGGACCTCATCGCCACGCTCGTGCCCGACACCCACCAGCGCGCCGTCGAGCTCGCCTCGGCGCCGGCCCTCGTGCGGGGGTTCGGCCCGGTGAAGGAGGCCTCGATCGCCGCCTACGAGGCCCGGCGGGCCGAGCTCCTCGAAACCGTCGGCGCCTAGGCGCCGGTCGCGTCCTCGCGGCTCACGTCGCGCCCGCCGGCCTCGACCCACGCCCGGTACATCGCGGCGTAGGCGCCCTCGCGCGCGAGCAGCTCCGCCGGGCTGCCCACCTCGACGATGCCGCCGTGGTCGACCACGGCGATCCGGTCGGCCCGTTGGGCGGTCGTGAGCCGGTGGGCGATGAGGATGGCCGAGCGGCCCTCGAGCAGGGCGTCGAGGGCCCGCTCCACGACGATCTCGCTCTGGAGGTCGAGCGAGGAGGTCGCCTCGTCGAGGATCAGCACGCGCGGCCGGGCGAGGAAGGCCCGGGCCAGGGCCAGCTGCTGGCGCTCGCCGGCCGAGAGCGTCTGGCCGCGCTCGTGCACGGGCGTGTCGAGCCCCTCGGGCAGGCGCTCGACCAGCTCGCGCAGGCCGACCAGGTCGATCGCCTCGTCGATCTCGGCCTCGGTGGCGTCGGGCCGTCCGAAGGCCAGGTTGGTGCGGATCGACCCGGCGAACAAGAAGGGCTCCTGGGGCACGACCCCGACCTGGCGGCGCAGAGAGCGCAGGGTCACCGTGCGCAGGTCCACTCCGTCGACGAGGACGCGCCCCTCGGTCGGGTCGTAGAAGCGGTTGGCCAGCTTGGCCAGGGTCGACTTGCCGGCGCCGGTCGGCCCGACGAAGGCGACCGACTCGCCCGGGGCGATCTCGAGGTCCACGTGGGCGAGGACCGGGCGGGCCGGGTCGTAGCCGAAGGTCACGTCCTCGAAGGTGATGCGCCCCTCGATCAGGGGCAGCTCGATCGCGTCGTCGACTTCGTCGACCGACGGGGCGGTCTCGACGAGCTCGCGCAGGCGGATGATCGACGAGCGGCCCTGCTGGAGGGAGGTGTACTGCTGGACGAGCAGCTGGATGGGGGCGAAGAACCGGTTGAGGTAGAGGACGAAGGCGATGAGGGCCGCCACGTCGAGACGGTGGTCGATCACCATCGAGCCGCCGACGCCGAGCAGGAGGGCCTGACCGAGGATGCCGATCATCGTGGTCGCCGGGCCGTAGAGCGAGTTGACCCGGCCGGTGTAGACGTTGGCGTCGCGGTACGCGCCCACGACGTGGCGGTGGTTCACGATGTTGCGGCGCTGGCGGTTGTGGGCGGTCACCACGCGGATCCCGTAGAGGGACTCCGACAGGTCGGCCAGCACGAGGGCGATGCGGTCGCGGCTGCGCAGGTAGCCGCGCTCGGAGGCGTGGTGGTACCAGATCGTCATGAGGAACATCACGGGGACGATCGCGAGGATGGTCCACAGGGCGAGGGTGACGTTGAGGGCGAAGAGCACCACGGCGATCACGACCATGGTCAGCCCCTGGAGGGCGAACTGGCTGATCCCGTCCTGGAGGAGCTGCTGGAGGTTCTCGATGTCGCTCGTCATCCGGCTCATGAGGACCCCGGCCTTCTCCTCGGTGAAGAAGTCGAGGCTGAGGCGCTGGAGGTGGGTGAAGACCTTGATGCGCAGGTCGTGCATCACCCGTGACGACAGCCGTCCCGTGAGGTTGACCCCGGCGCGCTGGAGCACGGCCGCGGCCAGCGCCAGCACGAGGTAGGCGAGCGCGCACAGCGCCACGACCGAGAGGTGGTGGTGGCCCGGCTCCATTCCTCGGGCGATCGCGAGCTCGGTGAGCAGGGGCCCGGCCTGGAGGACGAGGCTGTTCAAGATGATGGTGAGCGAGGCGCCGACCACCCAGCGGGGGTAGGCGAACACCAGGCCGGGCAGGGTGAGTCGACGGCGCTCGCGCTCGCTCGGTCGCTGGGCGAAGGGCAGGTCCGCCGCCTCGTGCGCCGGCTCGCTGGCGAGGAGCCGCTCGGCCTCCTCGCGCAGCTCGCTCGGGATGCCGCCGAAGGGCAGCCCGGCGCTCGCGCTGGCCGCGCTGGCGCTCTGGCCGAACATCCCGCCGCCGAAGCCGCCGCCCCAGGCCATCAGCCCTCCTCGTCCGCGGGCTCGTCGCGCTCGGCCTGGGCCAGGACCTCGGCGTAGAGCGGCTCCTCCTCGAGCAGGGCCTGGTGGGTCCCGGAGGCGACGATGCGCCCCCCGTCGAGCAGCACGACCCGATCGGCCAGGGCGATCGTCGAGACGCGGTGGGCGATCACGAGCGTGGTGCGCGTCGCGAGCAGCCCGCGCAGCGCCTCGTGGATGCCCGCCTCGACGTGCACGTCGATGGCGCTCGTGGCGTCGTCGAGGACGAGGACGGGCGGGTTCATGAGAAGCGTGCGGGCGATGGCGATCCGCTGGCGCTGCCCGCCCGAGAGGGTGTAGCCGCGCTCGCCGACGACCGTGTCGTAGCCCTCGGGGAGCCGGACGATGAACTCGTGGGCGTTGGCCGCGCGGGCGGCGGCGACCACGTCCTCTATCGGCGCGTCGGGTCGGCCGTAGGCGATGTTGTCGCGGATCGACACCGAGAACAAGAAGGGCTCGTCGAGCACCACCCCGACCCCGTGACGCAGCGAGTCGAGCGTGAGGTCGCGCAGGTCGTGGCCGTCGATCGTGATGGACCCCTCCGTGACGTCGTAGAAGCGCGTCAGCAGCCGGGCGATGGTGGACTTGCCCGACCCGGTGCGCCCGACGATCGCGACCGTCTCCCCCGGGGCGATCGAGAAGTCGACGTCGGCGAGGACGGGGACCCCGTTGGCGTAGGCGAAGGCGACGTGGGTGAACGCGACCTCGCCCCTCACGCCCTCGAGGTCGTAGGCCCCGGGGCGCTCGACGACGTCGGGCCGCTCGTCGAGGATCTCGAAGATGCGCTCGGCGCTGGCCTTGGCGCGCTGGCCCATCATGACGAGCTGGCCGAGCATCATGAAGGGGGCCTGGAGCATCAAGAGGTAGGCGTTGAAGGCCAGGATCGCGCCGATCCCGAGGCGACCCTGGATGACCATCCACCCGCCGAAGAACAAGACGAGGGCGAGACCCAGCTGCGGGAGGTTCTGAACCCAGGGTGCCCAGGTGGCCCGCAGGTCGGCGTCTTTGATGTAGGCCCAGGCGACGCGCTCGGCGGCGTCGGCCAGCCGGTTGACCTCGGCGCCCTCTTGGGCGAAGGCCTTGACGACCCGCACGCCGTTCACGTTCTCGTCCACGATCGTCGCGACGTCGGCGAGTCGGGCCTGGGTCACCCAGGAGATGGGGAACATCACTCGGCGCATCTTCACGCCGATCACGTAGAGGAAGGGCATGATCACGAGCGCGAGCAGGGCGAGCGGCCACGAGATGCTCAGCATGAAGGCGAAGGCGATGACCCCGATGCCCGACTGGACGAGGATGAGCGGCGCGAACGTCGAGTACATCTGCACGCTGCGGATGTCGCTGTTGGCCCGGCTGATGAGCTGGCCCGACTGGACCCGGTCGTAGAAGCTGAACGAGAGCCAGGCCAGGTGCTCGTAGATGAGCGAGCGCAGGTCGGCCTCGACGTTGTAGGCCGTCTGGTAGAGGTACTGGCGCGAGGCGAGTCCGGTCAGCCCGGCGAGCACGCCGACCACCACGATCGCCACCACCGCGTCGCGCAAGGACCCCACGTGGCGCAGCAGGATGTTGTCGACGTCGCCGTTGAGCATGTTGGGCACGAGCACCTGGAGAACCGAGGAGACGAACGCGAGCGAGATCGAGGCGACGAAGGGCCCTCGGTGCGAGGCGATCACCGGGAGGACCCGTCTCCACCAGGGGAGTGACGCGTCGGCGGCGATCCGGGCCCGGGGGCCGGGGTAGTGCGAGCGCACCCCGCCCAGGGGGTTGGCGCCCTCCTCGCTCACCGACGCGGCGGGAGACGAGGGGGAAAACGGCACGGGTTCGAGTGTACCGAGCCCCCCCGGCGACCCTTCCGCCCGACGTAGTGTGACGTCCGTGCCCGCGCTGCTCGTCGTCGACCACCCCGTCGTCGCGGACAAGGTCCGCCAGTTGCGCGACGCACGCACGAGCAACGCCGACTTCTTGCGTCTCGCGGGGGAGATCTCGCGCTTCGTCGCCTACGAGGCCTTCCGCCACGCGCCGGTCACCGCGACGACCGTCGACACGCCGGTCACCGCGGGTGCGCCGGCCGTGCGCATCGACACCGAGTACGTGATCGTGCCGATCCTGCGCGCGGGCCTCGGCATGAGCCCCGCGGTCCAGGAGGTCCTGCCCCACAACCGCCTGTGCCTGGTGGGCCTGCGCCGCGACGAGGCCACCCTCGAGCCCGAGGTCTACCTCGACGGCCTGCCCGACCGGCTCGAGGGCGTCCACGTGGTGGTGTGCGACCCGATGCTCGCGACCGGCGGCTCGCTCGATCGCGTCCTCACGATGCTCGAGGAGCGCGGTGCCGGGACGGTGACCGTTCTCTGTCTCATCGCCGCGCGCCCCGGGGTGGAGCTCGTCCAGTCCCGCCACGAGGCCGTGATCGTGGCGGCGGCCCTGGACGAGGAGCTGAACGGCGTGGGCTACATCACCCCGGGCCTGGGCGACGCCGGCGACCGGCTCTTCGGGCCGCCGGTCCGCTGAGCGGCACCAGCCGGTCGACCGCGGCGCCTCACGCCGCCCCGGCGGGCGCATGACCCGCGGGACACGACCTCAGAGCCCGATGTCCTCGTTCCAGACCTCGGGCCGTTCGGCGACGAAGGCGCGCAGGACCTCCTTGCACGCCGGGTCGTCCAGCACGACCACCTCGACGCCGTTCTCAGCCAGCCACTCGTGCCCCCCGGCGAAGGTCTCGGCCTCTCCCACCACCACGGCGCCGATGTTGAACTGGCGCACGAGCCCCGAGCAGTACCAGCACGGCGAGAGCGTGGTGACCATGACGGTGTCGCGGTAGCCGCGACGCCGGCCGGCCCGACGGAAGGCGTCGGTCTCGGCGTGGATCGACGCGTCGTCCTCTTGGACCCGGCGGTTGTGGCCCGCGCCGAGCAGGACCCCCTCGCGGGTGAAGAGGGCGGCGCCGATGGGGATGCCCCCCTCGTCGCGCCCGCGCACGGCCTCGGCGTAGGCGGTGCGCAGCATCGTGCGCGCGAGGTCGAGGTCGAGGGGCTCCCGGGAGGTGCTCACGGCGATAAGTATGCTCGCTCGGCGTGAGCCAGGGCGTCTACCCGGTCGAGATCGGGACCCAGCACGTCGAGCTGCCCGTCGTGCGGTTGAACGACGCCCTGGCGCTGGCCCTGTTGATCACGGTCGACATGGGCGTGGGCTTCATGGCCCGCGCCGGCGAGGAGCTCGCCGCGGTGCTCGCCGACGCGGGCGTGGAGGTCGTCGCGACGGTCGCGACGATGGGGATCCCCCTCGCGGTCGAGGTCACCCGGCACCTGGGCCTCGACCAGTACGTGGTGCTGCACAAGACCCCCAAGATCCACCTCGCCGACGCGGTGACCGAGACGGTCCGCTCGATCACCACCGACGCCGACCAGCGCTTGCTCTTCGACCGGGCCCGCATCCCCACGGTCGAGGGGCGCCGCGTGGCGATCGTCGACGACGTTATCTCGACCGGGGCCTCCACGGGAGCGGCCCTGCGGCTCCTGCGCCGAGTGGGCGCCGAGGTCGTGGCCATCGGCACCCTGGTGACCGAGGCGTCGCTCTGGCGTGACGCGCTCGGCGAGGACGCCCGTATGGTGCGCGCGCTGGGGTCTATCCCGGTGTTCCGTCCCGACGGCTCCGGTGGCCTCGTCGAGGACTGGGTGGGCTGACCTAGCCGACGGCCTCGAGCTCGCGCTGGGCGGCGACCTGGCGACGGACGTGGCCGGTCACCTGCTCGAGGAGGAAATAGGCGAGGCCCGCGACGACGATCCCGATGTAGACCGAGAAGTCGGCGCCCCCGATCCACCCCGCGTCGCAGGCCCCGTGGACGACCTTGCCGACGCACACCGCGCCGTAGTGGTTGGAGATCGGGGTCATCCAGTGGAAGGGGAAGTTCACCGGCGGCGGTGCCTTCGAGAAGGCCAGGGTCGCGCAGACCATCCCCACGACGAAGGCGACGATGCCGTTCCAGTTCACCCCGAGCCGCCCGACGTGGTAGATGCTGCCGCGGTCCTGGCGCTGGAGCTCGGCGGCGTTGTAGCGGTACCGGCGCATCAGCCAGTCGACCATCATGATGGCGAACCACGGGGCGATCCAGACGATGATGACCCCGACGAACTCCTTCATGAAGAGCGAGAACGTCGACTGGAACTCGGCCCACAGGGTCAGCCCGCACGCGATGAACGAGTCGAGGATGACCGCCTGGTAGCGCTTGAGCCGTACGCCCAGCGCCTGGAGGGACACCCCCGAGGAGTAGAGGTCGAGCGAGTTGATGCCGAAGAGCTGGACGACGGCGAAGACGAGGAAGACCGCGACCACCCAGCTGGGGATGAGCCCCTGACCGCGCAGGGCCTCGAAGGGGTTCGCGCTGTTCCAGGCGGCGTTCTGGGAGTTCGACGAGAGGAAGGTGAACGTCGCGGCGCCCAGGATCATCATCACGATCTCGGGGATCGCGGTCGCGAGGAACACCCAGCCGACCACCGCGCCCTTCTTCGCGTCGCGGGGCAGGTAGCGGGTGTAGTCGTTGCCGCACTCGGTCCAGCCCAGCCCCGAGAGGGCGATCGTGAAGGCGAGACCCGCGGTGTAGGTCTCCCAGTTGGTCGGGAAGAGGCCCTTGAACGAGGCCGAGCCGTGACGGAGGTCGTAGACGGCGAGAAGGAGGTAGATCGCCCCGAACGGGACGATGAGCGCCCGCAGGACCTTGACGAGCGTGGCGTGGCCGAAGTAGGGCAGGACGGCCTGGATCGCGGCCGCGAGGACGATGAAGACGACCTTCATCGGCGACGAGACGTGCAGACCGCCCATCTGGCACAGGACGATGGCCGCCCCGACGATCAGGATCAACCCCTCGGTCTCGAAGCCCAGCTGGGTGATCCAGTTGAAGAAGGCGACGATCCGTCCACCCTTGGTGCCGAAGGCGGCTCGCGAGATCGTAAAGGCCGTCGTGCCCGCCTCGGGGCCCTGCAGGGAGGCGAGGCCGAGAAGGAAGAAGGAGAGGTTGCCGATCACGATGATGGTGAGCGCCGTCGTGAAGCTGAAGCCGAAGCCCATGAGCAGGGCCCCGTAGATGAAATACTCGACGTTGAGCGCCGAGCCGGCCCACATCGCCCCGATGTTGCGCGGGGTCGCCCACCGCTCGGACTCTGAGATGAAGTCGATGCCGTGGGTCTCGACGCGGAACGTCGGATCGCCCGTCGACCCCTCGTGGTCGATGATCTGCGCCACTGGTGCGCTCCTCCCCTGGTTGGCCTGTCCCCGTGCGCCGGGTCCGGCCGGAACGCACGCGCCAAGTATGGCCGAGGCCCCCCGGGACGGCGTGGCTATCCTGCGCGATTTCTCAGAGAGTTAACACGGCGGTGATTTAGGGGGTTCTTAGCCGGTCCCTACGGCCCTCCGATGTCCGTGCGCGAGAGTGTCGGAGCGATCGACGGACAGCGCTGAGGCCGAGGGCCGAGGGCGTTGACCGGGCGGGGTCTCCCTGGGCCCCACGAGTCCGGACCCGACGTCGCGACCGTGCGGTCCGCCGCCGGCCCGAGCGCAGGACCCCGGTGGATGCCTCCCCCCACCGGGGTCTCGCGCACGGGCTGCCCCGATTCGGAGTCTCGTTCTTGCTAAGTTGCGCCGAAGGCGCGCGCCGGGGGGGCCGCGCCGGGGGAGGCGAGCCATGACGGCTACGTTCGATCGCCGTTCGTTCCTGACGCACTCGGCTGCGACCGCCGGCGGCATCGCCCTGGCGAGCACCGTCGTCGACGGGCTGATGGCCGAGGCGGCCTCGGCCGCGACCGGAGTCAGCACGAAGCCGCCCAAGCTCGGGGGGTCGATGAAGGTCGCCCTGCTCGCGGACGTGCCCAACTACCACACCTTCAACGGCGCGCAGGGCAAGATGGACGGCTCCGGGTTCTGCCTCGCCAACGCCCTCTACGACCCGCTCTTCGTCATGGCCGCCAACGGCAAGAGCGTCCTGCCCATGCTGGCGGTCTCGGCGACGCCCAGCGCCAACTTCACGGTGTGGACCATCAAGCTGCGCCAGGGCGTCACCTTCACCAACGGGGACCCCTTCAACTCGAGCGTGGTGGTGGCCAACTACCAGGCGGCCGCGGCCGACCCCACCGTGGGCCTCGCGATCCAGCCGATCATCGCCTCGGTCACCGCGGTCGACGCCTACACGGTGAAGTACACGCTCGTGGTGCCCTTCTCCACCTTCCCGATCCAACTGGCCGAGCAGCAGATCGCCTACATGGCCCACCCCTCGTCCTTCTCCTCGACCTACACCGGCAACCCCATCGGGACCGGACCTTTCATGGTCGAGTCGTGGACCCTCAACGTCCAGTCGGTGTGGAAGAAGAACCCCCACTACTGGCGCAAGGACGCCCACGGTCGCGCCCTCCCGTACCTCGACGGGGTGACCTTCAAGATCATCCCCGACGCCGCCTCGCGCAACCAGGCCCTCCAGTCGGGCTCGGTCGACATCGCGCTGCAGAACGTGGGCTCCCAGATTGCCCAGCTGGAGAAGACCTCGGGGGTGAGCGTCCTCACCGACATCAACGCACCCCGTGACCCGGCGCTCAACATGCTCATCTTGAACACGTCGGGCACGATGAACCAGTACTTCGCCTGGGCCGGCGAGTTCGCGCCCACCGTGCCGGGGGCGCTCAGCTACATCAAGCAGGGCCAGGCCGTGCCCACGGCCGTCCAGGACGCCGACTGGCAGGGCACCCTGGGCGCGGTGAACCCCTCGAGCCTCCAGTGGGACACCACGCTCAAGCCCGTCTTGAACGACCTCACGATCCGCCAGGCCTGCGCCATGGCGCTGAACCGCAACGCCTACTTCAAGGTCATCGACGGCGGCGTCGGCGCGGTGGCCGACGGTCTGTACCGCAAGAGCTCGCCCTACTACTCGAACCCCCACTACCCGTCGTACAACCCGAAGAAGGCCAAGGAGCTCGTCACCGCCTACAAGAAGAAGCACAAGGTCGCCAAGGTCAGCTTCGTCATCGACATCGTGTCGGGCGACGCCGCGAGCCAGCAGGCCTTCGCCTTCTTCCAGCAGCAGCTCGCCGCCGTCGGGATCCAGGTGACCTCGCGGCCGCTCGTCACGAGCCAGCTCATCAACAACGTCATCTACGGCCAGTACGACTGCGCGGTGTGGACCCAGTTCGGCGGGGTCGACCCCGGTCTCAACTACGTGTGGTTCCTCTCGCTCAGCGCGACGGCCTCCCCGACCCAGGGTGGGCTGGGACTCACCTCGCTGCCCTCGGGCACGCGGTTCCCGGGGGCGGTCAACTTCGCCCACCAGGCCGACGGCGTCGTGATGGCGAACATGCTCAAGGCCCTCGCCTCCCCGCAGGGGTCGGCGGCCGAGCGGGCCGCGTGGAAGAACGTGAACGTCCGCTTCGCCAAGGACATCCCGTACCTGTGGCTCGACACGACGGTCAACGCCTGGGCCGCGCGCTCCAACGTCCAGAACTGGGCCTACGCCACGGCGGCCGACGGCCGGACCCGGGCGCTCAGCCCCGACGCCGACGCGTCGCGCTGGGATCAGGTGTGGCTGTCGTAGCGACGGGGTCGGTGACCCTGCCGGGGACGGCGCGCCACCGGTAGAGGGCCGTCAGGGCCAGGGCGACCGAGGTCGCCGCCACCACGCTGAAGGGGAGCGCCTCGTTCAGCGTGAACAAGAAGCCCGAGGTCGCCGCGGCCACCGACAGCGCGGCGGTGTTGGAGGTCGCGTAGAGGCCCTGGCGACGGCCGAGTTCGCGCGAGGCCGCGCCCTGGCTCAAGAGCGACGAGACCGAGGGCACCGACAAGGCGGCGCCGATCGACTCCAACGATCCCAGGGCCAGCATCACGTCGTTGTTGTGGATGTGGGGGTAGAGGGCGAGGAAGAGCGCGCCGTTCACCATGCCCCCGAGCGCCACGAAGCGCCGGTCGGCGTGGTCGGCCAGCCAGCCGCCGACGCGGGCGAGGACGATCCAGGGCAGGCCGAAGAAGGTCCAGCTGAGTCGAATCTGCAGGCTGGTCGCGTGGTGGGCGTGCATGAGGAGGGTCCAGCACGCCTCGTAGACGCCGATGATCAGTCCCGACGCGCTCGCCGCGATGAGCGCGCCCACGAGTCGGGAGTTCCACTGCAGCGGGGGGAGGGGCTCGTCGCGAGGGGTCCGCTCGTCGCCGAGGTCGGTGCGTGCGGCGACGACGGCCACCCCGAGGCTCACCAGCCCCGTCGCGAAGAAGGCCCACCCCAGGTCGCGCACCGTCGCGACGACCCCGGCGACCGGTCCGACGGCGATGCCGAAGAGCTGGGCCGCGAGGATGCGCGAGACGGCGCGTCCCCGACGCGCCTCGGGGACGAGCGCCGCGACCGCGGCGAGCGCCGCGACCTCGATCGAACCCGCGGTGGCCCCCTGGACCGCTCGGGTGAGCGCCAGCCAGGGCGCCGAGACCGGGAGGAGGTAGGTCATCGAGGCGAACGCGTAGACGACCAGGCTCCCCACCAGGATGCGTCGGCGCCCGAAGCGGTCCGCGAGGTGCCCGAAGGCGAACTGGGTGACGACCCCGGCCACGAAGAAGGCGGCCATGATCAGACCGATCACGGCGGGGGTCCCGTCGCGGTGCTCGAGGAAGAGGGGGAGGAGGGGCAGGCCGAAGGTCGCGCCCATCCACTGGAGCCCGACGATGAGGGTGAGACGACGGAGGGTCACCTCCGCGTCGCGCCGAGCCATCACGCCACGCTACCGGCGTGGCCCGTCAGAGCACGTGGCACTCCACGAGCACGAGGGCCGCGAGGGCGACGTACAGGGCCGGGCGGCCCCGCGCGGTGGCGACGCGTGCCCACCGGCGGGGGCGCTCGTGGCGCGCGAGCGCGCCGGTGACGCCGAGCAGCGCGAGCTCCCAGGCGACGAACGCCGCGAGGACGACGACGAGGCGCGCGGCGTCGCTCCCGCGAACCAGGGGAGTCCACAGCGCCACCGCGTCGCCCCCCGTCGACACGGTCACCAGGGCCGTCGCGACGGCGCCCCGTCGTCGCGCGACGACCTCGCGGTGGCGGGTCGACCAGGCCCGGACCGCGAAGGCTAGGGGGAAGAGGGCGAGCGGCGAGAACCACGCGAGGGGCACGACCCGGAGCGTCTCGCCCAGGACCACGGCCACCGCGGCGAGCGCCGTGACGCCCACCGCCTGAGCGCGGCGCACCCGGCGCCGGCGCCCCGGCTCGGTCAGGGCCAGCTGCGCGCCGAGCGCGGCGACGTCGTCGGCGGTGGCGCCGACGAAGGCGAGGGACCCGGCGACCAGCGCGGCGGCGACCGACGGCACACGGCGACCTTACTTGGGGGTAGGAAAACCCCCGACGGGGCCTGGCTAGTGTGGCCACGATGGCGAGCGACGTGTCGGTACCGACGAACGATCAGCTCGAGAGGGCCCGAGAGCTCGTCGCTCGACACCTCGAGCCGACGCCCACCGCCACGCTGTGGGTCGGCTCACGACCGGTGAGGGCGAAGCTCGAAGGGCTCCAGGTCACCGGCTCGTTCAAGATCCGTGGGGCGCTCGTGGCGATCGACGCCGCCCACCGGGACGACCCGAGTGGTGCCGTGATCACGGCCTCGGCGGGCAACCACGGTCTCGGGGTGGCCCACGCCTCGACCCTGCTCGGGGTGCGCGCGACGGTGGTGGTGCCCGCGAACGCCTCGGCCGCCAAGGTCTCGAAGCTGCGCACCTACGACGTCGAGCTGATCCAGCACGGCTCCTCGTACGACGAGGCCCAGGCCCACGCCAAGGAGCTGGCCGTCTCGCGTGGGATCCGCTTCGTCTCGCCCTTCAACGACCCCGACGTCATCGCCGGACAGGCCACCGTCCTCGACGAGATGCTGGTCCAGGCCCCCGACCTCGAGCACGTGGTCGTGCCCGTGGGCGGGGGCGGGCTCCTCTCGGGCTCGATCCTCACCCTCGAGTCGAGGGGGCGCGGTGACGTTCGCCTCACCGGCGTCCAGCCCGAGGAGAGCGCCGCCCTCTACCACGTCCTGCGGGGCCTCTCGATGGCCGAGGTCGCCCACCGCCCGACGATCGCCGACGGCCTCGCCGGCGGCGGGGACGACGGCGCGGTCACCAACGAGATCGTGGCCAAGTCCGGCGTGCCCCTCGTGCTGGTGCCCGAGGTCGAGATCCGCCGTGCGGTGGGCGACGTCGTCGTGCGCCACGGCCTGGTCATGGAGGGGTCCTCGGCGATCGCCTACGCGGCCATCGAGCTCGACCTGTGCGACGACGCCACCGGCCGGATCGGCTTCCTCGCGACCGGACGCAACGTCGCGACCGAGCTGCTCGTCGCGCTCCTCACCGAGCGCTCGTAGCCTCGGGCCGACCGGACCCTAGGGTGGCGCCATGAGGAACCGTCGACTGGCCGCCACCGTCGTGGCCGTCGTGGCGCTGGCGCTGACGACACTCGGGGTGGTCCTCGCCGCGACCGACCCGAACCCCGGGGGCGTGACGACGGACCCCCTGGCCCTGCACGGATTCCCCCCGAGGACCGCGCACCTTCTGATCACGGCCTCGACCTCGGCCCTGCAGGCGACGGCCGACCTCACGGTGGACTTCCGCAACGGCGCCGCGACGGGCGTGGCGACCGTCGGGCTCACCGCGGCCGGCGAGTCCTTCAACGTGGTGCTCGTCGGCCGGCACCTCTACCTGCGCTCCGCGGCCGAGAGCAGCGGCCCGTGGTACCAGGTCGCGACGCCGACGCTCCCGTTCTTCGGGCTCTCCCTCGAGCTCACCAAGCCCGACCTCGCCCTCGTCTCGGGCTACCGCTCGCGCACGGTGACCCACGTCGGCTACCTCACCACCTACGACTACCTCTTCTCGCACGCGGCCCTCACCCCGCTGTTCGCCGGACGCGCCACCACCTCGCGCCTGGGCACCGTGGACTGGTCGATCACCGTGGGCAGCGAGGGTGAGGTCACCGCGAGCACGCTGCGGGTGAGCGCCGGGGGGCAGACCTCGACGCTCAGCGCCACGGTGCAGGCCTACAACGCGCCGCGGGTGGTCGCCGTCCCCTCGGTCAGCCCGGTCGCGCCCGTCGCGTCGCGCCAGGTGGCCAAGCTCTTGCACTCGGCCGGCCTCGGCTCGATCCTCCTGCCCCGGGGCCTGCTCTCGGGCGCGACGACCACCGTCAACTGACGTGGGGACGGACACGCGGCCCGAGCCGCACTGGCCGGCGTCGCTCGCGCTCCTGGCGTGCCTCGCCCTCTACCTCGTGCTGCCCGCGCGCCTCGTCGTCGGGCCCCGGTGGCTCCTGCCCGTCCTCATCGCCCTGCCGCTCATCCCGCTGTCGGCGCGTCGCCACCGTCACCCCGACGAGGCCCCCTGGGTGCGCCGGACCGCCCTGGCCCTGCTCGGGCTGGTCACGGCGGCGAACGTCACCACGGTTGCGCTGCTCGTCCAGCGCCTCCTCGACCGCGCCGTCTCCCAGGGTCGGGCGCTCATCTACTCGGCGGTGGCGATCTGGCTCACCAACGTGATCGTCTACGGCCTCTGGCTCTGGGAGGTCGACCGCGGCGGGCCCGGTCGTCGCGCCGCCGGGGGCCGGCCCTACCCCGACATCCAGTTCCCCCAGATGGAGAATCCCGCCCTGGCGCCCCCGGGGTGGCGCCCCCGGTTCATCGACTACCTCTACACGTCCTTCGCCAACGGGACCAGCTTCGCGCCGGCCGACGCGATGCCCCTCACGCGGGTCGCCAAGGTGCTCTTCCTCGGCGAGTCGCTGGTCTCTCTCACGACGATCGCGGTGGTGGCCGGACGCGCCGTCAACATCCTGCGCTAGGGGGACTTGGGCAGGAGCCGGCCGAGGAGCGCCCCGGCCCGGCTGGGGCGGCCGCCGGTCTCTTCGACCCGGTCGGCCCAGGCCCCGAGGGAGAGTCCGACGTTGATGCCGATCCAGCGCAGCGGCTCGACCTCCCAGCGCCGTGAGCGGTGGTGGACGAAGGGCAGGCGGGTGAGCGCGGTCTCCTCGTCGGGGGTCGCGATGAGGTCGGCCAGGGCGCGCCCGGCGACGTAGCTCATCACCACGCCGTCGCCGGTGTAGCCCCCGGCGCTGGCCAGCCCGGTCTCGGGGTCGTAGAGGACCGAGGGCGAGAGGTCCCGCGGCATCGCGAGCGGCCCGCCCCAACGGTGGGTGAGGCCGGCCTCGAGGTCGGGGAAGAGGTCGCGCAGGGTCTGGTCGAGCAGGGTGAAGACCCGCGGGACCTCGTCGAAGCGCTCCTCGACGGCCGAGCCGAAGTGGTACGGGGCGCCCCGACCACCGAAGGCGATTCGGTCGTCGGCGGTGCGCTGGCCGTAGATGATCATGTGGCGGTCGTCGGCGAAGGTCTCGCGACCCGCGAAGCCCACGCCCGCCCAGAACGCGGGGCTGAGCGGCTCGGTCGCCACCATGAGCGAGTAGAGCGGGGCCAGGGTGCGCCGCTCGCCGGGCAGGCCGGGGGTGAAGGCCTCGGTCGCGCGCACCACGACGTCGGCGTGGACCGTCCCGCCCGCGGTGACGGCCATGGCGCGGCGGCGCCCGCGGCGTGGGAGGACCCGGGTGACCCTGGTTCCCTCGAAGATCCGCACCCCGTGGCGCTCCGCCGACTCGGCGAGGCCCCGGACGAGGCGGGCCGGATGGACCCGCGCGCTGTGAGGGGTGTAGAGCGCGCCGCGCGCGCCGTGGACCCGCGCGCGCGCGGCGAGGTCGTCGCCCTCGAGCCAGGCGAGGTCCGCCTCGGTGTCCCCGAGGTCGCGCGCCTCGGCCAGCTGGGCGCGCAGGCGTGACTCTTGGACCTCGCTGCGCGCGAAGGTCAATGAGCCGCCCTTGACGTAGTGGGCGTCGACCCCGTCCTCGGCGAGCGCGGCGCCGAGCTCGTCGACCGCGCGGCGCAGCGCCGTGCGCAGCTCGTCGAGCGCCTCACGGCCCTCGCGCTCGACGACGGCCTCGTCACTCAGGGGGTACAGGGCCGTGGCCCAGCCCCCGTTGCGCCCCGAGGCGCCGAAGCCGCAGACGGCCTGCTCGAGGACGGCGACCGAGAGCCCGGGGTCACGTCGCACGAGCTCTCGGGCGCACCACAGTCCGGTGAAGCCCCCGCCCACGACCACGACGTCGACGTCGAGGTGGTCGACGAGGGCCGCTCGCTCGACGACCGGGCCGCCGAGGCCGTCCCACCACAGAGAGCGCGGCGGGCGCACGGCTAGAAGTTCAGCTTCGCGGCGCCGGTGAAGACCTCGCGCAGGATCCCGACCATCGTGTCGATGTCCTCGCGGGTGCACACGATGGGCGGGGCCAGCTGGACGACGGGGTCGCCCCGGTCGTCGCTGCGACAGATCAGCCCCCGCCGGAACATCTCTTTGGAGACGTAGCCGCGCAGTAGCCGCTCGGCGGCCTCTCCGCTCCAGGTCTCCTTGGTCGCCTGGTCCTTCACGAGCTCGACGCCCCAGAAGTAGCCCGTGCCGCGCACGTCGCCGACGATCGGGATCTCCTTGAGCGCCTCAAGGCTGTCGCGGAAGTAGTCCTGGTTCGCCAGCACGTTGTCGAGAAGCTTCTCCTCCTCCACGATCCGCAGCGTCTCGAGCGCCACCGCGCACGAGACCGGGTGGCCCGACCAGGTGAAGCCGTGGAAGAAGGCCGTCTCGTCGTGCTGGAAGGGCTCGGCGACCCGGTCCGAGACGATCATCGCGCCCAGGGGCGCGTAGCCGGCGGTGAGGGCCTTGGCCGCGGTGATGATGTCCGGCACGTAGTCGTACTTCTGGCCGCCGAACCACGTGCCGATGCGCCCGAAGGCGCAGATCACCTCGTCCGAGACGAGCAGCACGCCGTAGCGGTCGCAGATCTCGCGCACCGCGCGCCAGTAGCCCGGGGGCGGGGTGAAGCAGCCGCCCGCGTTCTGGACCGGCTCGAGGAAGACGGCGGCCACGGTCTCGGGGCCCTCGCGCAGGATCGCCTCTTCGATCTGCTGGGCCGACCACAGGCCGAACGCCTCGGGGTCGTCGCCGTGAACCGGCGCGCGGTACAGGTTCGTCGCCGGGACCTTGACCGCCCCCGGCACGAGGGGCTGGAACGGGTCGCGGTAGGGGTCGAGCGAGGTGATGGTGAGCGCCCCCATCGTCGTGCCGTGGTAGGCGACGTCGCGGCTGATCACCTTGTAGCGGTCGACGTCGCCGCGGATCCGGTGGTACTGGCGCGCCAGCTTCCACGCGCTCTCGTTGGCCTCGCCGCCGCCGGTCGTGAAGAACACGCGGTTGAGGTCGCCCGGGGCGAGGGCCGCGAGGCGCTCGGCGAGCTCGATGGCCCGGGGGTGGGCGTAGGTCCACAGCGGGAAGAAGTGGAGCTCGTTCATCTGACGCGCCGCGACCTCGGCGATCTCGGGCCGGCCGTAGCCGAGGGTGTTGGTGAAGAGACCCGAGAGGCCGTCGATGTACTCGGTTCCGTTGGCGTCGTAGACCCGGGTGCCCTGGCCCCGGACCATGATGGGGATCTCGTTGGCCTCGTCGTAGGCGCCCATCCGCGACATCTGCAGCCAGAGGTGGCGCCGGGCCCGCTCGGAGTAGTCGTGGCTCGGATGCCTCTCGTCGGTGACGGTGATCCCGTCGGTGATGGTGTCGTTCAATGTCACTTGGTCCCCCAGGCGTAGGTCTGCTTGGCTAGTTTCAGGTACACGAAGGTCTCGACCTCGGTCACGCCCGGAATCGAGCGGATCGAGTCGTTGA
>JAKBNI010000036.1 GCA_021831125.1 Actinomycetes bacterium | reverse complement strand
CCACAAGGCGCGCCACGACAGGTCAAAGGAATACGGTGCTCTCTCGAAGCCCAAGGGCAAACCCAGGAGGACGAATGTCGCATAGGTCCCGAGGCCAATGTGAGACACGGGTGGTGAGACTTCACAGAGGTCGTGCGCCGCGGGGAGCCGCTCTCGGCCGGTCGAGCGCGACTAGTCCAGTTGATCGCGCAGCTCGTCCTCGAAGCGCACGAGGAGCCGGCGCAGGATCTCGCTGGTGGAGATCCCCCGGGTGTAAGGGACGGTCCGGAAGATGCCCATCTCTCGCGGCACGCGGTAGAAGTAGTCGGTCATCTCCTCGTTGAAGTCGTCCCCGTGCACCACGAGGTCGATCCGGTGCTCGCGCAGGAAGGTCTCGTCGACTTGGAGCGGACAGGGCGCGATTACCTCGTCCACGTAGCGGCACGCGCCGATCACCGCGGCGCGCTCCTCGAGGGTGAGCACGGGCGTGCGCTTGTAGCTCACGACGTCCTCGTCGCTGTTCACCCCGACGACCAGGGCGCTACCGAGGGAGCGGGCCGCGCGCAGGAAGTTCACGTGGCCCAGATGGAAGAGGTCCCCGACCATGTCGGCGTAGATGCGCACGGGAAGAACGATACCGCCGGCTTCCCGAAGGGTGTCCCCGGCCGGGAATCGCACGACGGGTAAGAGCGGGCGGGTCGGCGACAGGATGGGTACGTGCGTGGCATCCGTCGGCTCGTCGCGATCGCGACACTCGCAGGGGCGGTCGCGTGGTCGGGCGGGGCGTCCGCCGGAGTCGTGTCGACGGTGGTCAACCCCCTGTCCTTGGACTTCCTCTCGGCGAGCCGTGGCTACGCGCTGGGCGAGGTCGCCTGCGGGTCGTCGTGGTGCCCGACGCTCTCGCGCACGAACGACGCCGGACGCACGTGGACGACCTCGCGCCTGCCCGCGGGGGTGGGGCGGCTGCCCGGCCCGCCGCCCTTCCCGGACGTGGGCGTCCTCGGCGTCGCCTTCGCGAACACGACCGACGGCTGGGTCTACGGCTGGACGCCCGCGTCGAACCGCGCCGGGGGCGTCTCGGGCCTGTGGTCGACCCACGACGCCGGACGGACCTGGCGCCGGGTCGACCTGGCGGCGATCGGCGTGCAGACCCAGGTGCTCGCGCTCGCCGCGAGCGCGGGCCGGGCGTACTTGATCGGCGGGCGGCTCGATCAGCGCTACGGGCTCTGGTCGACGAGCGTGGGCCGAGACGCCTGGCGCCGGGTGCCCGGGGTCAGGTGGCTCCCGCCGGCTGGCGGCGCGCAGATGACCGGGGCAATCGTGCTGCGCGGGCGGGTCGGCTGGGCGCTCGTAGGCAACGATCGTGGCGTCACCGGCTCCTCGCGCCTGCTCGCGGACGGTCGGTGGGTCCACTGGGGCGCGCCGTGCGCGTCGGTGGGCGACTCCTACGCCGTGGCGACCGCCACGAGCGCGCGCGACCTCGAGGTGATCTGCGCCATCGGGGGCTTCGGCGGCTACTCCGCCCACCCCCCCAAGGGCGCGCGACTCGGCGAGCCCTGGCTCTACGCCTCGCACGACGCCGGAGCCACCTTCGCGCCGGTGCGTCGCCTCGGCCTCGGCCCCGTGTGGGATCCCTTCGGCACGGGTGGGCCGGCCCTCGTGCGCACCTCGACGATCCTGCTCCCGAGCGCCGAGGCCCACGGCTCGAGAGTGACCCCCGTCCTGCTCGAGAGCCGCGACGGGGGCGCGCGCTTCGTCGCCGTGTATCACGCGGGAGCCGACGCGTCGTTCCCCCTCCTCGCGGCGTCGTCGCCGCGCGTCGTCTTCGCGGTCGTCGAGACGGGCCGGGGCTCGTACCTGATCCGCTCGCCCGACGGCGGGCGTCGGTGGTCGCGCAGTCGCCTCTGAGCCCGGCCCGTGACGGCCGGTCGCTATCGTGCGCGACGTGAGCTTCATCCCGACCGAGCCGCCCACGGCCGGCGACGAGGCGGCGACCCTCGTCGGGGAGCTCGAGCGGGTGCGCCGGGTGATCTCGTGGAAGTGCGGGGGCCTCGACGCGGCGGGCATGCGCGCTCGCGTGGGTAGCTCGACGATGACCCTGGCGGGGCTGCTCAAGCACCTCACGCTCGTCGAGGCCGACGTCTTTCGCCGTCGGCTCGACGGGTCCCCCCTCGGTCCGCCCTGGGACGGGGTCGACTGGGCCGGTGACCGGGACTGGGAGTGGCGGACCGCGACCACCGAGGAGCCCGACGCCCTGCGCGCCGCGTGGCGAGAGGCCGTCGCCGAGTCGCGGGCCCGACTGGCGCGCGCCCTCGCCGAGGGCGGGCTCGACCAGCGCTGTCGCGGGATCGTCACCGACGAGGGGGAGTCCCCGATGCTCCGGCGGGTCGTCGTCGACCTCATCGAGGAGTACGCGCGCCACGCGGGTCACGCCGACCTGCTGCGCGAGGCCGTGGACGGCGTGACCGGCGAGGACGCGCCGCGCGAGGGGATCGACGTCTAGGGGAGTCGAGTGTCGACCCGGGGTGCGCCGAGGGGTCTCGCGCCGCGTGGGACTAGGGGTCGGCCGAGCGCCGGCTCGTCCAGCCGGGGCCACGGGTCGCGCGCGCGGTGGGCCGGCGCGTGCCCCTCGGGCGAGGACCCGCTAGACATTGCCGATGGCCGAGAGGGGCCAGACGCGCCAGAGGACCTTCCCGATGATGGCCGAGCGCGGCACGAACCCCCAGTAGCGGCTGTCGCACGAGGTGGGCTGGTTGTCGCCCATCACGAAGTACTGCCCCGGGGGGACGACGACGGGGCTCTGGGGCGCGCCGATGGCCGGCTCGAGGGGCTCCTCGTGCGGCCAGGGCTGGGCGAGGGGCCGGTAGTCGACGTAGATGGTGTTGCCCTCGGAGTAGATGGTCTGGCCGGGCAGGCCGATGACGCGCTTGACGAGGTCGGCGGTGGCCTCGGCGCAGTCCTGGGCCACGGCGGGGCTCGCGTGGAAGACGATCACGTCGCCGGTGTGGATGGTGCCGAACTCGGCGGCGAGCTTGTCGACGACGATGGCCTGGCCGGGCCAGAGCGTCGGCTCCATCGAGCCCGAGGGGATGTAGAAGGTCTGGACGACGAAGGCCCGCACCAGTACCGAGACGACCGCGACGCTCGCCACGAGCAGCACCCACGGGCGGGCCCGGCGCCACGTGCGGGCGGCGTCGGTGTCGCGTCGGATCGGGGCGAGCAGGGGTTCGAGGACCTCGAGGGGGGCCGGCGTCGGGTCGAGGACCCCCTCGTCACTCACCGCTCGAGGCTAGCGCCGCGGGGGTGCCCCCGGCGAGGGCGCCCCCACGGCGCTAGGCGCCCTGGGCCCGGTAGTGGTCGCGCCAGATCAGGCGGTAGACCCGGGTCCAGCGCGGGATCGAGCGCAGGCCGGGGATGAAGGGCACGAGCAGCAAGAGCAGCGAGAGCAGCATCATGATCCCCCACACCTGGACGTCGGCGTTCGCGCTCGTCGAGAAGGGCGGGACCTGGTACCAGAAGGTGTAGAGCCACAGCCAGGCCTGGCCCGGGTAGTTGCCCGTCTCGTTCATCATCCCCCACTGGGTCCCGAGCAGGTGGCGCTGCTGGGCGAGGTCGCCCAGGTACGAGCCGTCGGCGAGGAAGAGGAGCGGGAGCGTGAAGTTCGACGTGTAGAAGCCGCTCTGGGTCACGAGCGCCTGGTCGAGCGCACCGGAGCGGGCCATCTGCTCGAGGGTGTTGATCATCACCGGGACCGGGCCGGCCGCGTTGGTCGGCACCGACACCGTCCCGTTGGTGAAGGTCATCTTGCCCGAGGCCTTGGTGTAGGCGTCGACCCATGCCGTGCGCTGGGTGGCCGAGGCGCCCTTCCACTGGGTCAGCGCGCTCGAGAGCGCCGGGGTGGCCGGCTGGTCGGTCAGGGGGTCGACGACGAAGTCGCGCACCGTGTTCACCGGGATCGTCGCGCCGAGCCACTTCGCCAGCGTGAACGGGCCGAGCTGCTGGCCCGACGAGGCGGTGTTGTAGGGCGCGCCGTACTGCGCGGTGCCCGAGGTGCCGTTCAGCTCCGCGAGGGCCGTCTGGGCGAAGTCGATCGGGGCCTTGGTGGACCACTGCTGGACGGTGACCTGCGGGTCGTCAGGCGAGCTGAAGACCAGGGCGAGGCCGATCGTGAGGATGGCGACGACGACGAAGGCGATGGTGCCCTCTTTGATGATGTCGTAGGGGCGCTGCGGGCCCGTCCAGGGGGCGACCTTGACGTCGGGACTCTCGCTCATCGCGCTTCCTCTTTCTCTTCGAAGGGCGGCACGACGCCCTTGGCGCGCACCATCAAGACGTGCAGACCGGTCAGGACGACGGCCGCCAGGGGCAGCAGCACGATGTGCCACATCAGCATCTGTCCGAAGTTCAAGACGTTGAAGAACGACCCGGCCCCGGTCGAGTTGATGCCGTCCTTGGCCTGGGTCGAGATCCACTGGGAGTCGAAGTTGGTCTGGCTGACGTAGCCGGTGAAGGCGGTGGCGATCGACACGAGGAAGGTGACCACGCCGGTCACCCAGGTGAGCGAGCGTCCGCCACGCCAGGCGGCCATGAAGTACTTGCCCCACAGGTGGATGACCATCGCGAAGAAGAAGATCTCCACGCTCCACAGGTGCAGGGAGTTGACGAAGTGGCCGATCCCCGAGACGTGCCACCACTGGGGACCCTTGAGGGCCAGGATGAACCCCGAGAGGACCACCACGGCGAACGCCGACAGGGTCGTCACGCCGAAGACGTAGATCCACGAGGCCACGTAGGCCGGCTGGGTGTCGGGCAGCATCTTCTCCGGTGGCAGGCGGTGCGCCACCCGGTGGCGCAGCCGCGTCGTCCACTGGCGGTCGATCTCGGTCGAGCTCACTTCGTCTCCTTCTTGTGGCGCCGCCCCGGGAACGGCACGAACAGCGCCGCCACGAACGTCACCACCATCAGTGCGATGACCGTGAGGTTGGCGTAGGAGATGTCGATCCAGTGCCAGTGGAAGTAGTGGCCCGGCCCATTGAGCGACACGAGTGCCGCGAGCAGTGATTCGGCCATCACGTCCTCCCTTCAGTCGAAGAGGAGTCTTCTCGTTCAGCCGGTGGTCCCCGTAGGGACCTTTGGCACAAAGTGGTCTATCAGACTCTGGGCCGAAGGTCCCGGGTCACGTTGGCGTGCTCGCGCTCACGACGTCCTCCTCGCCCGAGCCCGACTCGAGGAGGCGTCGCGCGGCGACGGGGAAGACGAGGGCCGAGAGCGCGGCGGTGACGATCATGGCCGCGGCGTTATGCGGACCCAGGCGACCGGTGCGCTCGCCGATCTCGGCCGTGGTGACGAGCATCGTGAGCGGGGCCATGAGCAGGAGGCTGCCGGCGAGGCCCTCGCGCAGGGGGATCTTGCGCCACGCGAAGTAGCCCACGAGCAAGAGGCGCGGCACGCTCTGGACGAGGATGGCCGCGCCCACGAGCGGCGCGAGCACCACCAGGCCCGGGCGCAGGGGCGTCTGGACGCCGACGGTGAGGAAGAAGAGGGGGATGGAGAAGAAGTTCGCGACGCTCGTGAGTCGCTCGATGAGGGCCCGGGGCTCGCCGATCACGTTGCGAAAGACGATGCCCGCGAGCACGGCGCCCATGGCGAGGGCGATGTGGACGACGGCGCTCGCCGCGACGAGCAAGAAGAGGAGGGCGAACGTCCCGCGCAGGCCTATCTCGATGGGGTCGTCGCGCCGGTACCAGCGTCGGAAGTGGTGCGGGTGGCCGAGCGCGCCCGTCGTACCGCGTACCCGAGCGCGAGCGCCGCCGCCACCGCGGCGAGCGTGCGCCCCGTGGCGAGCAGGATCGTCGTGTTGAGGCCTCGAGACGGGGCGACGCTCATGACGTTCAGCACGACGACGTAGCAGAACTCCGCGACCGTCCCGATGAGGATCGACTCCTGGGCGAAGCGGTTCTTCAGCCAGCCCTGGGTGTAGAGGACCGGGACGGTGATCCCGACCGGGGTCGCCGCGCCACCCACGACCTACAGGGTCGACGCGTCGAGGCCCCGGCCGAGGACGAGGTCCGAGACACCGAGCGAGACCCCGAACAGGCCGATACCCACGGCGATCGCGGCCGTGGACGATCGCCAGATCCGACGCAGGTCGAACTCGACGCCGACGAGGAACATCAAGATCAGGAATCCGAGCGAGCCGAGGGTCCCGACGAAGGCGCCCGAGGCGGTCGTGCTCGACGGCAGCACGAAGCCGAGCGCCAGTCCGACGACGAGCTCGAGGACCGGGCCGGGCACCCCGGTGCGCTCCGCGACCAGGGGGCCACGAAGGCGGCGATCGTGAGGACCGCCAGGGTGAGCCCGACCGCGGTGTTCACCGGCTCCCCGTGGGCGACGTGGCACAGGGGCGCGGGGCCCTTGTCGGAGATGACCTGCCCAAGGGGCGACGCTAGCGGAACGCCTCGCTCGGGTGCGATCCCTCTACACCGTGACCAGGGGAGATGTCGTCGGGGGGACCCGCCGGGTCCCCGGCTCGCGGTCGCGCGCCACCTGGCGCAGGTTGAACTGGGTGACCCCGATCGCGAGCGAAGTCGCCCCGGCGATGTGCAGCTCGACCAGCCACGCGGGCAGGTGGGTCAGGTACTGGGTGAGCCCGATGGCCGCCTGGACGAGCGAGATGAGGACGAGTCGGCGCACGCCGAGCTTCAACGGGGTGGGGGCGTCGCTGCGCCAGATCGCGGCGAGCAGGCCCGTGACGAGCCCGATGAACAAGACGGCCATCACCGAGTGGACCCAGGCGGCCGAGGAGAACGCGAAGGGCAGCCGCCGCGCCACCAGCTGGCCCGACGCGTTTCCGGCGTGGGGACCCGAGCCGGTGGTCGCCGTCCCGGTCGCGACGAGCACCACGAAGGGGACCCACAGGAGCCGGGCGAGGAGGGAGAACCACGGGTCTCGCCGGTCGGCCCGACGTCCCGGGCCGTAGAGGTACTTGGAGTGGTGGTAGAGCGTCGCGGCCAGCACCACCATCGAGAGCGACAGCACCATGTGCAAGGAGACGAGGTAGGGGTTGAGCTTGGAGTAGACGACGAACGCGCCGAGGACGGCGTCACCCATGACGCCCGCGACGAGGCCGAGGGACAGCCCCAGGAGGTCCCGGCGGCGCTCGGAACGGTACCAGGCGGCGACGACGGTGGCCCCGATCACGAGGATGAAGGCCCCGTTCACCATCCGGTTCCCGTACTCGATGAGGGGGTGGATCGACATCGAGCCGGTCACGCGCCCCTTGAAGCAGGTGGGCCAGTCGGGACAGCCCAGCCCCGAGCCGGTGAGTCGGACGGCCGCCCCGGTCAGGACCGAGAGGATCGAGCCGAGGAACGAGGCCAGCGCGAACCAGCGGAACACGGGGTTCGGGACGCGGCGCCGCGAGTCGAGCACTTCCCTAGCCTAGAGAAAAGCCCGCCACCTAGACTCTCGCCCATGACTGTTCCGGTAACCGTGGCCCGCCCGCTCTCGGACGTGCTGCGCGGCTACCTTGCGCTCACCAAGCCGCGCATCATCGAGCTGCTGCTCGTCACCACCATCCCGACGATGGTGGTGGCGGCCAACGGCATCCCGAGCCTGTGGCTGACGCTGGCGACCCTCGTGGGCGGCACCCTCGCCGCGGGCGGGGCCAACGCGTTCAACATGGTCATCGACCGCGACATCGACGCGGTGATGGAGCGCACCAAGAACCGCCCCCTCGTCACCGGGGTGATGACGCCACGGGCCGCCGCGCTCTTCGCGACCGGCCTCGAGGTGCTCGCCTTCGTCACCCTCGCGGTGTGGGTGAACGCCCTGTCGGCGTGGCTGGCGCTGGCCGCGGCCGCGTTCTACGTGGTGATCTACACGATCATCCTGAAGCGCCGCTCGAAGCAGAACATCGTGATCGGCGGCGCGGCCGGGGCGGTCCCGGTGCTTATCGGCTGGGCCGCGGTCACCAACTCCCTGGGCTGGACCCCGTTCCTCCTCTTCCTCGTCATATTCATCTGGACCCCGCCGCACTTCTGGGCGCTCGCCGTGCGCTACCGCGACGACTACGAGGCCGCCCACGTGCCGATGATGCCCGTGGTGGCCTCCCTGCGGCGCACGACCCTCGAGATCCTCGTCTACTCGGTCCTGATGTGGGCCCTCACGATGCTCATCGGGCCGAGTGCCCACCTCGGCTGGGTGTACGCGCTGTCGGCGACGGTGCTCGGGGGACTCTTCACCTTCTACGCCCTGCGCCTCTACCGCCACGCGCGCGACGAGCGCGCCGACGTCGGCGAGGCGATGCGGCTCTTCCACTACTCGATCACCTACCTCTCCGCGCTCTTCATCCTCATGGCGGTCGATGTCGTCGTCCGGCACCACTGAACCGCGGCGCAAGCCGTCGCCGATGATGATGGTCTCGATCGGCATCGGCGTCGTCGTCGCCGTGGCGCTGATCGGCGTGGTCTCCGCGCTCACCGGGGGCAGGGTGACCGGCGGCGCCTCGACCCGCTCCACCTCGGCGCTCGTCGGCACGAGGGCCGCCGACTTCTCGCTCACGGGCCTGAGGGGCGGCACGGTCAGCGCGCCCTACGCCCACCACCACCCGACCGTCCTCATCTTCTTCGCCAGCTGGTGCACGCCCTGCAAGAGGGAGGTCCCGCGGGTCAGCGCGTACCTGCGAGCCCACCCCCCGGCGGGCGTGTCCGTGGTGGGCGTCGACTCGAACGACCAGGACGCGGCCGCGGTCCGCTTCGTCGCCCGCGCGGGCTTCCCCGACCCGGTGGCCGTCGACGCCACCGGCACGGTGGCGAGCGGCGACTTCGGGTTCGCGACGCTGCCCGAGACGGTGTTCGTCTCGGCGTCGGGGGTGGTGCGCGGGGTGCACTACGGGGCGATCTCCGACGTCGCCCTGGCCCGGGGTATCGCCGCGCTCGCGCGCTGAGGAGCGCGTCGTCGCCCTCGCGGCGGCGGCGCTCGGCGCCCTCGCGCTCGACTCGAGGGCGTCGGGGGCCGCTAGTCGAGGCGGAACGTGCGCGCGGCGAGCAGCGGCGCGACCACGGCCCAAGCCGCCAGGGCCACCCAGTCGGTCGTGGTGGGCGACGTGCCCGAGCCGAGCACGCGGTGCAGCGCCTCGGCCATGGCTCCCGAGGGCAGGCCCACCACGACCCGCGCGAGCGCCCCGGGCAGCGAGGAGAGGGGCACCACGATCCCCGAGACGAGCAGGAGGACCACGTAGAGGCCGTTGGCCGCCCCCAGGTTGACCTCGGCGCGCAGCCGGCCCGCGAGGGCGAGGCCGATGCCCGCGCAGCCGGCCGAGCCCAGGACCAGGGCGAGGGCGACCACGAGGCCCCCCGCCACCCCACCGTGGGGCCGCCAGCCGAGCGCCAGGGCCACCAAGGCGAGGACGACCACCTGGATCGCCTCGGTCACCAGGACGGCCGCGATCTTCGCCCCGATGAGTCGGCGCCGTCCGAGCGGGGTGACGTGGAGCCGGCGCAGGACCCCCGTCGAGCGCTCGAAGCCCGTGGCGATAGAGAGCGCGACGAGCGAGGTGGACAGGACCGACAGGGCGAGGATCCCGGGCGCGATGAAGTCCACCCGCGACGGCCCGGGCGTCGAGACGACGTGGGCGAGGGAGAAGAAGACGAGCAGCAGCACCGGTAGGCCGAGGGTGACGAGCAGGGTCTCGCCTCGGCGCAGGGTCATGCGGACCTCGGCCGTGGCCTGGGCGAGGAGGGCGCTCACGGCCGCCCCGCCCGGCTCTCGGCGATGAGAGCGAGGTAGCGCTCCTCGAGGGTGGCGCGCGTGCGCAGCGAGAGGACTGTCCGCCCGAGGCCGGCGAGGTGCTCGCTGACCTGGCCCATCCGCTCGGGCGTGGAGGCGGCGGCGATGCGCAGTCGCCCCTCGGGGTCAAGGCGGACCGCGACGGCGAGCCGCTCGGCCAGGGGGACGGGGTCCAGGGGTCCGTCGACCTCGACCACGATCTCGGGCTCGCCGGCGAGGTCCTCGAGGGTCCCCTCGGCGACGACCCGCCCGCGGTGCAGCACGACCAGCCGGTCGGCCAGTCGCTCGGCCTCGCCGAGCTCGTGGGTCGTGAGCAGGATCGCGCAGCCCCGCTCACGCTCGGCGGCGACGATGTCGCGGATGACCTGGCGTCCCTCGGGGTCGACCGCGGTGGTGGGCTCGTCGAGCACGAGGGCCTTGGGTCGGCCGAGGAGGGCCAGGGCGAGCAGCGTGCGCTGCTGCTCGCCGCCGCTCAGGCGCCGCCACGGAGTGCGCCGGCAGCGGGTGAGCTCGAGCAGGTCGAGCAGCTCGGCGGGGTCGCGCGGCGCGTCGTAGTACGTGGCGGTGAGCGCGAGCACGTCGCCCGGGCTCATGGGCGCCCACACCCCCCCGCGCTGGAGCAGCGCCCCGGTGCGCGCGACGACCCCGGCGTGGTCGCGCACCGGGTCGAGTCCGTGGACGCGCACCGTGCCGGCGCTGGGGGAGCGGAACCCGAGCAGGGTCTCCACGAGCGTCGTCTTGCCGGCGCCGTTGGGCCCGAGCAGGCCGAGGACCTCGCCGTAGTCGGCGTGCAGGGTGACCCCCTCGAGGGCGCGAACGGGGCCGAAGGCGACCTCGAGCTCGTCGACCTCGAGTGCGTGGCTCACGGGCTACGAACCTACCGGGCCCCGAGGCCCCCGACGACACGTCGGTATCCTGGACGGGTGATCGACCTGACGCTCGTGCGCCGCGAGCCCGAGCTCGTCAAGGCGGCCCTCGGACGTCGCGGGGTCGCCGGCGAGACGATCGACGACCTGGTCACCCTCGACCTCGAGCACCGCAAGCTCCTCCAGGAGGCCGAGCGGCTGCGCGCCGAGGTGAAGGACCTCTCACGTCAGGTCGCCGAGGCCCGTCGCCGCAAGGACGACGGGCGCGCCGAGGCGCTCGCCGCCACCAGCCGGGGGCTGGGCGACGAGGAGCGCGTCGCGCGCGAGAACACCGAGCGGGTCGCCGAGCGGCTCCGCGAGATCCTGCTCGGCCTGCCCAACCTCCCCGACCCGCGCGTGCCCGACGGCGCCGACGACACCGACAACGTCGAGACCGGCCGGTGGTGGCCGGGGCTCGACGAGGGCGCGCCGCCGCCCGAGTACGGCGAGCACCAGCGCGTCCCGCACTGGGAGGTGGGCGCCGAGCTCGGCATCTTGGACCTCGAGGCCGGTGCGCGTCTGGCGGGTTCGATGTTCCCCCTGTACCGCGGCGACGGGGCCCGGCTCATCCGGGCGCTCGCGGCGTTCGCCCTCGACCGCCACGCCGACGCCTACGAGGAGATCCGCCCGCCGAGCCTCGCGCTCACCGAGACCATGCTCTCCACCGGCCACCTGCCCAAGTCGGCCGACGACATGTACGCGATCGAGCGCGACGGGCTCTGGGCGATCCCGACCGCGGAGGTCCCGCTCACCTCGCTGGCGCGCGGCGAGATCATCCCCGAGGCCGAGCTGCCGATCCGGCTCACGGCCTTCACCCCGTGCTTCCGGCGCGAGGCCGGAGCCGCCGGTCGCGACACGCGCGGCCTGCTGCGGGTGCACGAGTTCGACAAGGTCGAGCTCTTCGCCTACTGCGCCCCGGAGCAGATGGAGGAGTGCCACGCCGACGTCCTCGCGCGCGCCGAAGGCCTGCTGCGCGAGCTCGGCCTCTCCTACCGGCTCCTCACCCTGTGCACCGGGGACCTCGGGACGGCCTCGGCCTACACCGTCGACCTCGAGGTGTACAGCCCCGGGGTGGACAAGTGGCTGGAGGTCTCCTCGGTCAGCTGGTTCACCGACTTCCAGGGTCGCCGGGCCAACGTCCGCTACCGGCGCGTCGACGGGACGCTGGGCTTCGTGCACACGGTGAACGGCTCGGCGCTCGCCTGGGCCCGCATCTGGGCCGCGCTGATCGAGACCGGCCGTCAGCCCGACGGCTCCGTCGTGTTGCCCGAGGTCCTCTCGCCCTACCTCGGGGGCCGGCGGCTCATCGCCCCGCGGGGCTAGCCGGCTCGAACCGGTAGCCGACGCCGCGCACGGTGGTGATGCGCTCGGGGTTCTTCGGGTCCCGCTCGATCAGCGTGCGCAACCGCTTGATGTGCACGTCGAGGGTCTTGGTGTCGCCGACGTAGTCGCTGCCCCAGACGCGGTCGATCAGCACCTCGCGGGTGAGGACCCGCCCGGGGTTCTCGAGCAGCAGGCGCAAGAGGGCGAACTCCTTCTTGCGCAGCCTCACCTCCTCGTCGCGCACGTAGAGGCGCCGCGCGTCGACGTCCATGCGCAGGTCGCCGACCGCGATCTCGGCCGAGGGGGTCGCCGGCTCGTGGGCTCCGCGTCGACGCAGCACGGCCCGGATGCGCGCGACGAGCTCGCGCAGGCGGTACGGCTTGGTGACGTAGTCGTCGGCGCCGATCTCGAGCAGGAGGACCATGTCGACCTCCTCGCCCTTGGCGCTCACGATGATGATGGGCACGTCGGAGTCGGACCGCATCGCCCGGCATACGTCGAGTCCCGACGTCTTGGGCAGCATCAAGTCGAGCAGGACCACGTCGACGGGTCGCTCGTGGAAGAGGGCGAGGGCCTCCTGGCCGTCGCGGGCGACCACGACCTCGAAGCCCTCACGGGTGAGGCCCACGGTCAGTGCGTCGACGAAGGACTCCTCGTCCTCCACGACGAGGACCCGGACGCGCTCGGGCTCGCGGGTCACGTCGCGTTGAGGGGCAGCTCGAGCGTGAAGGTCGACCCCTCGCCCTCGCGCGACTCGACGAGCACGGTGCCCCCGTGGTTGTGGGCGACGTGGCGCACGATCGACAGGCCGAGCCCCGTGCCGCCGGTCTCGCGCGCGCGACCCGGGTCGACGCGGTAGAAACGCTCGAAGATCCGCTCCAGGTCCTTCGCCGGGATCCCAATGCCCCGGTCGGTGATGGCGATGCGCACCGCCGGCGTCGGGGGCGCGGCCCCGTCGGTGCCGTCGGGTCGAGAGACGGCGAGGGTGACGGCGCCCCCCTCGGGCGAGTAGACGACCGCGTTCTCCAACAGCGCGTGGAGTGCCGAGGTGAGCTGGCGACGGTCGCCGACGACGACCGCGGTCTCCTCGGGTTCGCGGAAGTCGATGCGCACCCGGTGCTGCTCGGCCGCGGTGCGGATGCGCTCGATGGCGTCGGCCACGAGCAGCGACACCGACACCGGCTCGCGCGAGGGCGACCCCTCGCCCTCGATGCGGCTGAGGTCGAGCAGGTCCTCGATGATCCGGTTCACCCGGAAGGCCTCGGCGTTGATCCGCTCGGCGAGGCGTTGGGCCACGGCCGGGTCACGCTCGAACTGCAGGGTCTCGGCGAGCAGCCCCAGGGCGCCCATCGGCGTCTTGAGCTCGTGGCTGACGTTGGCGATGAAGTCCCGTCGCACCTCCTCGAGCCGCCGGCGCTCGGAGACGTCCTCGATCACGGCGAGGACCCCGAGGCTGCGCCGACCGTCGTCGATCACGCTCGCGCGCGCGTTGAGCGTGCGCCGTGGTGGCCCGAAGATGTCCACGGTCCGCTCGGCCGTGCCGTGGGTCCAGCCCTCCGCGAGGACCTCGGTGACGGCCTGGGCCGCGATCGCCTCGCCGTAGCGGCTGGCCATGAGGCCCTCGGCCTGGTGGTTGCGAAAGACCACTGAGCCGGCCTCGTCGCACAGGACCAGGCCGAGCGGGAGGGTGTCGAGCGAGCGGCGCAGCCGGACCGACTCGGCGCTCGACTCGCTCACCGCGTGGTGGGCTTCGCCGGTCACCTCCTCGAGGAACGCGAGAGCGCTCTCGACGCGCCCGTCGTCGGGCCGGGCCTCGACGGCCAGGCGCGAGGCCAGCGCGTTGAGCCGCTGGGCGATGGCCCGGTGCCCGCGCAGTCGCACCACGAGCCCCCCGAGCGCGAGACCGACGACGAGCACGCCCGCGGCCACGAGGTACAGCTCGACGGTGGACCAGTGGTCGACCAGGGTCTTCAGCGAGGCGAGGAGCACGGGCCCAGTCTCGCAGAGAACGGCGCGACGTCGGCCGACCGTTGGGGCGCCCGAGAAGAAACGAGGTCCCGTGCCCATCGCCGACGTCACCCTCTCGCCCTCCACGAGCGCCCTGCCCGGCAGCGCGGCCCTCCAGCAGCTGGCCAACGGCCTCGCGTCCTGGGCGCTCATCGCGGCCCTCGTGGCCCTGTTGCTGGGGGCGGCGCTGTGGGCCATCGGCAGCCACACCCAGAACATGCACCAGTCGGCCCAGGGGCGGCGCGCCGTCGTCGCCTCCCTCGTGGCGGCGGTCCTCATCGGCGCCGCCCCGGCCCTCGTGAACTTCTTCTTCCACACCGGACTGCGGGTCCACTGATGGGCGCGGTGACCTGCGCCCTCAGCCCCGCCGCGTGCGCCGGGGGCGTCCTCCGGGGTGGCGCGTCGTCGCTCTTCACGCTCCTCGTCGCCTGGGTCGTGGGCAGCGTCCAGTGGATCGTTCACGGACTGGCCGCGGTACTGGGCTCCACCGGGAGCCCGGACCAGGTGCTCACGGCCTCGCGCGGGGAGTTCTCGGCCCTGGTGCCCCTCGCCCCGGTGCTCCTCGTCGTCGGCCTGGTGGTCGCGACCCTCCAGGCGCTGCGCCACGGCGACAGCGGCGCCCTGTGGCGCGCGTACCTCGGCGTCGCCCCGGCCTGCGTCGCCGGGGTCGCGTTCGCCCGGCCGGTGGCCCGGCTCGTGCTCGAGGCCGTCGACCAGGCCTCGGCCGTCTCGGCCGCCCACGTGACCGCCCACGTCGCGGCCCTCGCGCGCTTCCTCGCCCTGGTGCCCCTCGGCGTGCCCGGCGCGGCGGTGGGGCTGATCGCGAGCCTCCTCATCGCCGGGTCGATGCTCGTGTGGTGCGAGCTCGTCGTGCGCACGCTCGCCCTGGCGCTGCTGGTGGCGATCGTGCCCGTGGTGGTGCCCCTGTGCGCACTGCCCTCGCTGCGCCGGCTCGGGTGGCGCCTCGCCGAGACCTTCGCCGTGGTGGCCGCGAGCAAACTCGTCATCGTCGTGACCCTGGCGCTGGGCACCACCGAGCTCACGACGCCGTCGATGGCGACGGTCGTGGCGGGCGCGGTGACCCTGCTCCTCGCCACGGCGTCGCCGTTCGTGCTGTTGCGCCTCGTGCCGGTGATGGAGTCGACGGCCCTCGCCGGCCTCGAGGGCCTTCGGGCCCGCGCCGCGCGAGCGGCCGGGGTGCCCGGGCCGGGGCGCCTGCGCGGCCTCGTCCCCGCGGCCGAGGTCGCGGACCCGGGTCCGCCGCAGCGCCCGGCGGACCTCGGGATCCCGATGTGGGAGGGCGTCGGGGAGATCTCCCGGCCCGAGTCCGACCCCGACGCCCCCCGGCCCGCGCCCCCGGTCGTGGGCGAGCGGCCCGTGCGCACCGGCCACGTCGCCTACCTGCGCGACCGGCTCGGACCGGTCGTGGGCTGGCACTGGGATGACTGAGGTGCGCCTCGGCGAGGCCGACGTGGGCGCGCGCGTCGCCGGTCTGCGCCCCCACCAGGCGGCGGCCGCCCTCGTCGGGGTGGCCCTGCTCGCCACGGCGCTGCTCGGCGGGCCCGAGCGGATGCTCGGGGCCGTCCTCGGGCTCGCGCTCGTCGGGGCCGCCGTCCCGGTCGCGGGCGGGCTCAGCGGGCTCGAGGTGGCGGCGGTCGCGGGCTCGTTCCTCGGGCGGAGCCGTCGCCACGTGGTGGGGGCGCTCACCCTCGACGGCGAGGTGCTGGTCTGGGCCGACCGGTCACCGGCGTGGGCGCTCGGCGGCTACGCGCTCGCGCACCGCGGCCGACTCGACCTCACCGGCGCCGACCTCGAGGTGGCCCACGCGCTCGCCCGGGCGATCGACGCCGCGAGCGCGGGGGGCGACCGGGTCGTGACGGTCCACGTGACCCCCGCACCGGCGCGCGCCACGCTGCTCGCCACCTCGCCGGGCTCGCTCGCGCCCGAGGGGTGGGCCCCCGCCCCCACGGCCCTCGTCGCGGCCCTCGGCCCCCGCGAGGGACCCGAGGCGCTCTACTACGAGCGCCCCACCCACCTGCGCGGGGCCGCCGGGGTGGTGCGGGTGTACCGGGTACGCGACTTCGGCGCCGTCGCCCCCGGGGTGGCGCTCCTGGAGCGGGCGCTGCGCACCGAGACGCCGGTGCAGGTGAGCCTTCGCTGCGAGGTCGTCGGCGCGCGCCGTGGGGCGCGGCTGGCCTCGCGCGCGGCCCACCGGGTCGACGCCGACGACGCCGTGGGACGGGCCCTCGGCTTTCGCCGCAGCGCCCGCGCGGCCCGGTCGATGGCGCGGCTCGCCCGGCGCGAGGCCGAGGTGGCCGAGGGGCGTGCGCTGGTGCGCGTGGCCGTCTACCTCGTCCTTTGCGCCCCCGACCTCGACGAGCTCGCCCGGCGGGCCGCGGCGCTGTGGCGCCACGCCCACGACGCGGGGCTTCGCCTCGACGCCGGTGTCGGTCGCCAGGCGCCGTGGCACCGCGCGGCCCTCCCGGGCGCCCCGGCCCGGGGTAGGGGCGTCGCGCGCGCCGGCACCCACTGGGCGACGACCCGCGACCTCGTCGACCTGCGCCTGCCGGCCCACGACGCCGGCCCGGGGCTCGGGGGCGAGAGCGTCGGTCGGGCGGTCTTCGGCGGTCCCTTCGCGCTCGACCCGGTCGACGCCTACCGGGCCGGGCTCGTCACCAACCCCAACGTGGTCGTCGCCGGCGCGATCGGCGCGGGCAAGAGCACCGTGGTGAAGATGCTGGCCGTACGGGCGTTGCGCCGCGGCCGACGGGTCGTGGTGGTCGACCCCAAGGGCGAGTACGGGGACCTGGCGCGCGCCCACGGCGTCGAGCCCGTCGTGCTCGGGGTCGACGGCTGGTGCGACCCCGTCGACGCGACCGACGGCCGGGACCTGGTGCGGGCCCTGCTCGCCGGCGCCCAGGGGTCGGCCCTACGCGACGACCAGCACTACGCCCTCGACCGGCTCTGGTCGAGCGTCGCCCCGGCGCGCCCGGCCCGGCTGCTGCGGGCCCTCTTCGAGGCCGTGGCCCCCGCCCTCGCCGACGACACCCCCTCGGCGCGCCGCTCCCTCGCCCTCAGTCTGCACCGCCTGATCGAGGGCGACCTCGCCGGCCTGTTCGACGGCGTGGGCGCGCCGCTCGCCCTCGACGAACCCCTCGTCGTGGTGGACCTGTCGGCGCAGTGGAACGCGGCCACCCTCCCGCTCGCCGCCCTCGCCGTCGTGGCGGCCGCCCAACGCGTCGTGGGCGACGCCGCGACCACCGGCTACCTCGTCCTCGACGAGGCCTGGGCCCTGCTCGGCGAGCCGGCCGCCCTGGCGTGGCTCCGGGGTTCGTGGAAGCTCGCTCGGGCCCGGGGCCTCGCCCACCTCCTCGTCGTGCACCGCTTCGGCGACGTGCGCGCGAGCGGCGACGTCGGCACGGCCCAGCTCGAGCGGGCCCGGGGCCTGCTGCGCGAGTGCGAGACGGCCTGGCTCTTCCGCCAGC
>JAKBNI010000135.1 GCA_021831125.1 Actinomycetes bacterium | reverse complement strand
CGCCCGTGGTGCGGCTGGAGGGATTCGAACCCCCGACCCTCGGTTCCGTAGACCGATGCTCTAATCCGCTGAGCTACAGCCGCGTCGATGCTGGCCCACCATGCTAGCGGACGGCCCCCGACCCCCCCCGGCCCCGGACCCGAGGCCGGGGGGGTCACGAGTGGTGGCCGCCTTCGCGCCCGCCGGCGCGCGCCACGCGGCCCACGGCGAGGCCGACCAGCCACGGGACGAGGAGCGCCACGGCGACCAGCCACCGCACGTGCAGCGCGACGCCCAGCCCCCCGACCACGAGGGCCAGGACGAGGGTCGCGTGAGCCGGCAGCACGCCTCCTTGACGGGTCCCGCGTGTCAGTGGATCCGGTCGTCGCTACGCACGACGTTGCCCTGGTCGTCCTCGATGGCCGTCTCGCGCTGTCGAAAGCCCGTGCGACTCATCGTCGCGAGCGCGAACGCGGCCAGGGCGCCCACGACGCCGGCGATCATCGAGATGACGCCGAGCGTTCGCGGGTCGACGCCGTGCTGGTACGGGCTCGCCGTCACGGCGAAGTCCCCAATGGCCCCGACCGCGAAGACGACGATGCTGGTGACGAGTCCGCCCGCCATGGGGTCCCCCTTCAGCGTGCGCGGGCGCGAGGATCGCGCCGAGCGGTGGCGGCCCTCGGTGCCAGGGGTCTGCGAAGAGACCACGCTCGAAGGCCAACCTGACGACTCCCTTAGGGGAGCCTGGGGTTCCCCGAGAGCCCCGACTGGTCATCCGGGCCCTAATCACGCCGGGCGCGGTGGCGCGCCCCTACCATGCGGACGTGTCCGACGTCGCCACCCTCGAGCGCCTCCTCGACGAGGCCGAGCCCGCCATGGTTGAGATCCGCCACGACCTGCACGCCCACCCCGAGCTCGCCTTCGCCGAGCGCCGCACGACCGAGGTGATCGCCGCGCGCCTCGCCGAGCTCGGCTGGACCCTGCACCCCTCGCCCACCGCGACCGGGGCCGTCGCCACCCTCGAGGGTGCGACGCCAGGACGACGGGTGATGCTGCGCGCCGACATCGACGCCCTGCCCGTCGAGGAGGCCGTCGAGGTCCCCTGGCGCTCGAGGGTGCCGGGCGTGATGCACGCCTGCGGCCACGACGTGCACACGGCGGCCCTCCTCGGGGTGGCCGACGTGCTCGCGCGCGCCCGCGACCGCCTCGCCGGTTCCTTCACCCTCGTCTTCCAACCGGCCGAAGAGGCGATCGGCGGAGCGCGCGCGATGGTCGCCGGTGGCCTGCTCGAGCAGCACCCGGCCGACGCCCTGCTCGGAGCCCACGCCGCCTCGGTGCTGCCCCTCGGGGTCGTCGCGACCCGGGTCGGCGTCCTCATGAGCCGCGGCACGCTCTGGAGGATCCGGCTCGAGGGCTCGGGCGGCCACGGCGCGATGGCCACGACCCGGGGCAACGTCGTGCTGGCGGCGAGCGCGCTCGCCCCGCGCCTCGGCGAGGCCGTCGCGGGCCTCGTCTACGACGGGACCGACTGCGCCTGCTCGGCCGGGGTGCTCGCCGCGGGCACCAAGGAGAACGTCGTGCCGACCCGCGCGGACCTCGCGGGAACCCTGCGCACGTTCACCGAGGACCAGTTCGACGAGGGCCGCCGACGCCTCGGCGACCTCGTCGCCGCGGTCGCCGAGGAGTTCGCCGTGACGGCCGTGCTCGACGTGAGCGACTCGACGCCCCCGGTCGTGAACGACCCTCGCGTGACGGCCGTCGTGCGCGCGGCGGCCACCCGACTGCTCGGGAGCGACGCCGTGCTCGAGGCCCCGCCGGTCACCCCGAGCGACGACGTCTCGGAGCTGCTCGCCCGAGTGCCCGGGTGCTACCTGCTCGTGGGCGGCGCGATGGTCGACGGCACCTCGGGCATGCACCACGGCCCCGACTTCGCCCTGGAGGACGCGACGTGCCGGGTCCAGGCCGGGGTGCTGGCCGCCGGGGCGATGGCGCTCGGCTCAGGCGAATAGGCGCGCCGCGCCGCGCAGCGGCGCGTCGTTGCCGTTGATCACGACCTGGTACGGGTGGCCCTCGAAGAGGGTCGGCGTGACCCGGCGCGCGTTGCCCCCGGCGACGTGGACCGTCGTCGCAAGGAACTCGGCGGCGAAGCCGTCGGCGGCCGCGACGAGGGCCTCGAGCCACGTCGCCTCGTCCAGGGCCCGTCCCCGCTCGCCGAGGACCTGGTCGTAGGTGCGAGCGTCGCGGAAGACCTCGGCCCCCACGTCGCGGACCTTCTGGAGGTGGCCGTCACGCGCCAGCGCCAGCCCGCAGCCCGTGCCCAGCGTGAGCACGAGCTCGACGCCGCCGGCCCCCACGCAGCCCAGCGCCGCCAGGGTCGCGTCGTTCACCACGCGCACGTCGCGGCCCGAGCGCTCGCGCAGCACCTCTTGGAGCGCGTAGCCCTCCCAGCGCGCCTCGAGGTCGGGGTCCACGTCGGTCGCGACGCCGCCCGGGCGCGACAGGTTCCCGGGGCGCACGACGCGTCCGTCGCGGAACTCCCCCGGGAAGCCCACCCCCACCCGGCGGCACGCACCGCTCGTGATGCGCTCCTCGACGAACTCGACGAGGCGCTCGGGCGTGCACGGGTACGGCGTCGGTCGGCGGCGCGGGGTGCGCAGCAGCACCCCGTCCTCGTTGACGTGGGCGAACTTGATGTTGGTCGCGCCGATGTCGACGGCCAGGATCTGGTCGGCGATCAAGAGGCTCTCGTAGGCCACGGGTCGATGGTAGTTACCGCCGTCGGACGCCCCGGGACCGCAGGGCGCGCCGACGCCACCAGGGCACCAGGGCGACCTCGACGGCCGGGCGGTGGCCCGCCACGACCACGGCCCGACCGGGCCTCCTCGTACGCAGGCCCCCCGGCTCGCGCGCGCGCCCGCGCCCCTCGCGGC